>JAODBP010000107.1 GCA_025464025.1 Actinomycetes bacterium | reverse complement strand
GTACTGCCAGCCGGAGGTGCCGAGCCAGACCTGCATCGAGGGGTGTCCTACCCCCGTTGTCGTCCTGGTTGTACCGTTTCCACACTTCCCACAGGAGCAACACCAGCCACATGTCTGCGATCGAACTCATCCTTGCGCGGCAGGTCCTGGACTCGCGCGGCAACCCCACGGTCGAGGCCGAGGTGCTGCTGGAGTCGGGCGCCAGCGGGCGCGCCATCGTGCCGTCGGGCGCGTCGACGGGGCAGTTCGAAGCGGTCGAGCGCCGTGACGGCGACGACGAGTGGGGCGGCAAGGGCGTGCGGGGCGCGGTCGATGCCGTCAACGTCGACATCGCCGAAGAGCTCCTGGGCGAGGAGGCGCTCGACCAGCGCGCCGTCGACCAGCTCATGCTCGACCTCGACGGCACGCCGAACAAGAGCCGGCTGGGGGCGAACGCCATCCTCGGGGTGAGCCTGGCCGTGGCCAAGGCGGCGGCCGACGAGACCGGCGTGCCGCTCTACCGCTACGTCGGCGGGGCCAACGCCCACGTGCTGCCCGTGCCGATGATGAACGTCCTCAACGGGGGCGTCCACGCCGACAACAACGTGGACTTCCAGGAGTTCATGATCATGCCGGTCGGCGCCGCCTCCTTCGCCGAGGCCCTGCGCTGGGGCGCCGAGACGTACCACGCCCTGAAGAAGCTGTGCCACGACCGCGGCCTGTCGACCGCGGTGGGCGACGAGGGCGGCTTCGCCCCGAACCTCGAGTCGAACGAGGCCGCCGTGCGGCTCCTGCTCGACGCCGTCGACGCCGTGGGCCTGCGCCCGGGCGAGGACATCGCCATCGCCCTGGACCCGGCCACCACCGAGCTCTGGCGCGACGGCGCCTACCACCTCGACGGCGAGGGTCGCACCCTGTCGCCGGTCGAGATGGCGGCGTTCTGGGCCGACTGGTGCGACCGCTACCCGATCGTGTCGATCGAGGACGGCATGGCCGAGGAGGACTGGGACGGCTGGGCCGCCCTCACGTCCGCCGTCGGCGACCGCGTGCAGCTCGTGGGCGACGACCTGTTCGTCACCAACGTCGAGCGGCTCGAGCGGGGCATCGCCGCCGGCGTCGCCAACTCGATCCTGATCAAGGTCAACCAGATCGGGTCGCTCACCGAGACGCTCGACACGGTGGCCCTGGCCACGCGCTCGTCGTACACCTCGGTGATGTCGCATCGCTCGGGCGAGACCGAGGACACGACGATCGCCGACCTGGCCGTGGCCACCAACTGCGGCCAGATCAAGACCGGTGCTCCGGCCCGCTCCGACCGCGTGGCCAAGTACAACCAGCTCCTGCGCATCGAGGAGCACCTCGGCGACGCCGCCCGCTACCTCGGTCGCGAGGCGTTGGCCCGATGAGGCTCCGTCGGGCGCTCTGGCCGCTCCTCGCCTCGGTCGTGCTCGTCGGCGTGCTCTTCGCCGGCGTGTTCCCGACGCGCACGTACCTGGCCCAGCGCGCTTCGATCAGCCATGCCGAGAAGCAGCTCCAGGTACTGGGCGAGCAGAACAAGGACCTCGAGCAGCGGGCCCAGCAGCTCCAGACCGACGCCGAGATCGAGCGCCTGGCCCGGGAGCAGTACAACCTGGTGAAGCCGGGTGAGGAGGCCTACGCCGTCCTCCCGCCGCCGAGCAAGGCCGACGCCCCGGTGGCCGACGCGCCCACGCCGAAGGCCGAGGAGAAGCGGAACGTGGTCGAGAAGGCCTGGGACGCCGTGACGGGCTGGTTCTAGGGTGGTAAGAACTCCCTCTTAGATCGATCGAGGGGGCACCATGAAGGACGTCGCGGGCAAGGTCGCAGTGGTCACGGGGGCGGGGCAGGGCATCGGCCGGGCCCTCGTCGAGCGGTTCACGAACGAGGGCATGAAGGCGGTCGTCGCCGACGTGGTGCCCGACCTCGTCGAGCGGACGACGGCCGAGCTCCAGGCCGAGGGGCGCGACGTGATCGGCGTGGTCACCGACGTGACCTCGCTCGAGTCGCTGGAGGCGTTGCGCGACGCCACGCTCGAGAAGTACGGCGCCGTCCACGTGCTGTGCAACAACGCCGGCGTCGGCTCCGGCTCCGACGGCCACATGTGGGAGCACCACCCCAACGACTGGCGCTGGTCGCTCGACGTGAACGTGATGGGCGTGGTCAACGGGCTCAACGCCTTCGTGTCGACGATGCTGGCCCAGGACACCGAGGGCCACATCGTCAACACCACCTCGGGCAACGGTGGCTTCACGCCGATCGTCAACAGCGCGATCTACGCCACCACCAAGGCCGCGGTGGTGACGATCACCGAGTGCCTGTGGGGCCAGCTCCGCCAGATGGACGCCAAGGTCGGCGCCTCGCTGCTCTACCCGTCGACCAACAGCCCCGGCGTGCTCAACACCGGCATCTGGAAGGCCGGCGCCAACCGCCCCGACCGCTACGAGCGGCCCGGCGCCCCGCCCAAGGAGGGTCGCGACAGCCTCGGCATGTACGTGTCGCGCATGGAGGAGCTGGGCCAGAAGGTCGAGTTCGCCCCGCTGTCCGAGGTCGCCGACATCTGCTTCGACGGCATCATCAACGACACGTTCTGGATCACCGCCCCGAGCGAGGCCCAGCAGGCCAAGATCCGGGCGAGGGCCGAGTCCCAGATCGCCATGTCGGCGCCGAGCTACCTGGTCGAGGCCAACCTCATGGCGAGCGATCCGAACAAGAAGTAGCCGACCCGCTCGCGTTGTGTGCGCTCCCCCTCGCATGTCGAGGTCAACCGCACACAACGGTCGAGCTGGGCGTGATGCGCGCTCGGGTTGTGTGCGCTCGCCCTCGCATGTCGAGGTGAACTGCACACAACGGCTGTTGGGGCTCGGCCGCACCGAATGCACCGAAACCAGCGGAACGGGGTACTGCAGCACCTCGTATGTGCGAGTGCCCGCGTTGCCGCGTCCTGTCCGCCGTCCTCACGAGGCGGGACGACCCCGCCGCGCCGCTGCCGCCCGAGCGCTGGCTGGTGGCCCATCCCGAGGAGTGGCCGTGGTGGGTGCTGGGCGGCGTCGTCGGCGCGATCGGGCTGCTCCTGCTCTCGACCCTGGGCGTCGTGCTCGTCCTCGTCGGCGTCGGCATCGCCGCCGTTCCGCTGGCCCGCCGCCTCTTGGACGCCTGCGAGCGCGTCCCGGGCTAAGTTCCGCCCCCGTAGCCGAGTGCGGGGGAGAGGTCGTTGAGCATCCTGGGGAATCGGGTCCTGCGTCGTGAGGATCCGAAGTTCCTGACCGTCGGCGGCACCTACGTCGACGACCTGCGTGACGAGCGCCTGGCCGGCGCGGCCTACGTCACGTTCGTGCGCTCCACGATGGCGCACGCCCGCATCACCTCCGTCGACACCGAGGAGGCCGCCCAGGCCCCCGGCGTGGTCGGGGTGTTCACCGCGGCCGACGTCGGCCTGGCCGCCACGCCTGGCCTCATGCTCCTGAACCCGGCGGTGCTCCGGGCGCCGCTGGCCACCGACGTGGTGCGCTTCGTCGGCGAGCCCATCGTCGCCATCGTCACCGAGCAGCGCTACCAGGGCGAGGACGCCGCCGAGCTGGTCTTCGTCGACTACGACCCGCTGCCGGTGGTCGTCGACATGGAGGACGCGGCCAAGGACGAGGTCATCCTCCACGAGGCGGCCGGCACCAACATCACGATGAAGCTCGGCGAGGAGCTCGACCCGACGCTGTTCGACGGGTGCGAGGTCGTCGTCACCGAGAAGATCAACAACCAGCGCGTCGCCATCGCCCCGCTCGAGGTCCGGTCGTGCGCCGCGGCCTGGGACGGTGAGCGCCTCACGGTCTGGCTGTCGACGCAGGGCCCGCAGGGCGCCCGCGACGGCTTCCAGGGGATCCTCGGCCTCGAGCCGGGCCAGGTCCACCTCATCTCGCCCGACGTCGGCGGCGGCTTCGGCGCCAAGACCGGCGTCGCCCCCGAGGAGATCCTCACCGGCTGGCTGGCCCGCCACACCGGCCGGGCCATGCGCTGGACCGAGACCCGCACCGAGAACATGCTCGCCATGGGCCACGGTCGCGGCCAGGTCCAGACCGTCACCATCGGCGGGACCCGCGACGGCACGGTCGAGGCCTACCGGCTCGAGATCGTCGCCGACAACGGGGCGTACACCTCGATGGGCGGCATGCTCCCGTTCCTCACCCGGATGATGGCGGCCGGCGTCTACACGATCCCGAAGATCGAGTCGACGAGCGTCACCGTCGTCACCAACACCACGCCGACCGTCGCCTACCGCGGCGCCGGCCGCCCCGAGGCGAGCGCCGCCATCGAGCGGGCGATGGACCTCTTCGCCGCCGAGATCGGGATGGACCCGGCCGAGCTGCGCCGCAAGAACCTCATCCCGAAGGACGCCTTCCCGCACCAGACGGCGGCCGGCGCCACCTACGACTCGGGCGACTACGAGCGGGCCCTCGACCTCGCCCTCGAGAGCTCGGGCTACGCCGAGCTCCGCAAGGACCAGCAGGCTCGCCGGGCCAGCGGCGACGCCGTCCAGCTCGGCATCGGCGTCGCCGTGTACGTCGAGGTCACCGGCGGCCCCTACGCCGGCAACGAGGTGGCCAAGGTCGAGATCACGCCCGACGGCGGGGCCAAGGTCTACACCGGCACCTCGCCCCACGGGCAGGGCCACGTCACCTCGTGGTCGATGCTGGCCAGCGAGCAGCTCGGCATCCCGATGGACCAGATCGAGGTCATCCACGGCGACACCGACCTCGTGCCGGTGGGCCAGGGCACGATGGGCTCCCGCAGCCTCCAGCTCGGCGGCTCCGCCGTGCACCAGGCGTCGGTCGAGCTGGTCGAGCTGGCCAAGCAGAAGGCGGCCGACCTGCTCGAGGCCAACCCCGACGACATCGTCCTCGACAAGATCGACGGTCGCTTCCACGTGGCCGGCACCCCGAGCGCCGGTCGGAGCTGGGCCGAGATCGTCGACCAGACCGAGGCGCCCCTCGTCGTCGACACCGTCTTCCAGGCGGCCAGCTCCACCTTCCCGTTCGGCGCCCACGTCGCCGTGGTCGAGGTCGACACCGAGACCGGCCACGTCACGGTCAAGCGGGTGATCACGGTCGACGACGCCGGCGTGCTGCTCAACCCGATGATCGTCGAGGGCCAGCGCCACGGCGGCATCGCCCAGGGCGTGGGCCAGGCCCTCTGCGAGGAGATGGTCTACGACGCCGACGGCAACCCGGTGACGTCGAACTTCGCCGACTACACGTTCATCTCGGCCACCGAGCTGCCCAGCTTCGAGCTGGTACCAATGGAGACGCCGACCACGGCCAACCCGCTCGGGGCCAAGGGCATCGGCGAGTCCGGCACCATCGGCGCCACGCCGGCCGTGCAGAGCGCGGTCATCGATGCCCTGTCGCACCTCGGCATCCGCCACATCGACATGCCGGCCACCCCCCAGCGGGTCTGGTCGGCCATCCAGGAGGCACGCGGGTGAACATCACCGTCACGGTCAACGGCCAGCAGCACACGAACGAGGTCGAACCTCGGCTGCTGCTGGTCCACTACATCCGCGAGGTGCTGGGGCTCACCGGCACCAACGTGGGCTGCGACACCTCGTCGTGCGGGGCCTGCTCGGTGCACCTCAACGGCGAAGCCGTGAAGTCGTGCACCGTGCTCGCCGCGCAGGCCGACGGCCAGCAGGTGAAGACGATCGAGGGCCTGGCCCCGAGCGACACCGAGCTGCACCCGATGCAGCAGGCGTTCCGCGAGCACCACGGCCTCCAGTGCGGGTTCTGCACGCCGGGCATGGTCATGGCGGCCACGTCGCTCCTGCGGGAGATCCCCGACCCCACCGAGCGCCAGGTGCGCGAGGGGCTCGAGGGCAACCTCTGCCGCTGCACCGGCTACCACAACATCGTCGAGGCCGTCCTGGCCGCGGCGAAGACGGGCGGTGGGCAGTGATCCCCGCCGCCTTCGAGTACGTCCGGGCCGGCTCGGTCGACGAGGCCATCGCCGCCCTCACCGAGCACGGCGACGAGGCCAAGGTCCTCGCCGGCGGCCACTCGCTGCTGCCGCTCATGAAGCTGCGCCTGGCCACGCCGTCGGTGCTCGTCGACGTGGGCCGGCTCACCGAGCTGTCCTACATCCGCGAGGACGGCGACGAGATCGCCATCGGCGGCCTCACCCGCCACCACGACGTCGAGCACTCCGACCTGCTCAAGGCCAACGCCGGGCTCCTCGCCCACGTGGCCGGCTTCGTCGGCGACCCGCAGGTCCGCCACCGGGGCACGCTCGGCGGGTCGTTGGCCCACGCCGACCCGGCCTCCGACCTCCCCGCCGCCGTGCTGGCCATGGGTGGGTCGATGGTGCTGCGGGGGCCGAACGGCGACCGGACCGTGGCCGCCGCCGACTTCTTCCAGGGCTTCCTCGAGTCCGCCCTCGCCCCCGACGAGCTGCTCGTCGAGGTGCGGGTCCCGAAGATGCCGGGCGCCACGTTCTCGTACCAGAAGTTCGTGAAGCGGGCCCAGGACTGGGCCATCGTCGGCGCTGCCGTCGTGCGCAACGGGCACACCGGGATCGCCCTGGTGAACATGGGCTCCACGCCGATCCGGGCCACCAACGTCGAGGCGGCGCTCGCCTCGGGCGCCTCGGCCGCCGATGCCGCCGCCGTCGCGGACGAGGGCACGAACCCGTCGGAGGACCTCAACGCCTCCGAGGAGTACCGCCGTCACCTTTCGCGAGTCTTGGTGCGGCGCGGCCTCGAGGAAGCGGGCGCGTAGCCTTCAGGGGCATGATCAAGCGATCACCCGGCAAGGAGGGCGTGAAGCTGACCTTCACGCTCCCCCTGCAGGAAACCCCCCAACCCGTCTCCGTGCTCGGAGACTTCAACGACTGGGACCCGCACGCCAACCCGCTGAAGAAGCGGTGGAACGGCACCCGCAGCGCTTCCGTCGTCGTGCCCGCGGGCGGCACGTACGCGTTCAAGTACCTGTCCGACGGCGGCACGTGGTTCACCGACCACGAAGCCGACGTGACCACCAACGAGTACGGCGAGCCCAACTCGCTCATCTGCACGTGAACGTCCCCGACGTCACCGCCGCGCTCACCGAGCACGGGTACCTCCCCGACGAGGGTCTGGCGACGTCGGTGTTCCTGGCCCTCACCCTCCAGCGGCCGCTGCTGCTGGAGGGTGATGCCGGGGTCGGCAAGACCGAGCTGGCCAAGGCCATCTCCCGCTGGACCGGCGGCGAGCTGCTCCGGCTCCAGTGCTACGAGGGGCTCGACGTGGCCAACGCCGTGTACGAGTGGGACCACGCCCGCCAGCTTCTGCACCTGCGGGCGGCCGAGGCAGCCGGATCGGTCGGCGGCGTCGAGGAGCTGGAGCGCGGGCTGTACGACGAGCGGTTCCTGGTGCGCCGCCCGCTGCTGGAGGCGGTCACGCCCCGGGAGGGGCCGCCGCCGGTGCTGCTGATCGACGAGGTCGACCGGGCCGACGACGAGTTCGAGGCGTTCCTGCTCGAGGTGCTGTCGGACTGGGCCGTCACCGTGCCCGAGCTCGGCACGATCCGGGCCGTGACCCCGCCGATCGCCGTCGTCACGTCGAACCGCACCCGCGACGTGCACGACGCCCTGAAGCGCCGCTGCCTCTACCACTGGGTCGAGCACCCGACGCTGGCCCGGGAGGTCGAGATCGTCCGCCTCCGGGCCCCGGGTGTGCCCGAGCGGCTGGCCCAGCAGGTCGCCGCCGCGGCGGCCGCGATCCGCCAGTCGGGCGTCTACAAGCCGCCCGGTGTGGCCGAGACGATCGACTGGGCGCTGGCCCTGGCCGCGCTCGGCAAGGACCACCTCGACGTCGAGTCGGCCGATGCCACGCTCGGCACCGTCCTCAAGTACCGGGAGGACCAGGCGAGGGTTCGGGCCGAGGGCCTGGAGCGGCTCCTTGGCTGACCTCGCCGTCTCCTTCGCCGCCCAGCTCCGGCTGCGGGGGCTGGCGGTGCCGCCCGACACGGTCGTCGGCTACGCCAAGGCGCTCGACGCCGTGGGCCTCGACGAGCGGGACGGCGTCTACTGGGCGGGACGGGCCACGTTGGTCCGCCGACCCGAGGACATCGAGGCCTACGACGCCGCCTTCACCGACTTCTGGGAGGGGCAGGCCGCGCACATCCACCGGTCGCACACCACCCTCGAGCGCCGCATCGTCGCCGTCGACGATCCGGATGCGGGGGAGGGCGACGGCGAGGGCGACCCGTCCGACGAGGTGCTCCGGTGGAGTGCGGTCGAGGTGCTGCGCCACAAGGATCTGGCCGAGCTCACCGCCGAGGAGCGGGCCGAGGCCGACCGGATGATCGACGCCCTGCGGCTGCACGGCCCCCGCCGTCGATCCCGCCGACGGCGCCCCAGCCACCGGGGCGACCTCGACCTGCGCCGCACGGTGGCGGACGCCCTGCGGGCGGGCGGCGAGCCGGTGCACCTGGCCCACCAGGCGCCGGGCGAGCGCCGCCGCCGGGTCGTGCTGCTGATCGACGTCTCGGGCTCGATGGCCGACTACGCCCGCGGCCTCCTGCGCTTCGCCCATGCCGCGGTGACGGCCCGCGACGCGGTCGAGGTCTTCAGCCTCGGCACCCGCCTCACCCGGCTGACGCCGATGCTGCGCACCCACGACGCCGACGCCGCCCTCGCCGCCGCCACCGACGCCGTGCCCGACTTCGAGGGCGGCACCCGGCTGGGGGAGACGATCGGCGAGTTCACCGAGCGCTACGGCGTGCGGGGCATGGCCCGCGGCGCCGTGGTCGTCATCCTGTCCGACGGGTGGGACCGGGGGAACCCGGCCGAGCTGGGCGAGCACGTGGCCCGCCTGTCCCGCGTCGCCCATCGCCTGGTGTGGGTCAACCCGCTCAAGGCCTCGCCCGGGTACGCGCCGCTGGCCGGTGGCATGGCGGCGGCCCTGCCGTGGGTCGACGAGTTCGTCGAGGGCCACGCGGTGGCATCGCTCGAATCCCTTGCGAGACTCATCGCAGCATGAAGGAGATCCTGAGCGACCTGGAGCGGTGGCGGAAGCAGGGCAAGCGCGTGGCGCTGGCCCGCGTCGTCGACGTCGAGGGCTCCGGCCCCCGGCTGCCCGGCGCGGCGATGGCCGTGAACGAGGCCGGTGAGGTGGCCGGCTCGGTGTCGGGCGGCTGCGTCGAGGGCGCGGTCGTCACCGAGGCGCTGGGCCTGCTCGAGCAGCACGGCGACGGCAAGCTGGTCACGTTCGGCTACAGCGACGACGACGCCTTCGCCGTGGGCCTCACCTGCGGCGGCACGATCCACCTCTTCCTCGAGGAGCTGGACTGGTGACCCTCTTCGACCGGCTGGCCGAGGCGATGCGGGCCGAGCAGCCCGTGGCCCTGGCGACGGTGGTCTCCGGGCCCGGCGTGGGCGGGAAGCTGCTCGTCGTCGACGGCGGCACCGAGGGCACGCTCGGCGACGAGGACCTCGACCGCGTCGTCACCCGCGACACCATCGCCGAGCTCGACGCCGGCCGCTCCGGCACCCGCCACTACGGGCCCCACGGCGAGGCTCGCCAGGACGAGGTCACCGTCTTCGTCGAGAGCTTCGCCCCGCCGCCCCGCATGCTGATCTTCGGCGCCGTCGACTTCACCGCTGCCCTGGTGCGGGTGGCGAAGGTGCTCGGCTACCGGGTGACCGTGTGCGACGCCCGCGAGGTGTTCGCCACGAAGCTCCGCTTCCCGTTCGCCGACGAGGTCGTCGTCGACTGGCCCCACCGCCTCCTCGAGCGGGTGGGCGACACGCTCGGCCCGCGCGACGCCGTGTGCGTGCTGACCCACGACCACAAGTTCGACGTGCCCGCCCTCACCGCGGCGCTGGCCACCAAGGCCGGCTACATCGGCGCTATGGGCTCGCGGCGCACGACCGACGAGCGCAACAAGCGGCTGGAGGAGGCGGGCGTCGACCCGGCCGACCTCGGGCGCGTCCAGGCGCCGATCGGGCTCGACATCGGCGCCCGCACGCCGGAGGAGACGGCGGTGTCGATCTGCGCCGAGATCATCGCCGCTCGCACCGGCCACCGGGCCCGTCCCCTCCGCGAGGTCGACGGTCCCATCCACGCCTCGCGGGCGTGACCACCGCGGCGCTCGTGCTCGCGGCGGGCGGGGGCACGAGGTTCGGCGGCGACGGACACAAGCTGCTGGCGACGTTCCGGGGCCGCCCGCTCGTCGCCTGGGCGCTGGAGGCGGCCGGTGGGCTCGACGAGCTGCTCGTCGTCACCGGTGCCGTCGAGCTCGAGCTGCCGCCTGGCGCCCGCGAGGTGCGCAACCCCCGGTGGGCCGAGGGCCAGGCCACGTCGCTGGCCGCCGGGATCGATGCCGCCGCCGGTCACGACGCCGTCGTCGTGGGCCTGGGCGACCAGCCCCTGATCCCGGCCGAGGCGTGGCGGTTGGTGGCGGCGGCCACGGCCACCCCGGTCGCGGTGGCCACCTATGTCGGGCAGCGCCGCAACCCGGTCCGCTTCGCCGCCGAGGTGTGGTCGCTGCTGCCCCGCGAAGGGGACGAAGGGGCGCGCTCGCTGCTGCGAGGACGGCCCGACCTCGTGACCGAAGTAGCGTGCCCGGGCGACCCCGCCGACGTGGACACGCAGGAGGATCTGGCGACGTGGACCTGACCAACGAGTTCTCGGTGAGCGTGCCGGTCGACGAGGCGTGGGCCGTGCTCACCGACCTCGAGCGGATCGCCCCCTGCATGCCGGGCGCCGAGCTCCAGGAGGTCGAGGGCGACGAGTTCCGCGGCATCGTGAAGGTGAAGGTCGGGCCCATCACCGCCCAGTACAAGGGCGCCGCTTCGTTCCTCGAGCGCGACGACGCCGGCCACAAGGCCGTGATCAAGGCCGAGGGCCGCGACACCCGGGGCCAGGGCAACGCCTCGGCCACCATCACCGCCACCCTCGTGGCCGAGGGCGACGGCACCAAGGTGAGCGTCGTCACCGACCTCACCGTCACCGGCAAGGTCGCCCAGTTCGGCCGGGGCGTGATGGCCGACGTGAGCGCCAAGCTCATGGACCAGTTCGTGAAGGCGCTCGAGGCCGACGTGCTGTCGGGCTCCCCGTCGCCGTCGCCGGTCGAGACCCCGGCCACCGAGACCGGTGCCCCGTCGCCGGGCGCCGCTCCGTCGTCGAACGGCTCGGGGGCCTCGTCAGGCCCGCGCAAGATCGACTCCAAGCCGGCCGAGCCGGTCGACCTGCTCGGCACCGCCGGCTCCCCCGTCGTCAAGCGGGTGGGCCCGATCGTCGGCGTGCTCGTCGTCCTCCTGTGGCTCCTGCGTCGCCGCAAGAAGAAGAAGTAGTCACCCGGCTCCTCGGGCGGCGGCCCCAGGGCGACTTCGAGATCGTCGTGCGCGACGACCAGGGCGTCCCGGTGGTCCTCCGCAACGCGCCCCTGCTCGACGACGGCACGCCGATGCCGACGCTGTACTGGCTGCTGGCCGGCCCGATCGCCACGGCGGTCGGTCGGCTCGAGGCCGCTGGCGGCGTCAATGCGGCCGAGGCCGACGTCGACCCCGAGGTGCTGGCCGAAGCCCACCGGCGCTACGCCGCCGAGCGCGACGCCGAGATCCCCGACGGCCATGCCGGCCCTCGCCCGAGCGGCGGCGTGGGCGGCACGCGCATCGGCGTCAAGTGCCTGCACGGCCACTACGCCTGGTTCCTCGCCGGCGGCGACGACCCCGTCGGTGCGTGGGTCGACGAGCGGATCGAGGCCTACCGGTGATCGTCGCCGCCGTCGACATCGGCACGAACTCGACGCGCCTGCTGGTGGGCGACGATCGCCGCACCACGATCACCCGGTTGGGCCAGGGCGTCGACACGACCGGCCGGCTCGACCCGGCGGCGATGGCGCGCACGCTCGACGTGCTCCGGGCCTACGGCGAGGCGATCCGGGCAGCCGGTGCCGAACGGGTGCGGGCCGTCGCCACCTCGGCCGTCCGCGACGCGGCCAACCGCGACGAGTTCCTCGACGCCGCCGAGGCCGCCCTCGGCACCAGGCCCGAGCTGCTCTCGGGCGACGAGGAGGGCCGCTTGTCGTTCCTGGGCGCCACCGCCTCGCTCGACCCGGCCGACGGGCCCTTCCTCGTGTTCGACATCGGCGGCGGTTCCACCGAGTTCGTGGTCGGCACGACCCAGCCCGAGGGCGTGCTGTCGGTCGACACCGGGGCCGTGCGACTCACCGAGCAGTGGCTGGCCTCGGACCCGCCGACGCCCGAGGAGCTGAGCATGGCGGTGAGCGTGGCCCGCACCCATGTCGAGGAGGTCGGGCGCCAGCTCCCGGCGGCCAAGCAGGCCAAGCGGCTCGTGGGCCTGGCTGGGACGGTCACCTCGGTCGCCGCCGTCGAGCTCGGCTACTACGACCCCGAGGCCGTCCACCACTTCCGGCTCACCCGGGCCGCGGCCGAGGACGTCTTCCGCACGCTGGCCACCGAGTCGCTGGTCGACCGGCGGGAGAACCCGGGCCTCCAGCCCGAGCGGGCCGATGTGATCGTGGGCGGGTGCTGCATCCTCGTCTCGGTGCTGCGCCACTTCGAGGCGGACGAGGTGCTGGTCTCCGAGACCGACATCCTCGACGGCATCGTCGCCTCGATCAGCTAGGGGCCTTCGGGTCCCCGTCCTTCGGCGGCTGGGTGGTCGTCGTGGTGGCCTTCGGCTTGGCCGTGGTCGTGGTCGCCTTCGGGGCCGTCGGGGCCGTCGGGGCCGTCGTGGTCGTCGTCGCCTTCGGCGGTGCCGTGGTGGTGGGTGCCGCGGTCGTGGTGGGAGCGGGCCGGTGGGTCGCCGCCTTCGCCGCCCGTCGGAGCGGCCGGTGTGTCGCGGGGGCCACTGCGGAGGTCGGCGTCGATGCCGCGATCGGCGCGGTCGTCGGGGTCGGGGTCGAGCTGGACGCGCCTACTCCCGCCGCAGCCCAGAGGAAGCCGCCGAGGAGGGCGATCATGCCCACCAAGCCGCCGATGAGAGCCGTCCGCCAACCGCCCATGCCCTTCCGGGTGCCCGGACCGGGCCGGTGGCCAAACCCTCACATCAGCTCGCCGGGGTCAGATCAGCGCGGAGGAGGTCCATGAGCAGGCCGTCGTGGAACGTGCCGTCCATGCCCCGCTCGTAGTCGCGCATGGTGCCGACCGGCTTGAAGCCGACCTTCTCGTAGCAGCGGATGGCCCGGGCGTTGTGGGCCGCCGGGTCGATGATCAGCCGGTGGTGCCCGTCGTGTTCGAACAGGTGGCGGGCGAGCGTGCGCACGGCGTCGGTGCCGACGCCACGGTCCTGGACGTCGGGGTGGAGGATGACGTCGATGCCGCCGTGGCGGTAGTCGGGGTCGTCCTCCTCGTACGACTGGATGATGCCGGCCACGGCGCCGTCGACCAGCACGACGTAGGGCGCGACATCCTCGTCCTCGAGGAAGTCCCGGGCCGCCTGGCGGCGATCGACCCCGGGCCACCACTGCTCGTTGCCCTCGCCCTCGAACACCCAGGTGGCGTCGTCGAGGTCGTCGATCGTCGCCGGCCGCAGCACCACCACATCCCCCCGCAGCTCCACGCCGGCATCGTGCCAGTCAGCAGGGGGCGAGGCGGAGCGCGACCCTGGTGCCGCCTGCGGGGGAGCGGTCGAGGACGAGGGTGCCGCCACCGGTCTCGGCCGTGCGGCGGGCGATGTCGAGGCCGAGCCCGCTCGACCCCGAGCCGCTGGTGCCGCGATCGACGGCGTCGGCCGGGAGGCCGGGGCCACCGTCGTCGACGGTGACGACGACCCAGCCGCCGTCGCGCCCGACCGAGACGGCCACCGGCGTGCCCTCCTCGGTGTGGGCGAACACGTTGCCCAGCAGGGCGTCGACCGCGGCCTCGAGGTCGGCGGCCGACGCGGCCACCTCGCCCGACGCCTCGATGTGCACGTCCCACGCCCGGCCCTGCTCCTCGGCCAGTGGCGACCAGAAGGCGGCTCGTTCGGCCACCACGGCGGCGGCATCAGCCGCCCGGCCCCGGCCCGGGTGCCGGGCCTCGGCGATGAGCGTGGTGACGGCGTCCTCCAGCCGGTCGGCGTCGGCCCGCACCCGATCGGCCTCCTCGCCCGGGCCGAGGGCATCGGCGTCGAGGCGCAGCGCGGTGAGCGGCGTCCGCAGGCGATGGGAGAGGTCGGCCACGACCTCGCGCTCCTGGGCCAGCAGGTGGCGCACCCGGCCCCCGAGCCGGTTGAAGGCGGCGGCCAGGTCGACCAGCTCGGGCGGGCCGCTGGCCTCGACCGTCCGGTCGAGGTCGCCCTCGCCCAGTGCCCCGGCGGCCGCCACCAGCTCGCGCGTCGGCCCGACGACGGCCGCACCGAGCCGGTCGGCGATGGCGACCGAGGCGAGCACGAGGGCGAGGGCGACGACGATCAGCGCCGCCCACGAGCGGGTCACCCCGTGGGTCAGCTCGCCGGACGGGACGAGCACGGTGACCACCGCGGTGGCTCCGCCCGGCAGCACCACCGGCTGGTAGAGCCGCACGCCGCCCGGAACCTTCCGGGAGAACGACCTGCCGGTGCGCATCGCCGTCTCGACGTCGGGCCCGACGCGGTGGGGTGCGCCGATCACGCCGCCGTCCGGCAGGTGCACGGTGAGGCGGTGGTCGGCGCCGGCCTCGGTGCGCTCCAGCGCCGGCTCCACCACCTGGGGCCGGCTCGAGAGGGCCAGCACCGGTGCCACCGCAGCGGCGTCGCGCTCGCCGGCGGTGAGGGCGCGATCCCGGGCCACGTCGCGCACGAGCACGGCGAGCGGCACCAGGAAGGCGAGGGCGACCATCGTCGACACCGCCAGCGACAGCAGGACGAGCCGAGCTCTCACGTCGGGTCGACCAGCTTGATGCCCACCCCCCGGACGGTGTGCAGGTAGCGAGGCTCGGCGGCGGTCTCACCCAGCTTCTTGCGGAGCCACGAGAGGTGGACCTCGAGCGTGCGGTCGGCGGCGCCGGGGTGGCGCTGCCAGATCTCGGCCAGCAGCTCCTGCTTGCTCACGACCACCTCGGGCTGGGCGGCCAGGTGGGCGAGGAGGTCGAACTCCTTGCGGGTGAGGTCGAGCACCTCGCCGTCGAGGCTGACCGACCGCCCGCCCTGGTCGATGCACAGGTCGCCGACCTCGAGCACGGCCTGCACCACCGACGCGGTCGCCGATCGGCGCAGGAGGGCCCGCACCCGGGCGTCGAGCTGATCGGCCGAGAACGGCTTGACCACGTAGTCGTCCGCGCCGGCGTCGAGCATCCGCACCATCTCGGCCTCGTCGTCCCGGGCCGTGGCGACCAGCACGGGGACGTCGCTGACCGCCCGCAGCATCCGGAGCAGCTCCCCGCCGTCGACGTCGGGGAGCCCGAGGTCGAGCACCACGACGTCGGGTGGGTTGGCCACGATGTCGCGCAGGCCGTCGAGGGCGCAGCTGGCGCTGGCCACGGCGTGGCCCTTCGCCTCCAGGGCGCGGGCCAGCGCCTGGCGGATCGACGCGTCGTCTTCGACCAGGAACAGCGTGGCCATCGCCAGGGAGTGTTCCCAGACACCGTCCGTGGGGATCATCAGACCGTGCGTCGCCGGCTCACCCTCGCCGCCACGTGGTTGGCGACAACCGTCCTCGCCACGTTCGTGGTGTCGCTCGGCGTGCACGTCGTCACGTCCGAGGTCACGACCCGGCGCCCGGCCCCGCTGGCCCTGGTGCGGGCCGCGGCCACCACCACGACCACCTCGACCACCGTGGCACCGACCACCACGTCCACCACGGTGCCGCCGGCGACGACCTCCACGGTGCGGCGCCCGACCACGACCACGGCCGTGCCCGCCACGGTGCGCACGGCGAACGGTCGGGGTGGCTCGGTCTCCGTGCGCTTCACCCGGACGTCGGTGTCGCTGGTGGTGGCCACGCCATCGCCGGGCTACGCGGTGTCGGTGTTCGACGACGGGCCCCGATCCGTGTCGGTCGTCTTCCGGACCGACGACCACGTGACCCGGGTGTTCGCCCGGGCCGGCGACGACCGCATCTCGCTCGACGAGGACGACGACGGCCACGACGACGGTGGCGGGCACGGGGGCCCCGGGCGTCGTTGAGCAACGCTTGAGGTTCCACTGGCGCTGGCTTGAGCCGGCCCCGGGCACAGCAAGCCCATGACCACCACGCGAACCAAGCTCGCCAGCGGCATCCTCGTCGGCGCGGGTGCGACGGCCCTCACCGGCACGATGCTGTTCGCCGGGGTGGCCGGCGCCCACGACTCGGCACCCACCGCGCCCGACGGCGCCGTGGCCCCGGCGACCACGCCGTCCACCATGGCCGACGCCGCGCAGCGCACCCTGGTCGCCGCTGACGCCGGCACGGTCACGGTCCAGCGCACCGGTGACGTCCTGAAGGTCGTCGCCACCGCACCGATGAACGGCTGGGCCGCCACGGTGAAGAAGGCCACGGGCCGCACGGTGAAGGTGTGGTTCACCTCTGACACGAGCACCGTCGCGGTGCGGGCCCACCTCACCGGCGACGGCCACTTCCGCTACTCGGTCGCCGAGAAGCAGGACCCCGAGGCCATGAAGGCCAAGTTCATCGCCGCCGTGTCGGCCCGGGTCGAGGCCGAGAAGGCCGAGAAGGCCGCCGCCGACAAGGCCGCTGCCGAGAAGGCGGCCGAGGTCAAGGCGGCTGAGGACACCAAGGCCGACGACACCAAGGCCGACGACGACGTCGACGGGTGCGACCACGACCACGACGGCGTCCACGATGCCGGCGACGACAACGGCGGCGAGCTCCGCCAGGCCGGGTTCGACGACCACGGTGATCATGACGGCTTCGACGGTCACCGGGACGGGTCCGGTCACGGCGGTCACGGTCGCCGCTAGTCATCGCAGCTGACCGCCGCATCGAAGGGGAGGCGCCTCGGGGCCTCCCCTTCGTCGCGCCCGTCGTAGGGTCGGGCCATGGCCTGCACCACCGCTGGCGTGATCGCCGGGATCGACCTCACCGGGACGACCGCTGTCGTCACCGGCGCCTCGGCCGGGCTGGGCGTGGAGACCGTCCGCACCCTCGCCGGGGCCGGTGCCCGCGTGCTGGGCACCGTGCGCGACCGGGCCAAGGGCGAAGCGGCCCTCGCCGGCATCGACGGCGTCGAGCTGGTCGAGCTCGACCTGGCCTCGCTGGCCAGCGTCCGCGCCGGCGCCGAGGCGATCCGCGGCCGGGTCGACCGCATCGACCTCCTGGTGAACAACGCGGGCGTCATGGCCACCCCGCTCGAGCGCACGGCCGACGGCTTCGAGCTCCAGCTCGGCACCAACCACCTCGGTCACTTCCTCTTCACGACCCTGCTCCTCGACCGCGTCGACGGTCGCATCGTCAACCTCAGCTCGCGCGGCCACCTCCGCTCGGGCATGCGGTGGGACGACCCCCACTTCCGCCAGGAGCCGTACGACAAGTGGCTGGCCTACGGGCAGTCGAAGACGGCGAACATCCTCTTCGCCGTCGGCCTCGCCGCGCGGGGCAACGCCGCCTTCGCCGTCCACCCCGGTCGGATCCTGACCGAGCTGCCCCGGCACCTCACCGAGCAGGACTTCAAGGAGATGGCGGCGTCGGGGCGCACGGCCGTGCCGATCCCGACCAAGACGGTGGAGGAGGGGGCGGCGACCACCATCTGGGCCGCCACCTCGGCCGAGCTCGACGGCCGCCGCGGGCTGTACCTCGAGGACTGCCACGTGAGCACGACCCAGACCACCGACCCGGCCGTGCCCGAGGGGCACCGACCCGACGCCGTCGACCCGGCGGAGGCCGAGCGGCTGTGGGCCTGGTCGGAGGAGCAGGTCGCAAAGATCGCGTAGGCCTCGTTCCCATAGCATCACGAGCCATGCCGAGAACCGACCGCATCCTCATGGGACCGGGGCCCTGCAACCCCTATCCCGAGGTGGTCGAGGCCCTCGTGCGCCCGATGCTCGGGCACCTCGATCCCGAGTTCGTGGCGCTCCTCGACGAGACGTGCGAGCGGCTGCGCCAGGTGTTCCGCACGACCAACGCCCTGACCCTGCCGATCAGCGGCACCGGCTCGGCCGGCATGGAGGCGGCGTTCGTCAACGTCGTGCACCCCGGTCACGTGGTCGTCGTCGGCATCAACGGCGTCTTCGGCGAGCGCATGGCCGAGGTGGCGTCCCGCTGCGGCGCCGACGTGGTCAGGGTCGAGGCCGAGTGGGGCGAGCCGATCGAGCCCGAGCGGCTGCTCCAGGCCCACCCGTCGCCCGCGGTCATCGCCGTCGTCCACGCCGAGACGTCGACCGGCGTCCGCAACGACATCGAGCCGCTAGGCGCCGGCAAGGGCGACGCCCTCCTGCTCGTCGACTGCGTCACGTCGCTCGCCGGCATCCCGGTCGAGATCGACGCGTGGGGCGTCGACCTCGCCTACAGCGGCACGCAGAAGTGCCTGGGCGTGCCGCCCGGCCTGGCCCCGATCACGGTGAGCGACCGTGCTCGTGAGCGCCTCGTCGAGAAGCCGCAGTCGTGGTACCTCGACCTCAACCTGCTGGGCCGCTACACCGGCTCGGCGACCGGGGCGCGCACCTACCACCACACGGCGCCGATCTCGATGGTCTTCGCCCTCCACGCCGGCCTCGGCGCCGTGCTCGACGAGGGGCTCGAGGACTCGTGGCACCGGCACGCCGAGTGTGGCCGGCTCCTCCAGGAGGGCCTGCACGCACGCGGCCTGAAGCTCTTCGCCGCCGCCGGCAACCGCCTGCCCGAGCTGACCACGGTGTGGGTGCCCGACGGGCTCGACGAGGCGAAGGCCCGCAAGTGCCTCCTCGAGCGCCACGGCATCGAGATCGGCGGCGGCCTGGGCGCCTACGCCGGCAAGGTCTGGCGCATCGGGCTCATGGGCCACACCGCCCGCCCCCGCAACGTCGCGCTCTTCCTCGCCGCCCTCGACGAGATCCTGGACCACCTTTGAGCGAGCGATGAACGACCTCGTGGTCCTGAAGGGCCGCCGGGTGACGCTGCGCCCGTTGGCGGTGAGCGACTTCAACCAGTGGCACGAGGTGCGGACGCGCAGTGCCGACTGGCTCACCAAGTGGGAGCCGCGGCGTCCGCCCGGCGCGCCCGACGTGGTCGACAGCCGGGCCGCCTTCGCCGCTCGGTGCCGGGCCCGCGACCGCGAGCGCCAGCTCGGCGCCGGCTACGGCTTCGGCATCTTCAACGGCCCTCGCTTCTGCGGCGAGATCAACATCAACGGCGTCCAGCGCGGCCCGTTCCAGAACGCCTACGTCGGCTACTGGGTCGACGAGTCGTGCGCCGGACAGGGCCTGGTGCCCGAGTCGGTGGTCGTCGTGTGCCGCCACGCCTTCGAGGAGCTCGGCCTCCACCGCCTCCAGATCGCCATCATCCCGAGGAACGCCGCCAGCCGCCGGGTGGTCGAGAAGCTGAAGGTCCGGGACGAGGGCATCGCCGTGCGCTACCTCGAGATCGACGGCGTGTGGGAGGACCACATCCGCTACGCCATCACCCTCGAGGAGTGGCGCGAGCGGCGGCCCGAGCTCCTGTCCGAGTGGATCGACTGACGGTCAGTGTCCGCGGACCCGGCGCCGCCGACCGGCAAGCATCCCGGGATCGCTACTTCCTGAGCCGCTCGGCGATCCAGCCCTGCTGCACCGACCAGACCTGGGTCGTGAGCTCGCGCTCCACGGCGGCGGCATGGCTGTCGATGCCGGCCATCTCGGCCATGGTCTGCTTGGCCGCGGCGAGGAGGGGCTTGGGGTTCGATGCCGCGTTGGCGGCGACGACGACCGCCTCGTCGAGCAGGTCGTCGGGCTCGACGCTGCGCCACACCAGCCCGATGCGCTCGGCACCACGGCCGTCGACCACCTGGCCGAACAGCACCATGGCGGCGGCGGCCTCGGGCCCGATGGCCCGCTGCAGCAGCCACGTGTGCCCGCCACCGGGGTGGATGCCGAGGTCGAGGAAGCGGACGTCGAAGCGGGCGGTGTGGGCGGCGATGCGCACGTCGCACGAGAGGGCGAGGTTCATGCCGGCACCGACGGCCGGCCCGTTGACGGCGGCCACGGTGGGCAGCGTCGAGCGGGCCACCCGCAGGAAGCCCTCGTAGATGGCGCGGAACTCGCCCTCGCCGGCGCTCGACAGGTCGCCCAGGTCGGCGCCGGCGCAGAAGGCGGGCGGCGCCCCGGTCACGACCACGGCGCCGACCCCGTCGTCGGCCTCGAGCTCGTCGAAGGTGGCGACGACCTCGGCGACGAGGCCGCCGGAGAGGGCGTTGCGCCGCTTCGGGTCGTCGAGGGTCACGACGGCGACGCGGTCGCGCCGCTCGACGGTCAGGTGCGACATCAGGCCTCGTCCCTCACGACGGCCGGCGAGTGGCGGAAGAACGCCTCGACGTCGCGCTCGTAGCGGTAGGTGGGCTCGACCTCACCCACGGTCTGGCGCAGGCGGACCGACTGCCAGAAGTCCTGGACGGCGCCGGCGGACGTGAAGTCGTACCGGAAGCCCTGGCGTCGGAGCCGGCGGGTGTCGACGCCCCGCCCGTGGCGCAGCACCTCCAGCGCCTCGGGCGGGAGGTCGCAGGCGCGGGCCAGCCGCAGCGCCCGGGCGGCCAGCGAGGTGCCGACCGGGGGCAGCGGCAGGAGCCGCTTGTTGCACATGCGGGCCACCTCGCTCCAGGGCAGCAGCCCGTCGCCGGCCACGTTGTAGGTGCCGGGCAGGTCGTGGTCGAGGGCGAAGAGCAGCGACCGGACGACGTCCTCCTCGTGCACGAACTGGAACCTCGGGTCGTAGCCGGCGATGCACGGCACCAGCGGCAGCTCCAGTGCGCAGCTCAGCGGCGTGACGATGTCGGGCCCGAGCACGTTCGAGAACCGCAGCACGGTGACCGAGACGTCCTCGCGGCGGTCGTCGGCGAAGTCGCGCAGGTAGCCCTCGACCTCGAGCAGCGACCGTTCGACGGCAGTGCGGGGCGCCTTCGAGCGCCGGGTCTCCTCCTTGAACCACACCGGGTCCTCGGCGTTCGAGCCGTAGACGTGGGTCGACGACTTCACGATCAGCCGCTTCACCGTCGAGCCCGACGCGCTGGCCGCGGCGAGCAGGTTCATGGTCCCGATGACGTTGGCCTCGTGGAGGGCCCGGGGACCGATGCCGGTCGAATCGACGACCAGGAACGTGTGGAGGATCGTGTCGATCCGCGCCGCCTTCACGAGTCGGGCGAGGATCGAGTAGTTCTCGTCGGCCCGGACGAACTCGGTGCGGTCGAGCTCGACCGAGGGCTCCGTGGTGTCGAGCCCGACGATCACGTCGACGGACTCGTCGAGCTCCAGGGCCTGGGCGACCCGGCCCCCCCAGAACGTGCCGAGGCCGGTGACGAGGACGCGCTTACCCACGCCACACCGACTGGCGGCGGCTGAGCATCTCGTAGAGCGACTCCTGGATCGTCTGGCGGATGCCCTCGGCCTCCTCCATCACCCGGCTGCGGGAGTAGCGCGGCTGGTCGGGCGGCACGTCGAAGTAGACGGGGTCGAGCACCTTCAGCTTGAACTTGGCCGGCAGGTAGATGAACAGCCCGGCCGGGCCGAACAGCAGCATGTTCGCCGTGATCGGGAAGTACGGCAGGCCGAGCAGGCGGGCCAGGGTCGGGATCGTGGTGATCGTCGGCATCGACTCCTCGGCCCCGACGACGGCGATCGGCACGACGGGCACCCCGGCCCGCATGGCGATCTCGACGAAGCCGCCCCGGCCGAAGCGCCGGAGCCGGTACCGCTCGGCGTACGTCTTCCCCGGGCCCTTCGTCCCCTCGGGGAACACCAGCACGAGCTGCCGCTGCTCGCGGAGGAGGCGGTAGGCGTTGTCGGGGTGGGCAACCACGCCGCCGGCGCGCGACCACAGCGTGCCGAGCACCGGCAGCGAGCGGAACAGGTGGTCGGCCAGGCCGTAGACCGGCCGGCCCAGCTCCTCCTCGATGCCGTGCATGATCACGGGCGCGTCCGACGGGATCGCGGCGGCGTGGTTGGCCACCAACAGCGCCGGGCCCTTCGGGATCTTCTCCAGGCCCTCCCACTCGACCCGGAACAGCTTCCGGTAGATCGGGTCGTAGAGCCGCCGGACCTGCTCGCGCACGCGCTCGGAGCGGCCCCATTCGTCGACATCGCCCAGACGTGGATCGTGCGCCGGCCCCGTCGACTCGCCGAGCCCGGGGAGGTGCACGAGGGACCGGCGGTCGGCGAGGTCGACCGGCAGGTCTCCTGGCACGGCCCGGATGCTACCCAGGCTCCTCCTGGGCCTCCCACGCCTGGCTTCCCTCGCACTCGTCGCGGAGGATGCACCACCGGCACGAGGGGTTCGGCGTGAGTGAGGGCGAGCGCATCCCGAGGCGCAGCTCGACGATCTTCGTGGTGGCGGCGACCGTCCGCCGCACGGCCACCTCGAGCACGTCCTCGGTGACGTCCTCGGCGCTGCTCTGGCCGCTGTCGAGGTAGTAGCCGACGAGGCGGAACGGCGGCACGCCGACCCGGAGGGTGTCGAGCAGGGCGTAGAACCGCAGGTCGTCGGTGTGGCCCGAGTGGCGACCGCCCGTCTTCAGGTCGACGACGACGCGCCCGGCCACGAGGCCGTTCGGCGCGCCGAGGGTGAGGTCGACCGTGCCGCTGAGGATGACCATGCCGCCGGCCAGCTCGGCCCGCCGGCGGGACTCGGCCTGGGGTCGCCACGAGTGCTGGAGCGGCGGCCACAGCTCGAGGAAGCCGGCCACCACCTCGTTCACGTCGCTGCGCAGGTCGGCCCGCTCGGCGTCGCTCAGGCCGAGCAGCCAGTCGGCGATGCGGGCCTGGGGATCGTCGGCCAGGCGCTCGAGGGCGTCGTCGACGAGCCGGAGCGGCGTCGGTCGGTCGGCCCGGGCGACCGAGAGCTGGATGGCCTTGTGGGCCACCGTGCCCCGGGCGCTGGCGATCGACCACTCGAACGGGGCGGCGGCCTCGGCCACGTGGCGGGTCTCGCAGGCCAGCACCCGCTGGAGGGCGCTCTTGCTCACGAACACCGGCTCGGTGAGGCCCTGCGCCACCGGGGCCAGCTCGCGCTCGAGTCGGGCCCGCAGGTCGTGGCGCAGCTCGGGCTCGACCTCCGGTCGGGGTCGGTCGCTCTCGCGGAGCATCGCCAGCACCTCCTGCTGCGCCGGCGTCAGCTCCACCCCACGACGGTAGGGTCGCCGGCGGGCCATGCGTGCGACCTACGACGACCGGGGCCACGTGACCGTGCGGGCCGTCCTCGACGAGGCGACGCTCGCTGCCGCCCGGGTCCACCTGGCGACGCTGCCGGGGGAGGCCCTCCGCACCGCGCCGCTGACCGAGCCGTTCCTCGCTGGCATCTCGTCCGACCCGCGGCTGGTCGCCATCGCCGTCGAGGTGCTGGGCGGACCGGCCGAGGCGTTCGCCGCCACGTACCTGGTCAAGCCGCCCGGGGTCGGGCTGCCCGCGCTCTGGCACCAGGACGGCCACCCGTGGCAGGACCGCCTCCATGGGGCGGCGGCGGTCACCCTGTGGGTCGCGCTCGACCCGTCGACGCCGGAGAACGGGTGCCTCCGCGTGGTGCCCGGCTCGCATCGACTGCCGCTGCACCCCCTGCAGCCCAACGACGAGGCGCCGAGCATCTTCGGTGTCGAGCTCGATCCGGCGCTGGTCGACGAGGCCGCCGCCACCGACGTGGTCCTGGCCGCCGGCGACGTGTCGGTGCACCACCCCAACCTCGTCCACGGCTCCGGCCCCAACCGCTCGGCCCAGCCCCGCCGGGCCCTCGCCGTCCGGTATCGGGCTTCGTAGGTCGGGTCACTGTCACACCCCGTCGGCAGGATGGTCCTCGTGGGTACCAGCCTCCGCTTCGCCGCCGCCGTGCGGGCCCTCGCCGCCGAGGCCCGGAAGCTGGGCCTCGAGGTGCCCGGGTTCCGCAGCCCGCCCCGCCTGGCCGGAGCCGACCGCTCGCTGCGCCGCCGCCCGGGGGCCACGCCGGCCGTGGCCGTGCGCCTCGCCGGCCGGCCGTTCGAGCAGGTCGCAGCCGACATGGTGGAGGGCGTGGTGGTGGCCAACGGGCTCAGCGGCCCTCGGGCCGGCGAGGTCCGCTCCCGGCTCCTCGCCGTGCTGGCCACCGACGACAGCGGCGCAGCCGCCGCCTAGCGGCGAGAATGGGGTCACCTTGCCGGTGTGGCGCAACTGGTTGACGCGGGGGCCTTAAAAGCCCCTTCCCGAGAGGGAGTGCGGGTTCGACCCCCGCCGCCGGCACGAGAGAACGCGACCGGGCCAGGCGCTCCGCCGTCGCGCCCGGCCCCGGTCCCCAGCCCGGTACCCGCCCCGGCCTGGGGCCCAAACCGGGGTGCCACGTTTGACGGCTGCCCGTCTGCAACCCTTGACTGGTGGGTGCGGGTGGGCGAAATGCCGCGGAACGACGCGGCCTCGTGGGGCGTCCTACGCCAGTGAAGGACGACGTGTGAGGATCCCCATGACCAAGACCCGTTGGATCGCGGTCGCCGCCGCAGTGGCCGTGCTGGCCATCGGTGGCGTCGCCTACGGCGTGACGAGCGGCGGCAGCAGCGACGACAGCGCCGCACCCTCGTCGACCACGACCTCCACGGTCCGCCCGACCACCACGACGTCCGAGTCGACGACCACCACCACGTCGACGTCCACCACCTCGACCATCCCGCTCGAGGACGGCGTGCTCCAACGGGGCGACAAGAGCGCCGCGGTCGAGGCCCTCCAGCGGCGGCTCATCGAGCTGCACTTCGATCCGGGCCCGGCCGACGGCTCCTTCGGCCTCGCCACCCTCTACGCCGTCCAGGGCTTCCAGAAGCTGGCCGGCATGGGCCCCGACGGCAAGGTCGGCGCCGCGGTGCAGGCCGCCCTGGCCAACCCGCCGGCGGTCATCCCCCTCGTGCCCAACGGCGGCGCCACCCGGGTCGAGGTGGCCCTGAAGCGCCAGCTCCTGTTCCTGTACAAGGACGGCGAGCTCCGGCTGATCAGCCACGTGTCCACCGGCTCGGGCAAGACCTATTGCGTCAAGGGCGACTGCGACAACCGGGCGATCACGCCGATCGGCTCGTTCCGCTTCGCCTGGCGGTACTCGGGCTGGCGGGAGTCGCGCCTCGGGAAGCTCTACAACCCGGTGTACTTCACGAGCAGCGGCGTCGCCGTCCACGGGGCCCTCTCGGTGCCGACCTACCCGGCTTCGCACGGCTGCGTCCGGATCCCGATGCACATCGCCGAGTACTTCCCGAGCCTGGTGAAGCGGGGTGATCCCGTCTACGTCACCGACGGCCGCCCGGTCGGTCCGCCGTCGACCACGCCGACCGGTCCGCCGCCGTCCGATCCGCCGACGACGCCGGGCGACGACGACCCGTCGACCACGACGACGACGGCCCCGCCGTCGACGACCACGACGGTGGTGCCGACCACCACCTCGACCACCCCCACGACGCTCATCCCTTGAGCCGTCGCCTCGGCGCCCTGGCGCTGGCCGTCGTCCTGGCCATCGCCGCCGCCCTGGCCTTCGGTGGCATCGGCGGTCGCTCGGCGGGCGACGGCTTGGCCGACGACCCGACCACCACCACGGCGCCGCGGAAGTCGGTCGACGAGGTCGTGGCCGAGGTCGAGGCGTTCGTGGCGAAGACCCGTGGCCTCGAGTTCAAGCGGAAGGTGCCGGTCCAGCTCCTCGACGGTGCTGCGTTCAAGGCCCGGCTGCTGAAGGATGCCGAGAAGGACAAGGCCGACACCCAGGTCGACGGCCGGGTGCTGACGGCCCTCGGGCTGATCGACCGCGGCGTCGACCTCTACGCCGTGCTCCTCCGCTTCATCGGCGACGCCGTCGTCGGCTTCTACGACACCGACACCCACGAGCTCGTCGTCCGGGCCGGGACGCTCACGCCCTACGCCCGGGCCACGCTGGCCCACGAGCTGACCCACGCCCTCGACGACCAGTGGTTCGACCTCGACCGGCCCGAGCTCGACGAGCGGGGTCACGACGAGGAGGCTCTCGCGTTCAGCGCCGTCGTCGAGGGCAACGCGGTGCGGGTCGAGGACGCCTACCGCAAGACGCTGAGCAGCGCCGAGCGGCTCCAGGCGTCACTGGAGGAGACGAGGCTGGCCACCGGGGTCGACCTCCAGGGCGTGCCGGACGTGGTGCCCCAGATGATCTCGTTCCCCTACGTGAGCGGCCCCCCGTTCGTGCGGGCACTGCTGAAGGTCGGTGGCGAGCGGCGGGTCGACGCCGCCCTGCGGGTCCCGCCGACCACCAGCGAGGACATCCTCGACCCCGGGGCCTGGCTGGCTGGCAACCACGCCGTCACGGTCCCGGTTCCGAAGGCCGGCGGGCCCGAGCTCGATCACGGCGTCTACGGCGAGTCGACCCTCGAGCTCACCCTGGCCCCGATCGTCGGGTGGTCGACGGCGGGAGCGGCGGCGAAGGGCTGGGCCGGCGACCGCTACGTCGCCTGGGACGCCGGCCTGGGCCGGGCGTGCGTGCGGGCGACGTTCGCCATGGACACGCCCGACGACCTCGACCAGCTGGCCTCGGCCCTCCGCAAGTGGGCCAAGGCCGAGGGTGCCACCGTCGACCGCCGGGCGACGACGGTGGGGTTCACCGCCTGCCGGTGAACGGGGGCTCCGGGTAGTACTCGATGAAGTGCTGCACGTCGCGGGCGTGGTCCTCGCCGTAGAGCTCGCCGACGAGCCAGAACGCCATGTCGATCCCGGCGGAGACGCCGGCGGCGCTGACGAGGTGGTCGTCGACGACGAAGCGCTGGTCGTCGACGACGGTGATGTCGCCCTTCGAGCGGAGGGCGTCGACGAAGGCCCAGTGGGTCGTGACCGTCCGGCCCCGGGCCACGCCTGCCTTCCAGAGGAGGAACGAGCCGGTGCACACGCTGGTCACCCACGTGGCCTCGGCCGCGGCCTTGGTCAGCCAGGCGACGAGGACGTCGTCGTCCTCCCGGCGGGTGCCCTGGCCGCCGGGCACCAGCACCACGTCGAGGTCGGGGCAGGTGTCGAACGTGTGGTCGGGCACCACCCGCAGGCCCTTGGCCGCCTGCACCGGGCGGTCGTGCTCGGCCACGGTGACGACCACGTCGCCGTCCTTGCGGGCCGACGTGAGCACTTCCCACGGGCCGGCGAAGTCGAGCTCCTCCACGTCGTCGAACAGCAGGATCCCGGTCGTCACCATCAGGCTGTCTCCTTGTTGAACCGTCGTCGGTACTCGTTGGGGGGCACCCGGACCACCCGGAGGAACGCGCGCCGCATGGTCTCGGACGAGCCGAAGCCGCAGGCCAGGGCCACGTCGTCGACGCCGCGTCGGGTGGACTCCAGCAGTCGCCGGGCCGCCTCGACGCGGAGCTCCTCGACGTAGCGGGCCGGGGTCACGCCGGTCTCCGTCCCGAACTCGCGGGCGAAGTGGCGAGGGCTCATGGCCGCCCGGCGGGCGAGCTGGGCGACCGAGAGGTCCTCGTCGAGGTGGTCGGGCAGCCAGGCCTGGAGGTCGCGCAGCACGTCGCGGTCGGCCCGCTGCGCCTGGAGGGCGGCGCTGAACTGGGCCTGCCCGCCCGGGCGCTGCACGTACATCACGAGCCGGCGGGCGATGGCGAGGGCGACCTCTCGGCCCCGGTCCTCCTCGACCAGGGCGAGGGCGAGGTCCATGCCGGCCGTGACGCCGGCCGAGGTCCACACGTCGCCGTCCCGCACGAAGATCGGGTCGGGCTCGACGGTCACGTTCGGGTAGCGGGCGGCGAGGCGGTCGCAGTGCATCCAGTGCGTCGTCGCCCGCTTCCCCTCGAGCAGGCCGGCCTCGGCCAGCACGAAGGCGCCGCTGCAGACCGACGCGACCCGGCGGGCCCGGCGGGCGATGCGCTGCACGTGGCGGAGGACCTCCGGATCGGCCATCGCCTCGCCCACGCCGTCGCCACCGGCGATCACGAGGGTGTCGACGGCGCCGCGCACGGCGGCCAACGAGCCGTCGACGCCCAGCGCCAACCCGCTCGTCGACCGCACCGCCCGCCCGTCGGCCGACACCAGCTCGACGGCGTAGCGGCCGGCCCGCAGCACCTCGTGGGGCCCGACGGCGTCGAGGGGCTGCACGCCGTCGAACACGAAGATGACCACTCGCTCCACGAGGAGAGCATCCTCCGGCGAGCGTTCGGCAGCAATGACGAAGACCCCACGGATCCTGCCAAATGCTCGGCCGTTCGGTTCGTCCCTCTGGCACCATCCTCCGATGCCGCTCGACGACACCCACCTGGCGACCGACGAGCGCGACCACCTGGTCCGCTTCCTCGACTACGCGCGGGCCACGGTCGTCCGGAAGGTCCAGGGGGTGAGCGACGAGGACGCCCGGCAGCCGCGGACCGACACCGGCACCAGCATCGGCGGGCTGGTGAAGCACCTGACCTGGGTCGAGCGGGGGTGGTTCCGCATCCGGTTCCTCGGTGAGGAGGTCGGCGGCCCGTCGACCGACGACGACCCCGACGGCGACCTGCGGGTCGAGCCGGGGGAGACGATGGCCGACCTGCTGGCCGACTACGCCCGGGCGTGCGACGAGAGCCGGGCCGTCCTCGCGGCCCACGACCTCGCCGAGCAGACGGCGAACCCCGGCCTGCGGGGCCCGGTGTCGCTCGAGTGGATCTGCTTCCACATGATCGAGGAGACGGCCCGCCACGCCGGCCACGTCGACATCCTCCGCGAGCAGCTCGACGGCTTCGTCGGCGACTAGGGCCTGGCCCAGCCGCGGGCGCGTTCCTGGCGAGAGCCCGGGCCGACTCCCCGCCGCGGCGTAGGCCTA
The DNA here is from genome assembly GCA_025464025.1 of Actinomycetes bacterium. Next base: position 7,992 of record JAODBP010000107.1, on the reverse strand, counting down.
GCTCTGGAGGTCGAGCAAGGCATCGCCGAGGAGGGCGACCTCGGCCGGCCAGTCGGCGACGTCGCCGGCGGGCACGACCACGAGCTTGCTGAAGCCGTGGGCGATGAACCCCTCCAGCAGCGTCCGCACGCCCTCGACGGTGTCGGGCACGACGGACGTGGGGTCGACGTCGGGGCGCCGCTTGGCCAGGGCGGCGCGGAACCGCTCGGGCAGCCCGTCCTTCGAGTAGAGGACGAGCGCCCCCCAGTGCTCGGGGTCGATGCGCCGGCCGGCCGCGGCGGCGGCCTCCTCGACGGCGGGACGGGCGGCGGCGGCGTCCTCGGGCGTCACGAACGACGGCAGCCAGCCGTCGCCCAGCCGGCCGACCCGGCGCAGCTCGGACGGCGCGATGCCACCGAGCCACACGTCGAACGGGTCCTGCACGGGCGTGACCTCGACGGTGACGCCGTCGAGGCGGAAGCGGGGACCGTCGTGGTGCACCGGCGCACCGGTCCACAGCGCCCGGAGCAGCGGCAGGATCTCGTCGAACAGGGCAGCCCGCTCCTCGCGGGTGACGCCGAAGGCCTGGTGCTCGAGCGGGTCGGGGGCACCGAGGCCCACGGCGGGGAGCATGCGCCCACCCGACAGCCGGTCGAGCGAGGCCAGCTCCTTGGCCAGCACCACCGGGTTGCGCCCGGGCAGCACCAGCACCGACGTGCCGAACTTCAGCCGGCGGGTCCGCCCGGCGGCCACGGCGAGCGCCACCAGCGGGTCGGGGGCCGGGCCGTTCAGCCGCTCCGACAGCCACAGCGAGTCCCACCCACCGTCCTCGAGCTGGTCGACCAGCTCCCCGAAGCGGCCGGCGTCGACGAAGGCGCCCGTGCCCAGCCCGAACGCCACCCGCACCTTCACGGGGCGGACGGTAGTCCCCGGCGCGCGAGCGCCAGCGGGCCGGACGGAGATGGGGGCGCAGCCCCGGGGATCACCGGTGGTCCTACCCCAGCAGCAGCTGGATCTGGTCGGCCGGGGCCGGGCGGCCGAGCAGGTAGCCCTGGACCGCATCGCAGCCGAGGCTCCGGAGCCGGGCGAGCTGCTCCTCCGTCTCGACGCCCTCGGCCACCGTCGTCTTCCCGAGCGAGTGGGCGAGCTGGATCATGGCGGCGACGAGCACGGTGGCCTCTCGCTCCTCGTCGAGCCGGCGGACGAAGGACCGGTCGATCTTCACCACCTGGGCCGGGAAGCGCCACAGGTAGGAGAGCGAGGCGAACCCGGTGCCGAAGTCGTCGATGGCGATGCGCACGCCGAGGTCGGTGAGGTCCTCCATCGTCTTCCGGCTGAGGTCGTCGTCGGGGACGATGTCGGTCTCGGTGATCTCGAGCCCGAGGCACGCCGGTGCCGGCAGGAACGACTCGACAGCCGTCCGGACCACCTCGACGAGCATCGGGGAGGCGAGCTGGCGGGCCGAGACGTTGACCCACATCGTCGGAGCGTCGACGCCGAACTGCTCGTGCCAGCGCGCCGCCTGCAGGCATGCCTGGTGGAACACCGTCTCGCCGATGGCGACGATCAGGCCGGTCTCCTCGGCCACCGGCAGGAAGTTGGCCGGGACGGTGAGGCCGTGGTCGGGGTGGTCCCATCGCACCAGCGCCTCGACGCCCTCGACCTTGCCCGAGGTGATGTTGACCTCGGGCTGGTAGTGGACGACGAACTCCTGGAGGCCCATGCCCCGGCGCAGGGCGCTCTCGGTGTCCATGCGCTGGATGGCCTGGCGGCGCAGGTCGGCGTCGAACTGCACGTGGCGGGCCCGACCATTGGCCTTGGCCCGGTACATGGCGACGTCGGCGTCGCGCACGAGGGTCTCGGGCGTGGCCGTCTCGGGGTCGGCCACCGCGATGCCCACGCTCGACGACACGACGATCTCCTGGGTGCCGATGGCGATCGGCTCCCGGAGCGCCTCGGCCAGCTTCTCGGCCACGATCACGGCGTCGGCCTCGTCGGCCAGGTCCTCGGCGAGGATCACGAACTCGTCGCCGCCGAAGCGGGCCACCGTGTCGCCGGCCCGGAGGGCGGAGCGGAAGCGTCCGGCCACGGCGAACAGCAGGGCATCACCGGCCGTGTGGCCGAGGCTGTCGTTGATGACCTTGAACCGGTCGATGTCGCAGAACAGCACGGCCATCGGGCGCCGGGAGCGGCGGGCGGTGGCCAGGGCGTGGGCCAGGCGGTCCATGAACAGCACCCGGTTGGGCAGGCCGGTGAGGGCGTCGTGGGTGCCCTGGTGGGTGAGCCGGCGCTCGAACGCCTTGCGCTCGGTGACGTCGCGGGCGACGAGGGTGCAGATCGTCCGGTCGCCGAGCTCGACCTCCGTGACGGACAGCTCGAGGGGGAACGTGGTGCCGTCGGCCCGGCGTCCGGTGACCTCCCTGCCGAGCTGGAGGCCGGCGCGGGTGCGGACCTGCACGGTGCCGACCGGGAGGGTGCTCTCGTCGGCCGACGGCTCCATGAGGCGGCCGACGTCGGTGCCGACGACGGTGTCGCCGCGGTGGCCGAACATGCGCTCGGCAGCCGGGTTGAGCGACTCGACGAGGCCGTCGAGGTCGATCGTGAGGATGGCGTCGGGGGCGTGGTCGAGGATGGCCCGGGTGCGGGCCTCGTGCTCGTGCTGGGCCGTGACGTCGTGGGCCACGCTGAGGCGGGCCGACCGGCCGCCGTGCTCCACGGCCTGGGTCGTGACGAGCACCCAGCGGGTCGAGCCGTCCTTGCGCCGGTGGCGCCACTCGCCGAGGAACGTCGTCGGCTCGGGCAGGCTGCCCATGACCGAGCGCAGCTCGTCGGTGCCGGTGTCGACGATGTCGACCAGGGAGAGCCGGAGGAACTCGTCGCGCCGCCAGCCGTAGGCCTGGACGGCAGCCGGGTTCACGTCGACGACGGCCAGGCTCTCCTGGTCGTAGACCCACATCGGCTCGGGGCTGGAGTGGAAGAGCAGCCGCATCCGCTCCTCGGCCCGGCCGAGGGCGACCTCGACGGCGCCGACCCGGGCCCGGTTCCAGGTGAGGAGGAGGTGCACGGCGAGCGTGGGTGCCACGACGACGACGGCGGCGAGGGCCCAGGCCTGGGCCGACGGGCCCTCCTTCAGCACCGTGGTGGTGGCCAGGGCGCCGAGGACCACGGCGAGGAGGACGACGAGGAGGGCGTCGACGCGGGCCTGACGGGCGATGCGCCCCGAGCTGGTCGCGACCATGTCCTGGGTCCCGGTGTCCCAGGTCGGAGCGAGGGAGGTGCGGCTGTCCATGGGCCCTGGTTGATTTCGCCACGGAGCGTGCGGATCCCTCCAACAGATCGTGGTGCCGTTTTCTGGGTGGAACGGCCTCGGGGCTACCGTCCCGGCCATGAGCGACGAGTTCCGCATCGAGCACGACACCATGGGCGAGGTCCGGGTCCCGGTCGCCGCGAAGTGGGCCGCCCAGACCCAGCGGGCCGTCGACAACTTCCCGATCTCCGGTCTGCACATCGACCGGGCCCTCATCGCCGCCCTGGCCAACATCAAGGGCGCGGCGGCCTTGAGCAACGTGAAGCTCAAGACCATCGACAAGGCCGTGGGCGAGGCCATCGCCGCCGCCGCCGACGAGGTCGCCGGTGGGCAGTGGGACGACCAGTTCCCCGTCGACGTGTACCAGACCGGTTCCGGCACCTCGTCGAACATGAACATGAACGAGGTCCTGTCGAGCCTGGCGTCGGAGAAGCTCGGGGCCAAGGTCCACCCCAACGACGACGTGAACGCCAGCCAGTCGTCGAACGACGTGTTCCCGTCGGCCATCCACGTCGCCGCCGCCGCCACGATCACCGACGACCTGATCCCCGCCCTCGAGCAGCTGGCGGCGTCGCTCCGCAAGAAGCAGCGCAAGTGGAAGACGGTCGTGAAGTCGGGCCGGACCCACCTCATGGATGCCACCCCGGTGACCCTGGGCCAGGAGTTCGGCGGCTACGCCCAGTCGGTCGAGCTCGGCATCGAGCGCCTCCGGGGCGTGCTGCCCCGCGTGGGTGAGCTGCCCCTCGGCGGCACCGCCGTCGGCACCGGCATCAACGCCGACAAGCGCTTCGCGCCGAACGCCATCAAGATCCTGGCCACCAAGCTGGAGCTGCCCCTCACCGAGGCCCGCGACCACTTCGAGGCCCAGGCCTCCCGTGACGCCCTCGTCGAGTGCTCGGGCGTGCTGCGCACGATCGCCCTGTCGCTCTACAAGGCGGCCAACGACATCCGCTGGATGGGTTCGGGCCCCCGGACCGGCCTCCAGGAGATCCGCATCCCCGACCTCCAGCCGGGCTCGTCGATCATGCCGGGGAAGGTCAACCCGGTCATCCCCGAGGCCGTGTGCCAGGTGGTGGCCCAGGTCATGGGCAACGACGCCGCCGTCGCCTTCGGCGGCTCGGCCGGCAACTTCGAGCTGAACGTCATGCTCCCGGTGATCGCCCGCAACCTGCTCGAGTCGATCCGCCTGCTGGCGTCGGTGAGCCGGGCGTTCGCCGAGAAGGCCATCGACGGCATCGAGGCCAACGTCGAGGTGTGCAAGGCGTACGCCGAGTCGAGCCCGTCGATCGGCACGTCGCTCAACCCCTACATCGGCTACGAGAAGGCGGCCGAGGTCATCAAGGAGTCGACCAAGACGGGCCGGTCGATCCGCGAGCTGGTGCTCGAGCGCAAGTGGATGACCGGCGCCGAGCTCGACAAGGCCCTCGACGTCCTCGCCCTCACCAAGGGCGGCACCACCAAGTAGCAGACTGCGGCGGTGAGCGACTCCGGCTGGTACTCCGTCCGCTGCATCATCGAGCACGGCGGCGGCGCCTACGAGGAGCGCATCACGCTCTGGGAGACGGCGGCGTTCGACCACGCCATCGAGCTGGCCGAGGCCGACGCCGAGGCCTACGCCGCCGGCCTCGGGGGCAGCGAGTACGCCGGGCTGGCCCAGGTGTTCGCCCTGGCCACCCCTCCCGGGCACGGCGCCGAGGTCTACTCGCTGGTGCGGGACAGCGAGCTGGACACCAACGAGTACATCGACGCCTTCTTCGACACCGGGCGGGAGCGGGACGTCGCCGACGACGCCGGGTAGGGCTGCTCGATGCGCAAGCTGATCGTGCTGGCCGTCCTGGTGGCGGTGCTGGTTGCGGGCGACCTGGCGGCGAAGTCGTTGGCCGAGTCGGCGGTCGAGTCGGGCGTCCGGTCGAAGGTGCAGGGCGTGGGCTCGGTCGATGCCCAGATCCACTCGATCCCGTTCACCGGCCGGCTGCTCTTCCAGGGCCGGGTGTCGACGCTCGACCTGCGCCTGACCGACGTGACCGGCCACGGCATCGACGTGGCCTGGCTGCGGTTGGAGGCCACCGGCCTCGAGCTCGACCGGAGCGTCTTGATGGGCGACTCGCACGTGCGCATCAAGGGCGTCGACTCCGTCGCGGTGACGGCCAACATCACCGAGGACCAGGTCCGCCGGGCCACCGGGGCCGACGTGCGCCTCCTCGACGGCCGGGCCCAGGTCACCGTGGGCGGGATCACCAGCACGGCCGAGGTCGCCGTGGTCGACGGCAAGATCGGCTTCACGGTGGGCAACGCCCAGGTGTTCAGCGTGCCGGTGCCCGACAGCGATCTCTTGCCGTGCCCGATCGACGCCCGGGTGGTGAAGGGCGCCATCCTCGCCTCGTGCACGGCGGACCACCTGCCCGACATCGTGGTCAAGGCGGTGGGCACGGTCGACCTCCAGCGCTAGGAGCCGGAGGCCCGGGTCTCCTCGACGACCGAGGCGTAGGCCTCGTCGAACGTGCCGCGGCCCCGCTCGGGCGAGCCGTCGGCCGGGGCCAGTCCCGACGGCGGGGTGTCGGGATCGGGGAACTCGCCGCCGCCCCGGGAGGCGGTGGCGCCGGCCGGCTCGTTGTCGATGACCACGTCGTCGTCGCCGAGGGGCTCGCTGTGCACCATGGCGTCGGTGGGGCGGTCGATGGGTGCGTCGCTCATGCCCCGGACCTGCCCCGCGCCATCCGCGACCATGCGCTTCGCGGCCGCCATCATCTGCCCATGGGCACTGCATCCGGCGCGTACAAGTTCGTCCTGCTCCTCCACGTCCTGGCCGTGATCGCCGGCATCGGGACGATGGTGCTCAACGGCGTCTACGCCGCCAAGGCCCGGGCCATGGGCCCGGCCGGGGGCGGTGCCGTGATGCAGGCCAACTTCGACGTGGGCAAGGTGGCCGAGAAGATCATCTACACCATCCCGATCTTCGGGCTGGCGCTGGTGGGGATGAGCGACAAGGTCTTCACCATGGGCCAGACGTGGGTGTGGCTGTCGCTGGTGCTCTACATCGTCGCCATCGGGATCTCCCACGGCGTGATGATCCCCAACGCCAAGAAGATGCTGGCCGGCCCGTCGGGCCCGGCCGAGGCCGAGGCCCTGGGCAAGAAGCTGGCGGCGGGGGGCATGACCCTCAACCTGCTGGTCGTGGCCCTCGTCGCCCTGATGATCTGGAAGCCGGGCCTCTAGGAGCTCACCTCCGAACTGGCGATGGATCGTCTACAGATCTGTAGACGATCCGTCGCGGGTTCGCTCAGGCGACGTTCAGCCGAGGGCGGGGGTGCCGGGGTAGGGCCGGGGGTCCGTCGCCGCCGGGACGACCGGGCGGGTCCAGCCCATGGCCTTCGACAGCTCGTCGGTCAGCTCCCGCCACGCCGGCGGGTCCCACCCCTGGGGGATGGCGGCGATGCTGAGATCCTGGCGGATGTGCACCAGGGCCGGCAGCGTCTCCAGGCCCACGGCCCGCACCAACGCCCGATCGGGGTCGGTGAAGGTCAGGAACTCCTTGGCGTACGGGCCCAGGAACTGCACCGCTTCCTCGGCCGAGCACGTCACGGTGATGGCGACCCGGCAGTCGGCGTCGTCGTAGGACCGGAAGATCCGGGCCACGGTCGGCAGCAGCCAGGCGCTCTCGGCCGTGTAGGGGTCGAGCACGGCCGTCACCAGGTGGAACGTCGTCAGCCACGCCCGCAGCGGGTGTGACGGGCCCTCGAGGGGCGACAGCTCCAGATCGGCGGGGGCCTCCGTGACGACCATCGGCGGCGCAACCTAGCAAGGTCCCCTGCGCCGACCCGTATTCAGCCGAGTGGGAGTACGGTCGACCCCGATGCACCCCATCGAGCGGTTGCGCTACGTGGCCCGGGCCGGCGGGGTCGACCAGGGTGAGCTCGTGCGCGAGGCGGCGTCGGCCCTGAGCGGCCTGGGCGACGACCCCGGCGGGCTGATCATGTCGTGCCGGCGCCTGCTCGTCCGCCACCCGACTGCCGGCGCCCTGTGGTTCCTGTGCGCCCGGCTGCTGACGGCCGGCGACGTCCGGGCCGAGGCGTGGGCCGTCACCGAGGAGCTCGAGCACGACGGCACGGCCGGGCACCTGGCGCGCCTGCTGCCCGACGAGGCCCGCATCACGGTGGTCGGGTACCCCGAGCTGGCGGCCCTGGCCCTGCCCCGCCGGGGTGACATCGAGGTGCTGGCCGTCGACGCCTCGGGCGACGGTGCCCACCTGGCCCGCCGGCTCCGCAACAGCGACGTGGAGGCCATCGACGTCCCCGACGCCGGCGTGGCCGCCGCCGTGGCGTCCAGCACGCTGGTGGTGCTGGAGGCGTCGAGCCTGGGCGCCACCGGCTTCGTCGCCCCCACCGGCTCCCGGGCCGCCGCTGCGGTGGCCCGCCAGGCCGGTGTGCCGGTGTGGCTGGTGGCCGGCGTGGGCCGGGCCCTGCCCACCCGCCTGTGGGACGCCGCCATCGCCAACCTGGGTGGCGACGAGCCCTGGGAGGAGGCCGAGGAGCTCGTCCCCCTCGACCTCATCGACCGGGCGGTCGGGCCCGACGGGGGCCGCCCGGCCGTGGACCTTGCTGGGCGGGCCGACTGCGCGCCGGTGGCCGAGCTGCTCGAGCGGCATCAATAGAGAAGCCGTAGCGAACGCGCGCCGGGCCCAAGGGCTCGGACCCCTTCGGGGAGCC
>JAODBP010000222.1 GCA_025464025.1 Actinomycetes bacterium | reverse complement strand
CTAGTGCTTGCTCCGGCAAATTACACGCGTGTAATCTGCGGGCATGTGGATCGCTCCCCCCATCACCCTGACCGACGAAGAACGAGCTGAACTCACCCGCCGAGTAGCGGCGCACAAGACACCGGTGCGGGCTGCCCGTCGAGCCCGAATCATCCTGATGGCCGCCGACGGCGTGCCCTCACGACAGATCTCGGCCATCGTCGGCATGCATGAGTCGAACGTGGCGAAATGGCGCAACCGCTTTCGGGAGAAGGGTCTGAAGGGCCTCGAAGATGATCCTCGGAGCGGGCGACGTCGTCGCTTCGGCCACGACGAACGGATGGCCATGGCCGCGGCGGCCACCTCCGAGCGTGACCCCGACGACCCGGTGGCCACCTGGACCTACTACGAGCTGGCCCAGCATCTGTGGGCCAGCGGCGTGCAGGTGTCGGTGTCACAGCTGTGGCGCATCCTGACCACCATGGACATCCGTCTCGACCGGGTGCGGGGCTGGCTCAACCGTCGGGACGACCCCGAGTTTTGGGACCGGGTCAGAGACGTTTGCGGCCTCTACCTCAACCCGCCCGAGCGGGCGCTGGTGCTGTCGGTTGACGAGAAGACGTCGATCCAGGCCAAGGAGCGCTGCTGTGCTGATCAGGCGCCCGCACCCGGGCGCCCACGCCGGCGGGAGTTCGAGTACGTCCGCCACGGCACCGCCAGCCTGGTGGCGGCCATGGACGTCCACAGCGGCGGGGTGCTGGCCCGGCCCATCGAGCGGAACAACTCGACGACCTTCTGTGCCTTCCTCGACGCCATCGACGCCGAGGTCGACGCCGGCCTGGCCATCCACGTCATCCTCGACAACGGCTCCAGCCACATCTCCAAGGAGACGAAGGCGTGGTTCGCCGCCCATCCCCGATGGGTTGTGCACTACACGCCAGTTCATGCCAGCTGGGTCAACCAGATCGAGCTGTTCTTCTCGATCCTGCAGCGCAAGGTGGTGCGCAACGGCAACTTCGATTCCCGCGAGGACCTCATCGCCAAGCTCATCGCCTTCGTCAGCGACTACGACCAGACCGCCAAGCCCTTCGCCTGGACGTACTCCGGCGACCCGCTCAAGGTGGCCTGATGAGGCCGGGTCACGCGCGCGGGATTTCCGCGCGAGAGCATTAGCGGGGGGAGGCAGGCCTCCCCCCGGCCCCCTTGGGCCGGTTCCGGCTGAGGGTGGTCGGGCCGGCAAAGCCGGCCCTCCTTGGTACACGCTGGTTCCGTGGCGACGGTGACGAACATCAATGACGTGCTCGACGGGCATGTGGGTCTGGAGATCGAGTGTGTGGACCGGCTGTACCTGAACGCATACGTCCCGAACCTTCAGGTCGGTGGCCAGGTGGTCAGCTTCTTCACCCGCCATCGCGGTGATCCCATCCCGTCGCCCGCGCTCATGGAGAAGAACGGCAACCGCTTCCGTCGTGAGGTAAGGGCCTTCGCCGAGGCGAACAGCGTCCCGATCCTCACCCTGAAGAAGCCCGACCGCAGCCGGTGGGACGACCGCAAGCTGGACCATGTCCGCCCTCATCTGGAGCGCGCCGAGCGGAGCGGGCGGTTCGGGGTGGTGGCCATCGTGGCCACCCAGGAGTTCCAGTGGGTCTTCACCGCCAAGGACCGCTCTCCCAAGCCCGGGGTCGTCAGCTACGACTTCGTGAGGGAGGAGCGCCGCGTCGGCACCTACTACTTCTACGTGCTCGACGCCGACTTCGGACCGGGCTTCATCAAGCTCTGCACGTACTTCCCCTATCCGGCCAAGGTATGGGCCAACGGGCATGAGTGGGCCAAGCGTCAGGCCGACCGGGCCGGTGTCGGTTACACGGCGTTGGCCAACGGCTTCGCCACCTGCGCCGACCCGCAGGCGCTGCAGAAGATCTGCGATCGGTTCGCCCCGGCCGACGTGGCGGCGTTCTTCGACCGTTGGATGGCCGTCATCCCGACCCCGCTGACCCCAGCCGACCGGGCCGGTGGGTATTGGTGGGAGCTGTCCATGCGCCAGGTCGAGGTCAGCCGGACCCTGGTCTTCGACGATCCCCGTCGGGCCCGTGGGTTCTTCGAAGCCCTCGTGACCGACAACATCGGCATCGGACGGCCTGAGGAGGTCCACGCCGTGTTCGGCCGCAACCGCCGGGGCCGCACCACCCCTCAGCCCTTCGCCACTCGGGTGTTCACTCCCGGAACCGACGTGAAGATGGACTTCCGCTACAAGCACAGCCGGGTCAAGCAGTACCTGAAGGAAGGGAGGGCCCTGCGCATAGAGACCGTCATCAACAAGCCGTCCGACATCGGGGTCCTGGGCCGTCTCGAGCACCTGCCCGAGCTCATCGACAAGGCCCGCGCCGTCAACCGTCGTCTGCTTATGATCGAACGTGCCGGTCAGGGCTGTGCCATCGGCTCTGCGCTCTTCGAGCGCATCCACCAGCCCTACATACGAGAGGGCCAACGAACCGGAGCCCTGCGCTTCGGGGACCCACGCGCCATGGCCTTGACCGGCGCCCTCTGCGTGTTCGTCCACGCCGTCGCCGGCTTCACCAACAAGAGCCTTCGCGGGCTGGTGGCCGGGCTGCTCGGGCGGGACTACACCACCAACCAGATGACCTACGACCTGCGCCGCCTGCGCCTCCACGGCCTCATCGAGCGAGTCCCCAAGACCAACACCTATGTCCTCACCCCCGAAGGACTCCGAGTCGCCATCTTCTACACCAAGCTCCACGGCCGACTTCTGCGGCCTCTGGTCGCCGCCCCTGACCAACCACCCGCACCTGTCGAGCTACGTCGCGCCCTGGCCACCATCGATCGCGTCATCACCGACTACGTCGACAACGCCCGACTCGGTTCTGCCGCGTAGAACTTGCCGAGAAGTTCCAGAACCCGATCCACAAGAAGATCTAGGGGGGCGCGGCGTCCCCCCGGTTGCCGGCGCCGGCGTGAGCCGCCTTGAGCGGCACGTAGGCCGACTCCGGAAGGGCTCCAGCCCCACGGCTCCTCGGCTGCCGCAATTGCCGCGTCCCCAATCGCCCAGCACCACAGCCGTCGCCGCCAACGTCTCGAAGGCCCGCCGGCGCAGCTCCCGCAGCACTGCTTGGCGCCGCCCCACCCAGGCCCCGGACGGGCCGGGCAGGAACACCCGCGAGGCTGTGGCAGCGGCGGCCGATGCCAGCCCGAAGGCGACGCCCGGCTCGACGGTCGTCGCCGCGTCGACCGCGGCGGCCTCTTCGGTGTCGACCGTGGTCCCCGGCGGAAGGTCGAGCTGCCAGGCGCCCGATGTCGTGACGAGG
>JAODBP010000070.1 GCA_025464025.1 Actinomycetes bacterium | reverse complement strand
AGCTGCTCGAGCGGCTGCGGGGCAAGGACTTCCGCGACGTCATCGAGGAACGGGTCACCCAGCCGCTGGGCCTGCCCCGCATGCTCGGGATCCCGGTCGACCAGCAGGACGGCTACGTCGAGCCGGTGATCGCCGACGATGGCGAACGCTGGGTGGTCGACGGGTTGGAGACGGCCGCGGCCCGAGCGGCCGGGGTGCCCGGTGGTGGCGGCATCGCCACGGCCGCCGACGTCGTGCTGCTCCACCAGGCCCTGCTCCACGACCCGAAGGGCCTGTGGGACGCCGAGGTGCTGCACGACGCCAAGACGAACGTGCGCTGCAACTTCGCCGACCCGATGATGGGCGTGCCGGTCAACCGGTCGCTCGGGCTGGTGCTGGCCGGCGACGACGGGCAGCACCAGCTCCGCCAGGGCGGGTTCGGCAAGGGCTGCTCGCCGCTGGCGTTCGGCCACAGCGGGGCCCACTTCCAGTACGCCTGGACCGACCCGGCCAGCGGGATCTCGTTCTGCTACCTGAACAACCTGGTGGCCGAGAACATCCGCCAGGCGATCCTCACCATGCCGGTGTCGAGGGCGGCATCAGACCGCAGGTGAAATCCGGGCGGTGCCGGCGCGTTGAAGGGACATGCGCCGCACTCCCGTCCTCGCCGCCCTGGCCCTCGCCGGCCTGACCGTCGGCATCGGCACCGGTCACGCCCTGGCCGGCCACCACCCCGCCGAGCTGGTGTCGACGTCGACCCCCTTGGGCGACGAGCCCACCACGTCGACCTCCACCACGGAGGCACCGACGCCGGGCACCACGCCGCCCACGACGTCGCTCCCCCACGGCGAGCCCGGCCCGACCACGTCGACGACGGTGCCGGAGGGCCACGAGCACCCGGCCCCGCCGACGACGATGCCGCCCGCCCGGCACGAGCCGGCCCCGACGACCACCGTCGCACCCCGGCCCGAGCCGGCCGAGCTGACCATCGGGTGCTCGTCGGGTGACGGCGACCCCGCCGTGGCGTGCCACTGGGACGGCGTCCCGGCCGGCACGACCAAGCTCGTCCTCATGCGGGAGGTCCCGGGCACCGGCCCGAGCCAGCCGCTGTGGTCGACCGACGACGTCGCCGTGCGCGACCACGTCGACGAGTCGCCGACGGTGGGGACGACCTACGTGTACCGGGTGTCGGCCTACGCCGGTGACCGGTACCTCGGCACTAGCAACCCGGAGCGCATCAAGGCCGGTGGTGGCGAGCCGGCCCCGCTGGCCACGACGATGCGGTTGGCGTGCGCCGCCACCGCCGACGACGCCGTCCGCTGCACCTGGGGCGATGGTCCGGCCGGCACCGCCGGGTTCCGGCTGGTGCGCACGATCGACGACCGGCGGGGCCGGGTCATCGCCGAGGTCGGCGCCGCCGTGCGATCGGCCGACGACCACGACGTGCCGCTCGGGTCGCAGACCTACTACGTCCAGGCCCTCGACGGCACCGGCAAGGTGACCGCCGTCGGGCGGGCCGAGGTGGACTGCTGCACCGCCGGCGACCGATAGTCGGGCGGTGCTCGATGGTGAGCCGCTGCTGTCAGCCGTCCCTCCGACGGAGGGTCCCGACGACCGCGCCCTCGCCGCCCGGGCCCGGCACGAACCCGAGGCCTTCGCCGAGCTGTACCGGCGCCACGTGACCGCCATCCACGCCTTCGCCTGGCGTCGATCCGGCTCGCGGCAGATCGCCGAGGACGTCACGTCGGCCACGTTCGAACGGGCCCTCGCGTCGATCGACCGCTTCGAGTGGAAGGGCGGGGGATTCGTGGCCTGGCTCCACCGGATCGCGGCCAACGAGCTGGCCGGGCTCCAGCGGAAGGAAGCGCGCGACCAGGCCAAGCTGCTGACGCTCGTCCCCGACGACGAGCCGCCAGCCGACCCGATGGCCGACTGGCCCCGGGTCCGCGCCGCGCTCGACCGGTTGCGACCGCGCTACCAGGAGGTCATCACGCTCCGGTACCTGGCCGGGTTGTCGGCCGACGACGCCGCCGCCCAGCTCGGCACGACGAAGCCGGTGCTGGCCGTGACCCTGCACCGGGCCCTCCGAGCCCTCGAGCGGGAGGTGCAGCGATGAGCGACGACCTGCGCCGCACGCTCGAAGGTGCCGGCACCCAGGACGCGCCCCCGCCCGACCCGGCGTTCGTGCGCGACCTGGAGGCTCGACTCGCCGGTGGCGTGGTCGCCGCCGCACCACGGGCGCGCCGGCCCTTCCTCCCGGCCGCCGCCGCCGTGGTCGTCGTCGCCGCCGGCATCGGGCTCGCCATCGGGCTGTCGCACGACGACTCGCCGTCCGACCAGGTGCGCACCGAGCCCAACCCGTCGGTCACCACCTCGACGCTGCTCGGGGCCCCGACCACCACCGTGCTCCTGCCGCCGGTGACCGCGACCACGGTGCCGTCCACGACCTCGACCACCGCCCGGCCGAGCAGCACCCCGACCACCACCGTCCCGCAGGCGACGACGATCCCGCCCACGACCACCAGCACGACCGGCCCGCCGACGTTCCAGGACCTGCACCTGGCCTGCACCACCGACGCTCCCACCTTGACGATCAGCTGCCGGTGGGACGCGTCGACGAGCCCGGCCTTCGCATCGTTCCGCCTGACCCGCCGCACCCACGACGGCCCGGAAAACGTCGTCTACACCGGCACCGGGCGGGAGTTCTCCGAGCCCTCCGGCACCGGCGCCCGCTGGGTCTACCTCGTCACCGCCCTCGACGCCTCCGGTCGGTCCCTCGGCTCCAGCACCGTCGACACCACCTGCTGCTAGCTCCGCTGAGATCGGCCATCGCGTCGGCGAACGTGCCGGTCTGACGTGCCGGAACCCGGCGACCGAGACCGCACGTTCGAGTGTCGTCTCCACGGGAGCAGAGGGGGCGATCTCAGCGGGCGCAGCGGACGCAGGTGCGGGTGGTGGGGCGGGCGTCGAGGCGCTCGGGCGGGATGGGCTGATCGCAGACCTCGCACGTGCCGTAGGTGCCGGCGGCGACCCGTTCGAAGGCAGCGGCGATCTCGCCGAGGTTGGCATCGGCCTGGCGCCGGAGGGCGATGACCTGGGCCCGTTCGAACGCGATCGTCGTGCCGTCGGGGTCGTGCTCGTCGTCGTTGCCGACGCCCTCGATCGACTCGACGACGTCCTCGAAGGTGCGATCGAGCGCGGCGAGCTGGCGTTCGGTGGCAGCGCGCTCCGCTCGCAGCAGCTCGGTCGGGTCGGTCATGGGTACCGTCCGAGCATGCCCACCAACCGGGATCGGGCCAACAAGCTGCGGGACACGCTGTTCGTGCGGGTCCGACGGGCCACGGGTGGCCGGTTCGGCACGAGGATGGGCAAGGCGCCGATCCTGCTGCTCACGACCACGGGTCGACGGTCCGGCCGATCGCACACCCGGCCGCTCATCCACCTCGTCGACGGCGACAGCTACATCGTCGTGGCATCGAACGCCGGCCAGGACCACGCCCCGGCGTGGTTCCACAACCTCATGGCCGAGCCGGCCGCGACCGTCGAGCTCGGCGCCACGACGATCCCGGTCCGGGCCGAGGTCGTGCCGGCCGACGAGGCCGGCGAGCTGTGGCCGCGTCTCGACGCCCTGTTCCGCGGCTACGCGTCGTACCGGCGGAAGACGTCGCGCGAGATCCCGCTCGTGCGCCTCCGCCCGGCCTAGACCTCGGCGGCGGCCGTGTTGAGGGCGACGAGGGCGGCCTGGACCTGCTCGACCTCGGCCCGCAGCTCGGCCCGGCGGTCCTGGAGCCGGTAGGACACCCGCAGGTCGAGCACCTGGTCGGCCTGGTCGGAGCGGAAGCGGAACGGCTCGCCTCCGAGGCGGCGGAGGGCCTCGTCACGGTCAGCCGACGCCGACACGACGGCCGACAGCACGTCCCACCGGTCGAGGGCGCGGAGGATCACGTCGAGCTCCTCGAGCCGCACCTCGAGGTCGCCCCGGGTGCGGGCCCCGTCGAGCACCAGCGCGGCGTGGCCGGCAAGCTGGCGCAAGGAGTGGCGCAGCAGGTCGCCGTCGGCACCGAGGCCGCCGTAGCCGCACCCGACGTGCGAGCCCCGCAGGACGAACTGGGCCAGCCAGGTCGGCTCGTCGAGCCGGTACTGGCGCTTGCCGGTGAGCGTCTCGCTCACGCCCTGCACCAGCAGGTCGGCCACCACGTGCGCGTCCTCGCCCCGAGCCACGAACAGGTCGTGGGCGACCCCGTCGGGGGTGGTCCAGACGTCGAAGCACGCTCGGGCGTCCTCGGGTACGGGCGGCCGGCGCATCCGCACATCCTCGCGTCTGGAAGAACACCGCGCCGCAGAACGTTGCAGAGCGCCGTGCAGGTCGAGATCTGGTCCGACGTCGTGTGCCCGTGGTGCTACATCGGCAAGCGCCGGTTCGAGGAGGCGTTGCGGCGCTTCGACGGGCGCGACGACGTCGAGGTCACGTGGCGCAGCTTCGAGCTCGACCCCGACGCGCCGCCCGTCGGGATCGACGTGCTCGAGCACCTGGCCGACAAGTACGGCGTGTCGAAGGGCGAGGCGCAGGCCATGCAGCACCGGGTCACCCAGGCCGCAGCCGGCGAGGGCCTCGAGTACCACCTCGACCGCACCCAGCGGGGCAACAGCTTCAACGCCCACCGGCTCCTGCACCTGGCCAAGGAGCACGGGCGCCAGGCCGAGCTCGAGGAACGCCTGTTCCGCGGCTACTTCACCGACGGCGAGGCGATCGGCGACACCGCCGTGCTCCGCCGGCTGGCCGTGGAAGCCGGCCTGCCCGAGGCCGACGTCGAGGATGTCCTCGACTCCGACCGCTACGCCGACGCCGTGCGCGACGACGAGCGGACGGCCCAGCAGCTCGGTGCCCGGGGCGTGCCGTTCTTCGTGGTCGACCGCACGTACGGCGCATCCGGCGCCCAGGACCCCGACCTCCTGGTCTCGCTCCTCGAGCAGGCGGCCGCCGAGCCCTAGCGGGCAGACTGCCACGCATGCGCTGGCAGAACTGGGCGGGCAACCAGTCCGCCGACCCGGTCGCCGTCGAGCACCCGTCGTACCGCGAGGACCTCGTCCGCATCGTGCGCGAGGCCGGCACCCGCCGGATCAAGGCGGTGGGCGCCGGCCACTCCTTCACCGCCATCGCCGTCACCGACGGCATCCAGGTGCAGCTCGACCGCTACGCCCGGCTCGTGTCGGTGGACCGCGAGTCGGGGCTGGTCACCGTCGAGTCGGGCATGCCGCTCCACCAGCTCAACGCCCTGCTGCTCCAGCACGGCCTCGGCCTCACCAACATGGGCGACGTCGACGCCCAGACGATCTCGGGCGCCATCTCGACCGGCACCCACGGCACCGGCCGGTCCAGCGCGTCGCTCGCCGCCCAGGTGGTGGGGCTCGAGCTCGTGCTGGCCAGCGGCGAGGTGGTCACCTGCTCGGCCACCGAGCGGCCCGACCTCTTCGCCGCCGCCTGCGTCGGCCTCGGCGCGCTGGGGCTCATCAGCACGGTGACGATCCAGACCGAGCCCGCCTTCCTGCTCGAGGCGGACGAGCGCCCCATGCCGCTCGACGACGTGCTCGACGGGATCGACGAGCTCGTCGCCGCCAACGAGCACTTCGAGTACTACTGGTTCCCGCACACCGCCACCGCACTGGTGAAGCGCAACAACCGCACGGACGGCCCGCCCCGCCCGCTCGGTCTCCGGGGCCTGCTCGACGACGAGGTGCTGTCGAACGGCCTCTTCCGGCTCACGTGCGAAGTCGCCAAGGCCCGGCCGGACCTCACGGCCCGCATCAACGGCATCGCGGCCAAGGCCCTCGGCGCCCGCACCTACGTCGACGCCGCGCCCCGGGTCTTCACCAGCCCCCGCCGGGTGCGCTTCAAGGAGATGGAGTACGCCATCCCCCGCGCCGAGCTGGCGCCGGTGGTCCGCGAGCTCCAGTCGTTCGTCGAGTCGTCGGGCCTGCAGATCAGCTTCCCCGTCGAGGTGCGCGTCGCCCCGGCCGACGACCTGTGGCTCTCCACCGCCTCCGGGCGCGACAGCGCCTACGTGGCCGTGCACGTGTTCCGCGGCACCGACCACGAGCGCTACTTCGAAGGTGCCGAGCGCATCTTCACCGCCGCCGGCGGCCGCCCCCACTGGGGCAAGCTCCACACCCGCACGGCCGACGACCTCCGGGCCAGCTACCCGAGGTTCGACGACTTCGTGCGCCTCCGCGACGAGCTCGACCCCGACCGCCGCTTCGCGAACGACTACCTCGACCGCGTGCTGGGCGCCTGACTCACCAGCCGCGGAGATCGATGGGCCAGGTCTCGAGGACGTCGTCACCGTCGACGAGGTGGACGCGCTCGTGCAGGGCCATGGTCGGGTCGACGTGGGCCGGCCACACCCGCAGGTGCGCGCCGACCGGGCGGGGATCGGAGAACGTGGAGTGCTCGTCGGAGCAGAACCACACCAGGGCGTCGTCGATCGACGGGTTGCCGTGGTCCATGCCCAGCGACTTCAGCCCCACGTCGACCACCGACCAGCCGGGCGACGTCGACACGACCGACCCGAGCACGGCGAGGGCGGGCCGGAACGGCAGGCCCTCCTCCTGCACGTAGCGGGTGTCCATCAGCAGGTACGAGCCGGCCTGGATCTCGGTGGCCCACGTGTTGACGCCATACGTGCCCGTGCCGCCCGCCGACACCACGTCGCCCCCGACGTCGGCGTGGGCGGCGAGCAGCAGGGCCATGCACCGCTCGGTCTCGGCCGCCTTGTCGGTGGGCTCGTCGACCATCATCAGGTGGCCCTCGTAGCCCATGACCCCGCGGACCGACAGCCCCTTCGACCGGGCCAGGTCGGCCAGCCGGCCGGCGTCCTCCGGGGCGCAGCCGCAGCGGGGCAGGCCGACGTTCACGTCGATCAGGACCTCACGCACGCCGCCCGCGGCGGCGGCCTCGATGGTCGCCGCCGAGTCGACGGCGACCGTGACCCGCGCGTCGAGTGCGCCGAGCCGACGGCAGTCGAGGACCTCGTTGGCCAGCAGCAGGTCGTCGCCGAGCCCGGCGGCGGCCAGGCCCTCGACCTCGCGGATCGTGGCGCACGTGAAGTGCCGGTGCCCGGCCTCGGCCTGGAGCCGGGCCAGGGCGGACGTCTTGTGCGCCTTGACGTGGGGTCGCAGCCGGTCGCCGGGCAGCGCCGCCGCCATGGTGGCCACGTTGTGCTCCAGCACCGATCGCTCGATGACCAGCGCCGGGGTGGGGAGGTCGGCCACGCGCACGGGAGGATCCTAGGGAACGGCGCCGAGCGGCAGGGTCCTGACGACTTCGTCCGTTTCGTTGCCTTCATCCTGAAGGTCCGTTAGCATCGAACACATGTTCGATGGACGTCGAGCCCAGGCCACCCGGATGGCCGTGCGCCAGCTCCAGCTGGTCGTGCGCGAGCTCGACGTCGCGGCGCTGACCGGACCCGAGGCGGTCGAGCTGCTCGACCTGTTCGCCGAGGCCGAGCGGGTGTGCTCCGCCGGCAAGGCGCTCGTCGCCGGACGGGCGGCGGAGACCAACCAGTGGCGCGGTGGGACCGACCGGACCGCCGCCGACTGGCTGGCGAACCGGACGGGGACGACCGCCGGGCAGGCCCGCAAGAGCTTGGAGACCGCCGAGCGGGTGAGGAAGCTGCCACGGTCGGACGAGGCGCTGCGCTCCGGGAAGCTGTCGCTCGACCAGGCCGCCGCCGTCACCGACGGAGCAGCGGCAGACCCATCGGCCGAGGAGGAGCTGCTCAACGCGGCATCGCGGGAGAGCGTGCGTGAGCTGCGGGGGCGGGCCGAGCGGATCAAGGCCGCAGCGATCGACGAGTCCGAGCGACACGAGGCGATCCGGCGCAAGCGGTCGGCGCGTGAGTGGATCGGCGACGACGGGGCCTGGCACCTGCACCTCAAGGGAACGAAGGACGCCGGCGCCACGTTCATGGCCCGGCACCGGCCGTTCGTCGACGCCGAGTTCAAGCGAGCCCGCAAGGAAGGCCGGCGAGAACCGCTCGAGGCCTACGCCTTCGACGGGATGATGGCCATGGCCGAAGCCGCCGCATCAGGCGGTGACGGCAAAGCACCGTCACCGGTGAAGGTGATCCTGCGCGCCGACCTCCCGGCCATCCTCCGCGGTGACACCGAGCCCGGCGAGGTCTGCGAGATCACCGGCTACGGACCCATCCCGGTCTCCGTGGCCCGAGAGCTGCTGCCCGGCTCGTTCCTCACCCTCGTCCTCACGAAGGGCGTCGACGTGATCAACGTGACCCACCTCGGACGGCAGTTCACCGCCCACCAGCAGACCGCCCTCGAATGGTCCGACGACCAGTGCCAGGTCCTCGGCTGCGCCGAGCACCGCCGGCTGGAACGCGACCACCGGACCGAGTGGTCGGTGACGCATCACACCCGGACCGACGACGCCGACCACATGTGCAAGTTCCACCACTGGCTCAAGA
>JAODBP010000069.1 GCA_025464025.1 Actinomycetes bacterium | reverse complement strand
CCGGGGCGGGCGCCGGGGTCAGGGCCGCGGCCGGCGGCGTGGCGTTGCCGCCCTTCTGGTAGTCGGCGAAGAACTCCTGCCAGCTCGGGCTCACCGCCTCCGGATCGGAGAGGTAGCGCTCGTGCATCTCGTCGACGAGCCACGCGTTCGGTCCGAACGACTGCTGGCTGGGAGGTTCGCTCATCACCATCGAGCCTATCGGCGCGCAATTCCAGGGCCGAAGCTGGACCCCCTAGCCTGAAGCCATATGGCTTCGCAGTACATCTTCACCATGTACAAGCTCAACCGCTTCTACCCCCCGGACCGCGAGGTCCTGACGGACGTCACGCTGTCGTTCCTGCCGGGGGCGAAGATCGGTGTGCTCGGCGCCAACGGCGCCGGCAAGTCGTCGATCCTGAAGATCATGGCCGGCGAGGACGACGGCTACACCGGCGAGGCTCGCCTCTCCCCCGGCTACACCGTGGGCCACCTGGCCCAGGAGCCGCACCTCGACGACAGCAAGACCGTCCTCCAGAACGTGATGGACGGCGTGGGCGAGACGGCCCAGCTGTTGACTCGGTACAACGAGGTCTGCGCCGCCTTCGCCGAGCCCGACGCCGACTTCGACAAGCTCCTCGCCCAGCAGGGCGAGCTCCAGACGAAGATCGACGCGGCGAACGCCTGGGACATCGAGCGCCAGGTCGAGATCGCCATGGACGCGCTGCGGTGCCCGGCCGGCGACCTCCCGGTCACGAACCTCTCCGGTGGCGAGAAGCGCCGGGTGGCCCTGGCCCGCCTGCTCCTCTCCCACCCCGACCTGCTGCTGCTCGACGAGCCGACCAACCACCTCGACGCCGAGTCGGTGGCCTGGCTCGAGCGCTTCCTCAAGGACTACACGGGCACCGTCGTGGCCGTCACCCACGACCGGTACTTCCTCGACAACGTGGCCGGTTGGATCCTCGAGATCGAGCGGGGCCGGGCCCTGCCGTTCGAGGGCAACTACTCGGGCTGGCTGGAGAACAAGGCCAAGCGGGCCGAGACCGAGGCCCGCAACGACGCGTCCCGCAAGCGCACGCTCGAGCGCGAGCTCGAGTGGGTGCGCATGTCGCCCAAGGCTCGCCAGTCGAAGGGCAAGGCCCGCCTCACCGCCTACGAGAAGCTGCTCGAGGAGGCGCAGTCGGCCGACCGCGCCACCGACCAGCTGGTGATGACGATCCCGCCCGGGCCGCGACTCGGCGACCTCGTCATCGAGGCCGAGGGGCTGACCAAGGGCTACGGCGAGAAGCTGCTCATCGAGGACCTCACGCTCTCGCTCCCCCCGGCCGGCATCGTCGGCGTCATCGGCCCCAACGGCGCCGGCAAGACGACGCTCTTCCGCATGCTCACCGGCAAGGAGGAGCCCGACGCCGGCAGCCTCAAGATCGGCCAGACCGTGCAGATGTCCTACATCGACCAGAACCGCGACGTCCTCCACGACGATCTCACCGTCTACGAGGAGATCACCGGGGCGTCGGCCAACGACTTCACCGCCGAGGTGTCGATCGGCCGGGAGCGCACGATGAACGGCCGGGCCTACGTGGCCTCGTTCAACTTCAAGGGCTCCGACCAGCAGAAGAAGGTCGGCGTGCTCTCCGGTGGCGAGCGCAACCGCGTCCACCTGGCCAAGCAGCTCCTCACCGGCGGCAACACCCTGCTGCTGGACGAGCCGACCAACGATCTCGACGTCGACACGTTGCGCGCCCTCGAGGACGCGCTCCTCGCCTTCCCCGGCTGCGCCGTGGTCATCAGCCACGATCGCTGGTTCCTCGACCGGATCTGCACCCACGTGCTGGCCTTCGAGGGCGACTCGCAGGTGCGGTGGTTCGAGGGCAACTTCAGCGACTACGAGGTCGACCGGCACAAGCGGCTCGGCACCGACGCCGACCAGCCCCACCGGATCAAGTTCAAGCCGCTCGTCAAGAACTAGATGAGCGCGGTGGCCATCCGTCGTTCGCTGGTCGCGGTGTGCGTGGCCGGCATCGCCGGGATGATCGTCACGTCGATCGCCGACTCGCCCGGTGGCGCGCTCACCTTCGGCCTGCTCACCGCGGTGGCCGCGTTCGGGATCATCATCCTCACCGCGGTCACCAACGGTGGTGCGGCCCGGTCGGACGACGAGCTGGGCGAGGCCGTCGAGGACCGGGTCCACGCCCTGGTCGAGGCCGGGGCCGACGAACGAGCGCTGCGAGCACTGGTCCGCGACGCCGTCCAGCTCGGATCGCACCGCCCGTAGCGAAATCGTTGTCGGAACGTTGGCTCGACCACCGAGCGTGACCGGCCGACACAACACCATGACCGCCGTCACCCCTGCTCCCCCGGCTGGCCGGGTCGCCACCGGCGCCCTGCTGCTGGCCGGTGGCGGCGTCGCCATCGCCGCCGTCCTGGTGCCGAGCTCGGTCGCGGTGCGCGGCGCGGCCCTCGCCGTCGTGGCCGCCAGCCTGATCACCACGCTGCTCGGCACCGAGCTCCTCCGGAACCGCCGGGTCGCCCGAGCCGTCGTCGCCGGCCTCGCCCTCACGGCCACCGGCACCGTCATCGCGTCGATCGGCCGCGACATCGCCGTCGTCGCCGTCCCGGCCGCGGGTGCCGCCGTCCTCCTGTGGGCCGCGCTGGCCCTGGGTCGGGGCGTGGCGGCGCAGCTCACCGTTCCCGCCGTCGTCGCCGCCGGCACCACCTGGATCAATGGGGATCCAGCCGTGCCGTCGGCGGCGCTGGCGGTGCTGCCGGTCGCGCTCCTGCTGGCCGAGGCGATCGCGTGGGCGCTGGCCCGGAGCCGCCGCACGAAGGTGCTGGCCGATGCCGCGCTGACCGACATCGACACGCTGCTGGTGGCCGCCATCGACCTGCGCGGCGTCGACGACGTCGCCGCTGCCGGCGACCGCATCTGCCGGCTCGGCGCCGAGCTGCTCCGCGGCGACGGCGCCCTCCTCTACGTGCAAGGCCCCGGCCGCCTCCTCCTGGGCGGCCGCCACGGGTCGCACCCGGCGCCGCTCGACCCCGAGCTGGGTCGCAACGCCGCCCTGGTCGAGGCCCTCCGGGTCGGCGCGGTCCGGCCCGGCAACCCGGTGCTCGTGCCCATCACCGGCGCCGCCGGCGTCATCGGCGTGCTCGCCGTGTCCGGCGCCCGCCGCGAGATCGACGGCCTCACCGCCGGCATCGCCCAGCTCTTCGGCGGGCAGGCCGGCGCCGTGCTCGACCGGCTCAACGCCGTCGAGTCCCTCTACGACGCCGCCACCCGGGACCCGATCACGGGCGTGGGCAACCGCCAGCAGGCCGCCGCGATCATTGCCTCGCTACGAGCCGGCGACGGGCTGCTCGTGCTCGAGGTCGACGGCTTCGAGTCGCTGCGCCGGGCCCAGGGCGACGCCGCCTCCGACCTCCTGCTCGGCCAGGTCGGCCTCCACCTGCGCAACGGCACCCGCAACGGCGACGCCGTGGCCCGCTACGGCGACCACCAGTTCGTGGTGGTGCTGCGTGACCTCAAGGCCCCGATCGACATGGTCGTCAGTCGCCTCGTCGACTCGTGGATGGCCGGCACGCCGAGCCGCACCATGAGCGTCGGCGGTGCGCTGCACCTCGACAGCTCGGCGCCCCTCGACACGATCGACCGGGCGGAATCCGCCCTCGCCTCGGCGCAGCGCCGGGGTGGCGGACGGGGTCACGTCGCCCCCGACTTCGCCGTCTTCGCCGCCTAGGCGAAGGCGCGGCCGGGCCGGCGGCCCGAGCGCGAAGGTGCTGGGCAGGGGTGCACGGCGGAAGCACCCCGGCCCAGCGCCATCACACTTGTGCACCCCGTCACCCTCGTCAAGGACGCGCTCCGGCGTTCGAGGTTGATTGCTCATGTTTCCGTCCGAACCGGTCGAAAAGAGGACATGAGCGACATCACCCTTCAGCAGGTCACGCTGGGCAGCCGCGCTGTCCTCCGCCGGGTCGAAGCCGGCAACCTCGCCCTCTGCCACCACTGCGGCGAGCAGGTCAAGTTCGCGGCGAAGCAGAACCGCCAGCAGGTGATCTGCAACGTGTACGTCGATGCCAAGTGGGCCCGGGTCGAGCACTTCCACGCCGAGTGCTACGAGGCCGCCGACCTGCCGTTCGGGCCGACCGGCGAAGACTTCACCCGCATCAAGCCCTCGCGCTGAGCCCGCCTCGACCGGTGGCAGGGTCCTGACGACGTCGTCCGTTTCGTTGCCTTCATCCTGAAGGTCCGTTCGCATCGAACACATGTTCGATGGACGTCGAGCCCAGGCCACCCGGATGGCCGTGCGCCAGCTCCAGCTGGTCGTGCGCGAGCTCGACGTCGCCGCGCTGACCGGACCCGAGGCGGTCCAGTTGGTCGACCTGTTCGCCGAGGCCGAGCGCGTGTGCTCCGCCGGCAAGGCGCTCGTCGCCGGACGGGCGACCGAGACGAACCAGTGGCGCGGTGGGACCGACCGGACCGCCGCCGACTGGCTGGCGAACCGCACAGGGACGACGGCTGCACAAGCCCGCAAGGCCCTCGAAACCGCCGAGCGGGTGAAGAAGCTGCCGCGATCGGACGAAGCACTGCGGTCCGGGAAGCTGTCGCTCGACCAAGCGGCCGCCGTGTCCGACGGCGCCGCAGCCGACCCGTCAGCCGAGGAGGAGCTGCTCACCGCCGCATCGCGTGAGAGCCTCCGCGAGCTGCGCGGCCGGGCCGAGCGGATCAAGGCCGCCGCACTCGCCGACGACGCGGCGCGACACGAGGCGATCCGGCGCACGCGATCGGCGCGGGAGTGGATCGGCGACGACGGCGCGTGGCACCTCCACCTTCGCGGGACGAAGGACGACGGCGCCCGCTTCATGGCCCGACACCGGCCGTTCGTCGACGCCGAGTTCAAGCGGGCGCGCAAGGAAGGCCGGCGAGAACCGCTCGAGGCCTACGCCTTCGACGGGATGATGGCCATGGCCGAAGCCGCCGCATCAGGCGTTGGCGGCAAAGCACCGTCACCGGTGAAGGTGATCCTGCGCGCCGACCTCCCCGCCATCCTCCGCGGCGACACCGAACCCGGCGAGATCTGCGAGATCACCGGCTACGGACCCATCCCCGTCTCCGTGGCCCGAGAGCTCCTGCCCGGCTCGTTCCTCACCCTCGTCCTCACCAAGGGCGTCGACGTCATCAACGTGACCCACCCCGGACGGCAGTTCACCGCCCACCAACAGACCGCCCTCGAATGGTCCGACGACCAATGCCAGGTCCTCGGCTGCGCCGAGCACCGCCGGCTGGAACGCGACCACCGGACCGAGTGGTCGGTGACGCATCACACCCGGACCGACGACGCCGACCACATGTGCAAGTTCCACCACTGGCTCAAGA
>JAODBP010000065.1 GCA_025464025.1 Actinomycetes bacterium | reverse complement strand
CGTCGAGGTGGCCCAGTCGCTCCTTGAGCTTGGCCGGCGAGGCGAACGCCCACTCCATCGGCACCTGCTGGTCGAAGAGCATGCCGAGGAGGAGCGCGAGCGGGTCCTCCGCGAGGAGGCGATCGGCGAGCTCGTCCCCGGTGATGAAGAACGTGTCGGTCACGTCGTCACGGTAGCGGCGTAGAGATCGCGCAGGACCCCGATCTCGGCCGCGTGGTGGATCAGCTCGTCGACGACGTGGAACACGAAGGTCAGGCGTTCGCTGTCGCCGTAGAGCGGACCCCCGATGGGACCGATCGGTTGCCAGAGCTCGTCGGGGCCGAGCGAACCGAGAAGGTCATGCCAGGCGGTGTAGTTGGTCTCCAGCTCGGTGATGGCACCAGCCGCGGTCGTGGGATGGCGGATGTCGGCATCGAGGAACGCCGGCTCACGCCCGAGCCATCGCCAGGCCCGCTCGGCTCGGAAGCCCTCGCTGAGGTGAGCGATGCGCCAGGCGATGGTCGTGAACCCGGGAGTGCCCCACGCCACCCGGCCGGGCTCACCGGTCACCGTCAGGCACTCCGCCACCGGTGACCAGAGGTACTCGTCGTCCGTGAGCCCCTCGAGGCGCTGGCGGAGGCGGTCGTAGAAGTAGCGGTCAGCGATGATCTCGACGCTCCGGGCGATCGGGTCGGTCACAGCGCCCACCCCGTCTCGGCGGCCCAGGCCTCGGCCCGGGCCGTGATGTCACGGATCACGTCGGACTTGGCCTCGGTGTAGTGCTGCCTCGTCGGCCACTCGCGCGTGGCGAGCGTCCGCTTGATGCTGCCGTAGCGATCGCGGTCCTCGTCGCAGGTGCGCAGCCAGTCGCGGAACAGGAGGTGCCGGCGCTCCCACGCGCTACCGGTCGAGCACACGTGGACGTGGACGTCGCGCTCCGGTGTCCGAACCATCCAGTGGCCGGGTTCCCGGACCCGGAGGGCGTAGCCCGCCCGCTCGAGCGGAGCCAGCCACGTGTCGTCGTCGACGTCGGGGACGCTGAGCTGGATGTCGATGATGGGCTTGGCGGCCAGGCCGGCGACGCTCGTCGAGCCGACGTGCTCGGCGCGGTGGTCGATGCCGGCCAGCGCCGTGGCGATGCGAGCGCGTTCGGCGGTGAAGCGGTCGGTCCACGCCGGGTCGGGGTCGACCACCTCGATCGGCACCTGCTCGGGTCCACCGATCAGCTCGATCAGCGCGCACCGTCCCGAGGAGAGGGCATCGAGCACCCGTGTGGCGGTCGTGGCCGGATCCTCGCCGGCGGTGTCGAGGACGTGGCGCTCGTAGCGGCCGAGGTGGGCCAGCTCGGCGTACATCTTCCGGACCGGCTCGGGGTCGGTGAGCTCGCCGCCGCCCCGCGCCGTGGCCCGGGCCACGCATGTGTCCTCGTCGGGCCGGAGCACCACGTACTGGATGTCGACCTCGTGGTGGAGGGCGGCCCCCACGAACCGCTCGAGGAACCAGGGGCCGAAGATCCCGTCGAGGACGACCTGGTAGCCGCCGACGGCATAGGCGCGGGCCGCGCCGGCCGTGACGTCGAGCACGACCTCGTTCTGCTCCTGCGACTCCGGCCGCCACGGCGGGATGTAGCCGCTGACGATGGCGTGGAAGAAGTCGTCGCCCTTCAGGTGCACGGCCCGCTCGAACGACCGGGCGACGAGGCCGGCGACCGTCGTCTTGCCGGCGCCGGGTGGCCCGGTCAGGAGGAGGATCGACCCGGCCACGGCGGCACGGTACCGATCGCCACCGGCGCGGTGCCGACGGTTTCAGTCGAGGCGGGCCAGGATGGCGGCCGCCACCTCGGCTGGTGAGCCGGAGGCATCGATCACGTCCACCTCGTGTGGCCCGAGGTCGGCGTAGGGGGCGTGGAGCGCCCGGATCGTCGAGTATGGCGTCATGGACGTGCGGCCTGCTCGAGCCGAGGACCTCCCGGCGTGCCAGGTGATCGAGGTGCGGGCCGGCGAGCTGTTCCGATCGGTGGACATGGACGCGTTGGCCGACGACGAGCCGTTCACGATCGACCAGCTCGCCGCTGCCGAGGTCTGGGTCGCCGATGACGGCGGCGAGGTCGTGGGCTACGTGCTGACGCTCGTGCTCGACGGCGTGACTCACGTCGAGCAGGTGAGCATCGACCCGTCGGTCGCTGGCCGGGGCATCGGACGGGAGCTGCTCGACCACCTCGGCGGGCCGCTCACGCTCACGACGTTCCGCGACGTCCCGTGGAACGGGCCGTACTACGAGCGCCTCGGCTTCGTCGTCGTCACCGACCCCGGCCCGGAGCTCGCGGCCAAGGTCGCTGAGGAAGCCTGGCTCGATTTGCTCGGCCCCCGGGTCGCCATGCGCCGCGGCTGACCCGAGTCTCGCGTTGTGGACGGTTCTTGGGCGCATGGCCCGAGAACCGTCCAGAACCCGAGGAAGATCAGGCGTTGGCCGGGTTGGGGGCCTCGGGGTCGACGCCGTAGCGGGCGATGGCGTCGGCCACGAGCTCGGGCTTGACCTGGCCCTCGCGGGCGAGGGCCGAGAGCACGGCGACGACGACGTGGCCGTGGTCGACCTCGAAGTGGCGGCGGAGCTTGGCCCGGGTGTCGGACCGGCCGAAGCCGTCGGTGCCGAGGGGCAGCCACCCGCCGGGGACCCAGCGGGCGATGCTGTCGGGCACCGACATCATGTGGTCGGTGACGGCGACGTAGGGGCCCTCGGC
>JAODBP010000063.1 GCA_025464025.1 Actinomycetes bacterium | reverse complement strand
CGCGTGGGCCCGTTCGACGACGGCCACGAGCGCGGGTGGCGTGCCCGGCGCGGCCCGGGCGAGCGGGACGCCGGGCCGGGGCAGCTCGCCGGCGAGCAGCTCGTGGAGGGTGATGCCGAGGGCGTGGACGTCGGCGGCGGCGTCGGCCGGGCCACCGGCGAGGACCGCCGGGTCGAGGTAGCCATCGGTGCCGGCGATGCCGGGAGCGACGGAGGTGCCGAGGTCGCACAGCACCGGCCGGCCCTCGCTGGTGAGCAGCACGTTGGCCGGCTTCACGTCGCGGTGCACGACGCCGGCCCGGTGGAGGTCGTCGAGCGTGCGGCCGAGGGCGACGCCGAGGTCGACCACCTCGGTGGGGGTGAGGCGGCCCCGGCGGGCCAGCCGCTCGGCCAGGTCGCCGCCGTCGAGCAGGTCGAGCACGAGGGCCGGGGCCTCGCCCTCGACCACGCCGTGGGCCCGCACCACGCCGGGGTGGTCGAGCTCGGCGAGGAGGGCGGCCTCGGCCCGGAGGCGATCGGCGGCGCCGGGTGCGGCGACCTTGAGGGCCACGGGCGGACCGCCGGCCCGTGGTCGGGCCAGCCAGACGGTGGCCGACGCGCCGGCGCCGAGGCGGCGATCGAGCTGGTGGCCGGGGACCGTGGGGAGAGCGGTCATGAACGCCAGTCTCCACTGGAAGAGCATGAAATGCAACATGACTTGTCAGAACGCCACGAGAAGGGCAGACTGTCGCCGTGGACGTGGTGCGGCGCTTCGCCCCGATCGTGGCGTGGGTGGCGGGCCTGACCGCCCTGCTGGCGGTCATGGCCGCACTGGGCCACGGCGCCCTCGCCGGGCCCGACCTGCGCGACCCCGGGTCGTGGGGCGACTGGGTGGCGGCCCGCACGGCGGCCGAGGCGGCGGTCGCCATCCTGCGCCTCGTCGTCCTCGTGCTGGCGAGCTACCTGCTGGTGGTGACGGTGCTCGCCGTCGTGCTCCGGATGGGCCGGGCCGGCCGACTCGTCACCGTGGCCGACGTCGTCACGCTTCCGTTCGTCCGCGCTCTGGTGCAGGCCGGGCTCGGCATCGGCCTGGCCGGGGCGGCCGTGGCCGCCGTCGGCTCGATGGCGGTCGACCACCCCGGCGCCCGGGGTGCGCCGACGGCGGCCGACGCCGCGCTGGTGTCGTCGGTCTCGTCCGACGCCGTGATGCAGCGGCTGCCGGCCGAGGGCGCGCCGCCGGTGATGCAGAAGCTCGCCGCCGAGGCGCCGGCCGAGCCCGGTCGCACGTGGACGGTGGCGGCCGGCGAGCACTTCTGGTCGATCTCGTCCCGCGTGCTCGCCGAGTCGTGGGGTCGCCCGCCGGCCGACCACGAGCTCACGCCGTACTGGGAGCAGCTCATCGAGGCCAACCGCAGCCGGCTGGCCGACCCGGGGAACCCTGACCTGCTGTTCCCCGGCCAGCAGCTCGTCGTTCCTGCGCCGCCGCCTGCACCCTGACTACGGTCCGGTCCGTGACACGGACCGACGACACCGCCGTACCCGACTACCCCGGCATGCTCCGGCTCGACGGCCGCCGCATCGTGGTCATCGGCGCCGGCCAGGGGATCGGCCGCCAGGCCACCCATGCCCTCGCCGCCGCCGGTGCCCGGCTGGTGTGCGTCGACCGCGACGGCGACCTGGCCAAGGACATCGCCGGCGAGGTCGACGGGGCGCCCTGGGTCGGCGACGTCACCGATCGCGACGAGGTCGAGCGGCTGTTCGCCGAGTCCGACGACGCGCTGGCTGGCGTCGACGGGGTGGTCGACATCGTCGGCATGGCCCAGTACGCCGGGCTGCTCGACGGCCTCGACGACGAGCTCTGGCAGTGGCACCAGGACATCTGCCTGCGCCACGTCTACCTGTCGCTCCAGATCGGCGGGCGGAAGCTCCGGGACGGCGGCGGCGGCTCGATGGTCTTCGTGGCGTCGGCGTCGGGCATCACCGGGGCGCCCGACCACGCCGCCTACGGCGCGGCCAAGGCCGGCGTCATGTCGCTCGTGCGATCGGCGGCGGTCGAGCTCGGACCCCACGGCATCCGGGTCAACGCGGTGGCACCGGGGGTGGTGTGGACGCCCCGGGTGTCCGGCTACCTGGGGGAGAAGGGCCGGCAGCGCAACGCCGACAACGCCCCGCTCGGCCGGGTCGCCCTGCCGGCCGACATCGCGGCGGCGATCCTCTTCTTCACCTCCGACCTGTCGAGCTACATCTCGGGGCAGACCCTGTCGGTCGACGGTGGTGTGGGCGTGAAGTTCCCGTACCCCATGCCGGAGCTCTGATGTCGTCGGTGGAGATCGGGCGCACGCCCGAGCACGGTGACGACTCCGGTGATCGGTCCCCCGCGGTCGAGCCCTACCTGCGCGGCGCGGCGTGGCCGGCGGGCGCCGGTGCCTCCTACCCGCGCGCCGACCCGGCCGACGTCGGTCGCCTGCCGGCCGACACGTGGGGCACGGCGACGTTGCCGGTCGGGGTGCGGCTCGAGCTGGTCGGCGACGCCACCGAGCTCGACCTGAACTACCGCACGGCCACCGACGACATGGGCTACCGCGGCCCTGGCGCCGGCACGACCTTCTCGGTGTGGCGCAACGGCAAGCAGGTCGACGAGCAGCGGGCCGCCCTCGGCGAGGGCTACGCCCGGCTCCAGCTCGGCCAGGGCGAGGGGCGGGTCATCGTGTACCTGCCCGAGGGCATGAAGCCCACCATCACCGGCATCGACTGCCAGGGCGGCGACATCGCGCCGGCGCCCGACCAGCCCCGGTGGGTGGCTTACGGCGACTCGATCGCCGAGGGGTGGATCGCGTCCGGTCCGGCGCTGGCCTGGCCGGCGATCGCCGGGCGCGACCGGGCGCTCGACGTGGTGAACCTCGGCTACGCCGGGTCGGCCCGGGGGGAGATCGTCTCGGCCGAGCACGTGGCCGCCCTCGACGCCGACGTGATCTCGATCACCCACGGCACCAACTGCTGGACCCGGATCCCGCACTCGGTCGACATGATGCGGGCCAACACCGAGGCGTTCCTGCGCGTCGTGCGCGACGGTCACCCGGGCGTGCCGATCGTGCTGGCCAGCCCGGTGGTGCGGCCCGACGCCGAGGAGACCCCCAACAAGCTGGGCGCCACGCTCGCCGACCTCCGGGCCGTGATGGAGGAGGTGGGTCGGCGCTTCGCCCGCGACGACGAGCTGCTCGTGGTCCTGCCCGGCGGCGACCTGCTCGACCCGGAACTGCTGGCCGACGGCGTCCACCCCGGCGACGAGGGCCACCAGGTGCTGGCCAAGGCGTTCGGCGAGGCCGTCGTCCAGGCCTACGAGCTGATCCAGCACTAGATGGAGATCCCAAGGACGCAACCAAGGGGCGAGATCGGTCTGTCGAACGTTGGCGGTGCCCGCCGATCTGCT
>JAODBP010000358.1 GCA_025464025.1 Actinomycetes bacterium | reverse complement strand
GCCGATGCTGCGTCGGCCGCGGCCAACGACGTGGCGACCCGGGCCATCGACCTCGACCACTTCTACGCCACCGGCGACGCCCGGATCGTCGAGTCCCGGGCCCGGGCCATCGCCGAGCAGTCGGTGGCGGCGAAGGGGCTCGACCGCCTCGACGCCGCCGTGATCGACGTCGAGGTCGACCCCACCGGCACCCACGTGGTGGTCACCGTGTCGGGCCGGGCCCACTACCTCTTCGCCAAGGTCGTCCCCGGTGGCAAGGACGGGACCGACATCCAGACCTCGTCGGAGGCCGAGGCGCGCGAGGTCCCCTGAGTCAGAGGCCCAGCGATGCCAGGGTCGCGTCGGCGACGGCGCCCTGGCCGCCGAGGACGAGGACGCCGAGCGGCTTGAGCGCATCCAACGCGGCCTTGACCTCGCCCGGGGCGGCGCCGCCCGACGGCACGAGCAGGATCGGGAAGCCGGCGGCCCCGGCGGCAACGGCGTCGGGGAACGACTGGCCGGTGGCGATCACCAGGCCGCCGACCAGCGAGCCGAACTCGGTGCGGGCGAGCTGGGCCGCCGTGGCGTAGCGGGTGGCGCCGGCGATCCGGGTGACGTTGCCGGAGTACGCCTTCAGCGCGTTGAACGTTGCGTCGGAGACCGCGCCCTGGCCGCCGAGCACGACGATGCGCCCGGGCTTGAGCCGGCTCAGCTCGGCACGCGTCTCGGCCGGCACGCTGTCGCGGCGGACGAGCAGCAACGGGCCCTTGTTGCGGGCGCCGGCCGCGCCGCCGGCGAGGGCGTCCGCGAAGTTGTCGCCCGTGGCGACGTAGGCGACCGGCGGCGGCGTCTTGTAGGTGTTGGCCGAGACCCGGGCCGCGGTGTCGAACCGGTTGGTGCCCGGCTCGCGGTGGGCCGACCCGCCGATGGCACAGGTGCGCACCTGCTCGTAGACGGCGTCGGAGATGGCGCCGATGCCGCCCATGACCACGAGGTGGCCCGGGTTCACCCGGCACAGCTCGGTCTTCACCGCCGCCGGGACGCTGTCGCGGGTGACGAGCAGGACAGGGCTGCCCTCGAACCCGGAGGCCGGACCGGCCGAGAGGGCGTCGGGGAAGGCGGCACCGGTGGCCACGTAGGTGACGGGACGCTTGGGCTGCACGAGGTTGGCCGAGAACTGCGCAGCGGTCTCGTAGCGGCTCGGGCCGGCGATCCGCTCGGCCACGCGCTGGGCCGGGAAGGTGCCGTTGGCGGCCTGGAGGACCGGGCGGCCGGCGGTGAAGTCGAGCCGGCGGAAGAAGAGCTTGCGGTGGCCGGTGGCCTCGGTGACGCCGTTGTCGATCCAGGCGGCGAAGCCGAGCCACCACTGGCCGCCCTCGTCCTGGAACACGGTGCCACCGCCCGGTCCCTGGAGGCTGGTGCTCTCGGTGCGCAGGAGCGGCTTGTCAGGTGGGGCGACGCACGGGCCCTGGACCGACGGGCACACGGCCCAGCCGACCCCGTAGGCCGCCGACTCCCACTCGTTGCCCGAGTAGAAGAGGAAGAGGCGCCCGCCGCTGCTCACCATCGTCGGGTTCTCGACCAGCGTGCCCTCCCAGGGGTACTGCGACGAGAAGATGCGCGAGGCGGTGCCGCTGACCGACTGGCCGTTGGCGGCGAGGGGCTGCGACCAGATGGCCGGGGCGACCTGGCCGGGCACGCCTTCGGTCTTCCAGAGGAGGAAGCGGTTGCCGCCGGACGTGAAGACGTCGGGGTCGATCACGCCGCCCTCGCCGTCGTTGCAGAGCTGGAACGCCTGGACGGCGGCGAACGGGCCCGCGGGCGTCGCCGACGTCGCGGCTGCGAGGCAGCGCTTGCCCGTCGACTTGTTCACCACCGCGCTGTAGAGCACGTAGCCCGAGCCGGTGTCGAGGATGCCGGGCGCCCACACGTCGTCGTTCTGGCCCCAGGTCGGCACGGCGGGGAGGGCGCCGCCGGTGCGGGCGTTGGTCCACGTCACGAGGTCGGTGGACCGCACGACCTGGACGTTGCCGAGGTCGCCATCGGTGCCGTAGGCGTACCAGGTGGTGCCGACCCGCAGGACGGCCGGGTCGGGGAAGTCGTCGGCCGGGACGGTGACCGGCTTGTCGTGCGGCGGGTTGCCCACGGCTGCGGCGCCCTGGGGTGCGATCGCCGCCAGAAGGGGGATCGCGACGGCGACAGCGGCGAGGAGGGACAAAGCGCGCGTTCGGTGCACCGGGCCACGGTAGGTCGGTGTCGCGGGCAAACGACACTCGGCAGGTACCGTTGGACCATGCTCGACGGACGCTGGCGCACCGACATCGAGCGGCGGCTGAAGCCCGTCGGGGCCAACCTCCGCAAGACCGGCCTCACCGCCGACCGCCTCACGGCCACCGGGCTGGTGATGGCCGGGGCGTGCGCCGTCGCCATCGGGAGCGGTGCCCTGCGCGCCGGTGTCCTCCTCCTCCTGCTCACCGCCCTGCCCGACGCCCTCGACGGCGCCGTGGCCAAGGCGTCGGGCACGGCCTCGCCCCGCGGGGCCTTCTTCGACTCCGTCGCCGACCGCGTCAGCGACGCCCTGCTGCTCGGCGGCGTGGCCTGGTACCTCACGTCGAGCGAGGGCGGCCACGCCGGGATGCTGCCGCTCGCCGTGCTCGGCGCGTCGATGCTGATCTCCTACGAGCGGGCCAAGGCCGAGTCCCTGGGCTTCGATGCCCGCGGCGGCCTGATGGAGCGGGCCGAGCGCACCGTCGCCCTCGGCTTCGGCCTCCTGTTCGACTCGCTCCTGGTGCCGGTGCTCTGGGTGATGCTCGTGCTCACGGTGATCACCGCCGTGCAGCGGTTCGTGAAGGTGTGGCGCCAGGCCAGCAACCCGCCCGTCGAGCCGGTGCTCCAGCGCTGGCGCGGTCGTCGCGTGGCCCGCCCCACCGAGCGGGTGTGGCGTCGCCGCGATCGCATGCCCCGCCGCTAGGTGGAGGTCACCGGCGGCGCGGCCGTCGCCGCCTACAAGGTCGGGTCGCGCGTCGCCCGCCTCCTGCCCTCGCCGGCGGCCAACCTGGCCGGCCGGGCGATCGGCCTCGGGCTGGCCGGCACCGACGCCCAGCGCCGGAGGATGGTCGAGCGGCACCTCCAGCGCATCCACGGCGGCACGCTGTCGCCCGTCGCCCTCCGGCGCGAGGCGCAGCGGGCGTTCGACTCCTACGCCCGCTACTGGGTCGAGTCGTTCCGCCTGCCCGAGATGACGCCCGAGGACCTCGACGCCGGCATGTCCTACGAGGGGCTCGAGCACGTGATCCGGGCCCGGGAGGCGGGCAAGGGCGTGATCCTGGCCCTGCCCCACCTCGGCGGTTGGGACTTCGGCGGCGCCTGGCTCGCCACCCAGGGGTTCCCGATCACCGTGGTCGTCGAGCCGCTCGAGCCCCGCGAGCTGTTCGAGTGGTTCGCCTCGTTCCGTGAGGCGCTGGGCATGACCGTGGTGCCGCTCGGGCCCGAGGCCGGTGGCCAGGTCATGAAGGCGCTGCGCCGCAACGAGCTGGTCGGCCTGCTGTCCGACCGCGACATCGGCGGCGGTGGCATCGAGGTCGAGTTCTTCGGCGAGCGGACCACCCTGCCGGGCGGGCCGGTCACGATCGCTCTGCGCACCGGCGCCCCGCTGCTGCCCACCACCGTCTACTTCGACGGCAAGGGCCACCGCGGCTTCGTCCGCCCGCCGATCGACCTCACCCGGCAGGGCTCGCTCCGCGAGGACGTCGCCCGGCTCACCCAGGTGCTGGCCCACGAGCTCGAGGGCCTCATCTCGCACGCCCCCGAGCAATGGCACGTCTTCCAGCCGAACTGGCCTTCTGACCACGAAGCGTAGAAATTCGCTCAAGTCGTCACGAAGGGGGCCGATGACCCTCCGGTGACGAACCGGCGGCGTCTTCGCTTCTACCTGCCGCTGCCCGTGCTGGCAGTGGCTGCGCTCGTGTGGCCGCTGTCGCGCCCCGAGCCGGCCCCGGCCCGGTCGGCCGGCGAGGTGGCGTACAGCTCCCTGCCCGACAAGCCGCAGGGCGACATCAAGCCCGGCCGGGCAGGCGTCGAGCCCAGCGCCCTGGCGCTGGCCCACTGGCTGCACGCCCTGCCGTCGGCCCCCGGGTCCGAGGTGCCGTGCGCCGAGGAGAACCTGTACGTGTCGTGGACGGCGCCGGCGCCGGCGCCGCCCCACGGCGCCTACGTCGGCACGTTGGGCCCCGAGCCGACCTCGACCACGGACGCGGTGAACGGCATCGTGCTGTGCAAGGGCTCCGAGGCCGACACGCTCATGGGCTTCCGGGCCCGCTACGTCGACGACAAGTGGGACGTGGTCGCCACGCCCGACGCCGGTGACGAGGAGGAGCTGCCCGAGGTCACCACTCCGGAGCCCGAGGCGCCGAACACCACGCCGGTGCCCTCCGTGGCGCTCGACGGCCGCACGTTCACCGCCTCGATCGAGGGGCTGGCCGCCTACGAGCCCCAGCGCACCTGCGACGGGACGTCGAAGCCCGGCACCACCGCCCTGCGCAACCTCCTGCTCCGCGACAACGCCGGCAGCCGCAACCTGGGCATCGTCCGGGGCTGCTCGATCGGCGGCACGTCGGAGCACAAGGAGGGCCGGGCGTTCGACTGGGGCGTGAACGTCGGCAACGCCAAGGAGCGGGCCGAGGCCGACGCCTTCGTCGTCAAGCTCCTCGCCACCGACCAGTTCGGCAACAAGTACGCCCTCGCCCGCCGCATGGGCGTGATGTACGTGATCTGGAACCGCCAGATCTGGAGCGCCTACCGGGCCGACGAGGGCTGGCGGCCGTACCACGGGGCCAGCGCCCACACCGACCACGTGCACCTCAGCCTGTCGTGGGCCGGCGCCCAGGCCCGGACCTCGTTCTGGTCGGGCAACGTCGTCCAGGTCCTGCTCGCCTCGGCGCCGAGGGGCGTGGGCGGCACCTCGACCGGGTCGGCCGGCAAGACCCGCCGGGTTGCGTCGGTGAGCACCCAGCTGGCCGCCACCGAGCGGGCCAAGCGCGACGCGGCCCGCCGCGCCGCGTGGGAGCAGGCCAAGTCCGATCGGGCCGCGGCTCGGGAGGCCTGGCAGAAGGAGCATGCCGAGGAGCAGGCCGCCGACACGGCGAAGTGGGAGGCCGACAAGGCCGCCCGCGACGCCAAGCGGGAGGCGGACAAGGCGGCGTGGGAGGCCAAGCACGAGGCCGACCAGGCGGCGCGTGACCTGGCCCGCCAGGAGGCGGCCGACAAGTACGCCGCCGACAGGGCCGCCCGCGACGCGGCGAAGCAGGCCGCGGCGGAGAGGTACGCGGCCGACAAGGCGGCGCGCGACCAGGCCTACGCCGAGCGCAAGGCGGCCGAGCAGGCAGCTCGGGACGCGGCGAAGCAGGCCGCGGCCGAGAAGTACGCGGCCGACAAGGCGGCTCGGGACGCGGCGAAGCAGTCCGCGGTCGAGAAGGCGGCGGCGGACAAGGCGGCTCGTGACGCGGCCCGCCAAGCAGCGGCCGAGAGGTACGCGGCGGAGAAGGCGGCGCGGGACGCGGCGAAGCAGGCGGCCGCCGAGAAGGCAGCCGCCGAGCGCAAGGCCCGCGACGAGGCCCGGCGCAACCGCTCGACCACGACGACGACGGCGCCACGGGAGACGACCACGACCGTCCCGGCGCCCACGACGACGGCACCGGCCACCACGACGACCACCGGGGGTTGAGCCTCTAGCCTTCCCCCGTGCGCATCGGCTTCGTCTGCCCGTACAGCCTCACGCTGCCGGGCGGCGTGCAGGGCCAGGTCCTCGGCCTGGCCCGGGCCATGCGGGCAGCCGGCCACGAGGTGCGCGTGCTCGGTCCGTGCGACGGGCCGCCGCCCGACGCCGGCGTCACGCCGCTCGGCAACAGCATCCCGATGGCGGCCAACGGGTCGGTCGCCCCCATCGCGCCCGACCTGCCGTGCGCCCTGCGCACGATCCGGGCGCTGCGCGACGAGTCCTTCGACGTCGTCCACCTCCACGAGCCCCTCGTGCCCGGACCGTGCATGGTGACGGCGCTCATCAAGAGCACGCCCCTGGTCGGCACGTTCCACGCCGCCGGTGTGAGCACCTCGTACCGGATCGCCAGCGGCCCGTTGCGGTGGCTGGCCGGCCAGCTCGACGTGGCCTGCGCCGTGTCGGAGGACGCCCGGCTGCTCGTGGAGCGCTACCTGGGCGGCGACTACGAGATGGTGTTCAACGGCATCGAGGTCGAGCGCTTCGCCAAGGCGACGCCGTGGCCGAGCGAGCGCCCGACGGTCTTCTTCCTCGGCCGGCACGAGGAGCGCAAGGGCCTGGCCGTCCTGCTCGCCGCCCTCGACCACCTGCCGCCCGACGCTCGCGTGTGGGTGGCCAGCGATGGCCCGCAGACCGCCGAGCTCAAGGCCCGCACGGCCGGCGACGAGCGGGTCGAGTGGCTCGGTCGGATCAGTGACGCGGAGAAGGCCCGCCGGCTCCGCGGGGCCGACGTGTTCTGCGCACCGTCGCTCGGTGGCGAGTCGTTCGGCGTGGTGCTGCTCGAGGCCATGGCGTCGGGCACGCCGATCGTGGCCACCGAGATCCCCGGCTACGCCCGGGTGGCCCGCCCGGACCGCGAGGCGATCCTCGTCCCGCCCGGTGACCCCGAGGCCCTGGGCCGAGCCCTGCACCGCGTGCTCACCGACGCCGACCGGGCGGCCGAGCTGGCCGAGGCCGGCTCGCGCCGGGCCGACGAGCTGTCCATGGCCCACCTGGCCGAGCGCTACCTCGGGATCTACGCGCCGCTGCTCTAAGGGGCAGCGATGTCGACGATCACGCGCGAGGGGTCGGGCACGGTCGAGAGCCGGAACGCCGCCTTCGACCGGATGCCGATCACCCAGCTGAGCACGCCCTCGAAGTCGCCCGAGCGCACCACCTCGGTGATCGCCTTCGTGCCGTCGCCCGTCACCCGGGCTGGTCCGGTGTAGGTGGGCTTGGCCTCCTCGCCGGTGAGGTCGGCGCCGGCGGCGGGGGAGAGGCGCACCTGGAGGTAGGCGCCGCCCGCCACCTTCACCGGCGCGCCCGAGCCGTCCTCGGTGGGCTTGGCCACGTACTCGACGTGGGCCCCGGGGAAGCCGACGTCGCGGAACTGGAAGGTCACCCGGTCGACCGCGCCGAGGTGCTCGACGGTGACGCCGGTGAGCAGCGCGGTGTGGGTGGTGCCGACGGGGAGCTGCACGGCGTCGGTCGACCCCTCGAACGGGACGGTCGAGGTCGTGGACGACGTGCTGGTGGTCGACGAGCTCGTCGTGCTCGACGATCCGCTGGCGCCCTTCGACGGCGTGTCGTCGTCCTTCGACGACGAGCACCCCACCAGGGAGACGACGACCAGTGGGACGAGGAGCCAGCGTGCCCGCATCCCCGAGACCGTAGGCCCAAGGGGCACACAGACGGGGGCATGAGCCGGCGTCGGGAGCGCCAGCGAGCAGCCGGAGTCGAGCGAGCTTGCGAGCGAGACCATCGAGCAACGCACGAGAGGGGCCCCACTGGGGAGGGCCCCTCTCGGCTCGCCGCCCGGAGGCGGGGATCGCGGGCTAGGCGGCCGCGCTGCGGAGGAGTCGGCGCAGGGCGAACGCGACCCCGCCGAGCGTCACGGCGAGCATGGCCGGGATGGCGGCGTCGCCGCCGGTGCGGGGCAGCTCGCCGGTGCCGGGGTCGCCGGGGGCCACCGTCGCGGCGACCGGCCGGAAGGTGGCATCACCCGACAGCTCGCCCACGCTGACCACCGAGGTCGCGCTCAGCGCCTGGAGGCCGCCCAGCGTGGCCTCGAGCTGGCCCATGACCGGCGCGATCGTCGGGACGACGGTCGTGAGGGTGCCGAGCACGGTCGAGGTGGGCACGGCGGACAGGTCGATGAGCGCGGCGCCGAGGGTCGTCGGCGGGGTGAGGGTGGCCTTGAGGGCGGTGACCGTCGAGACGGCGTGGGTGTACTCGCCGGCCGTCCCGACGACCTTGTCGATCTCGAGCACGTCGACCTTCACCAGGTTGGCGAGCTTGGCGTTCACCGTCGACAGGACGCTGCCGATGGCGCCCTGGATGGCGGCCGTCGCCTGGTCGAGGGTGGCGACGGGTGCGGTGAGGTCGAGCCCACTCACGCCGGGCACGGCCAGGTTGCCGACCTTCACCGCGCCGATCGAGGCGGTCACGTCGGCGACCGACGTGCCGACGTCGTCGGTGGCCGTGGCCACGAGGGCGACCTTGACGTCCTTGACCGAGAGGAGGGCGGTGTCGCCGAGCTGGGCCAGACCGCCGGCCAGGAGCTTGCCGAGGGTCGACCGCACCGTCGTCAGCAGGTCCTGCACGGTGCCGGTCAGGTTCGAGCAGCTGAAGTTGGCCGGGAGGGCCGCGGCCTGCAGGCCGAGGCCGCCGAGCACGGGCGGGAGGACCGGCGGCAGGGTGATGCCACCGCCGCCGGCGTTGCCGCCGAGCCCGGGCAGCGTGCTGGTACCGCCGCCGGTCGGGGCTTGCGGGAGGCTGTTGATGGCACCACCGACGGCGCCGCTGACGATGCCGGTCACGCCGCCGAGCGGGGCGAGGAGGCCGTCGACCGTGGCGCACAGCTGCGAGGTGATGGCGCCGGTCTGCGCCTGCACCGTGTCGATGGCCGAGTTGAGGGCGGCGACGGCGGCGGCCGGGTCGGCGATGCCCGGGAGGGCGATGCCCAGGCCCTTGAGGAGGGCGAGCAACTGGTTGACCGAGAGGTCGGTGAGCTTGAGGCCGAGGCCGTCGAGCACGGCCGAGAGGTCGAGCACCCGCACGTCGGGGATCGTGATCGAGCGGGTGGCGTTGGCCTGGCCCGATGCCGCCGTGCTGGAGACCTGCACCAGGCCGGTGGGCACGTGCACGAGGCCGCCGGCCAGCTTGAGGTTGGCCAGCCCGGCCGACATGCCGGAGCGGGCGCCGGTGGCGTCGACGAGCGACGAGACCACGGCGTTGAGCTTGCCGGTGAAGGCGGGTGTGCCGGGCACGCTGGGCTCGACCGACTTCTTGTCCTCGGTGCCCGTGCTGGTGGTCGACACGGCCGGGACGGACTGGTTCAGCGCCGGCACCTTCGTGGAGGTGATCGTCAGCGGCCGGAGCGTCTCCGAGGAGATCGGGGTGCCCTTGGTGGGGTCGATGGTCGAGGTGCCGTCGTCGCCGAGCACCCGCACCGACAGCAGGTCGCCGTTGGCGCCGAGGTCGATGCGGACGGCGGTGGCCCGCACCGTGCCGGTGCCGACGCCCTTCGGGGCCCCGGCCCCGGCGAAGCCGGCCAGCGGGCCGACGGTGAGGAGCGTGGTGGCCGCCGCGGCGGCCACCAGTCGAGTGCGTCGCATCCCATTCCCCCAGTGAACGAGCGATCCGTGGACGGTTCCACCATCCGGAGAACAGGCGGTTGTCGCCATCCCTCGTCCGAGGCATTTCACCTGGATGAACGGACTAGACCCGGTGGGTGCCCGGGATGGCCCGGGAAGGGCGGGTACGCTCGGTCGGCCGTGCCCGACGAGATCTCCGCCAACAAGCGCCGCGCCCTGAAGCTGGTCGTGGCGACGACGCTGCCCGTCGTCCTCGTGGCCCTCGTGGTCGGGCTGGCGGTGGGCAACCTCGTCGTCGGCGTCATCCTCGCGGTCGTGTGGGCGGTGTTCTGGGTGACCTACGCCCGGACCGGTGACGGCGCTGCTCGCCAGGCGTTGGGTGGCCGCCCGGCCGACCCGGTCGCCGACGCCCGGCTGCACAACCTGGTCGACGGGCTCTGTGGCGGTGCCGGCGTGCCCAAGCCCGCCCTGGTGGTGCTCGACGACCCCGCGCCCAACGCCCTGGCCTTCGGCCCCGACCCCCGGCACGCCACCCTCGCGGTGACGACCGGCCTGCTGGGCCTGCTCGGCCGGGTCGAGCTCGAGGGCGTGCTGGCGCGGGAGCTGGCCACGATCAAGCGGCACGAGACGGCGCCGGCCACGGTGGCCGTCGCCCTCCTCCGGGTCCTCGGCCCGATCGGGCCGGTGGCCTCCTGGGTCCGCCACACGGCGACGGCCACGCCGGCTGCGGTCGTCGACGCCAGCGGCGTCGCCATCACCCGCTACCCACCGGGCCTGGTGGCCGCCCTGGAGAAGTTGCGGGCGGCCGGCGCGGGCGTGCAGGTCGGCTCGCCGGCCACCGCCCACCTCTGGGTCGTCCCGCCCGACCCGTCCCTCCACCCACCCCTCGAGGAGCGCATCGCCGCGCTCCGGGAGCTCTGATCGACGCAATGGCAACGACCCCCCGTTCCGCGCGCGCCCGTCGCCTCGTCCCCGTCGCCCTCGTGGCCCTGGCCCTCGTCGCCGGTGCCTGCGGCGGTGGGGGCAAGAAGGAGGCGTCGCACCGGACGACCACCACGGTGAAGCGCACGACGACGACCGAAGTGCCGCCGACGTCGCCGCTCACCGGTCTGCCCCAGGCCGACGCCTCCAAGCTCACCCGGCCGGCCCTCATGGTGAAGGTCGACAACACGCCGAAGGGCTATGTCCAGCAGGAGGGCATCGACAAGGCCGACATCGTCTTCGTCGAGCAGACCGAGCAGGGCACGACCCGCCTGGCCGCCGTGTTCCAGTCGCAGGACGCGACCGTCGGTCCGGTCCGGTCGGCCCGCACCAGCGACGTCGGCATCGCCGGGGCCCTGAACCACCCGATGCTGGCCTACTCGGGCGCCAACGGCGGCGTGCTCCGCCAGGTGCGCTCGGGCCCGTTGGTCGACGTCGGCATCGACGCCAAGGGCGTCACGTCGATCTACACGAGGAACCAGCGGGGCACGATCCGCAACCTCTACCGGTACTTCCTGCCGACGGCGCAGGTGTACGCCGCCCGTGGCGCCGAGGGGAAGACCCCGCCGCCGCTGTTCACGTACCGCACCGGCAGCGAGCCCTCGGCCGGGAGTCCGGCCAAGGGCGCCCGCATCGGCTACGGCGGGGGCGCGGCCACGGTCGTGAACTACCAGTGGGACGTCAACCTCAAGGGCTGGGCCCGCACCCAGAGCGGCCGGCCCCACGTCATGGCCAAGGGTGGCCCGAGGATCGCGCCGGCCAACGTGGTGATCCTGGTGACGCCGTACAAGAACTCCGGCTTCCGCGACGTCACCGGCGCCGTCTCGCCCCAGGCCGTGCTCGAGGGCAGCGGCCAGGCCTGGTTCCTGTCCGACGGCAAGGTGGTCCAGGGCCGGTGGTCCCGGCCCGGTCCGCTCGGCGCGTTCAGCTTCACCGACGCGGCGGGCGCCCCGGCCCAGCTGACCCCGGGCCAGACGTTCGTGGAGCTGGCTCCGGCAGCCGGCGCCGCGACCATTCTGTGAGCGGCATTCTCTGACGGGCCTCCGACCCGACCCTCCTACACTGGACGCCATGGCCGCTGACGACGTCACCCCCACCACCGGCACGTTCCGCGTCAAGCGGGGCCTCGCCGAGATGCTCAAGGGCGGCGTGATCATGGACGTCGTCGACCCCGAGCAGGCCAAGATCGCCGAGGACGCCGGGGCCGTTGCCGTCATGGCCCTCGAGCGGGTGCCGTCCGACATCCGGCGCGACGGCGGCGTGGCCCGCATGAGCGACCCGGCGATGATCGAGGGCATCCAGGCCGTCGTCACCATCCCGGTGATGGCCAAGGCCCGCATCGGCCACTTCGCCGAGGCCCAGGTGCTCGAGTCGCTCGGCGTCGACTTCATCGACGAGTCCGAGGTGCTCACCCCGGCCGACGAGGCGCACCACATCGACAAGTGGGCCTTCACCGCCCCGTTCGTGTGCGGTGCCACCAACCTGGGCGAGGCGCTCCGCCGCATCTCCGAGGGCGCGGCGATGATCCGCTCCAAGGGCGAGGCCGGCACCGGCGATGTCGTGCAGGCCGTGCGCCACCTGCGCTCGATCCTCGGCGACATCCGGAAGCTCCAGGTGGCGGACCCGGCCGAGCTGTACGACTGGGCCAAGAAGCTCCAGGCCCCGCTGCCGCTGGTGCAGGAGGTGGCCGCGACCGGTCAGCTCCCCGTGCCGATGTTCTGCGCCGGCGGCCTGGCCACCCCGGCCGACGCCTCGCTGGTGATGCAGCTCGGCGCCCAGTCGGTGTTCGTGGGCTCGGGCATCTTCAAGTCCGAGGACCCGGCTCGCCGGGCCCGGGCCATCGTCGAGGCCACCACCCACTTCCGCGACGCGTCGATCGTGGCCAAGGTCAGCCGGGGGCTGGGCGAGGCGATCCGCGGCATCCAGTCGTCCGACGTCGAGACCCGGCTCGAGGACCGCGGGTGGTAGCGGTCGGTCTCGCACCAGGGCAGCCGCCAGGTGAAGGTCGGCGTCCTCGCCCTGCAAGGGGCCACCGAACCGCATAGGGCCGTCCTCGACGCCCTCGGCGTCGATGCCGTCGACATCCGCACGCCGGACGACCTGGCCGCCGTCGACGCCGTCATCCTCCCGGGTGGCGAGTCGACCACGATGTCGTTCCTGCTCGACAGCTCGGGCCTGCGCGAACCGCTGCGCCAGCGGCTGGCCGACGGGCTTCCCGCCCTCGGCACCTGTGCCGGGATGATCCTGCTCGCCACCGAGGTGCTCGACGGCCGATCCGACCAGGTGAGCCTGGGCGCCATCGACATCACCGTGCGGCGCAACGCCTTCGGCCGCCAGCGCGACTCCTTCGAGGCCGACCTGCGCGTCACCGGTCTCGACGAGCCGCTGCACGCGGTGTTCATCCGGGCCCCTGCGGTCGAGCGGGTGGGGTCCGGGGTCGACGTCCTCGCTACCGTCGGGGATCGTCCGGTGCTGTGCCGGCAGGGCACGGTCACCGTCTGCTCGTTCCACCCGGAGCTGGGGGACGACCTCCGGCTCCACCAGCAGTTCCTCGAAGGGGTCAACTCGTGAGCGAGCTCGCGAGCGAACCATCAGCATGCTTTCCGCCGCAGGCGGCACCAACGTTCTTGGGCAAGGAGAACTTGTGAGCGGTCATTCCAAGTGGGCGACGATCAAGCACCAGAAGGGCGCCAAGGACCAGAAGCGGGCCAAGGTCTTCGCCAAGCTGCTCCGCCAGGTCGAGGTCGCGGCCCGAGAGGGCGGCAGCGACATGGACGCCAACGCCAGCTTGCGGACGATGTTCCAGAAGGCCCGCGACGCGTCGGTGCCGATCGACACCATCGAGCGGGCGGTCAAGCGGGGCTCGGGTGAGCTCGAGGGCGTGCGCTACGAGCCCGCCAACTACGAGGGCTACGCGGGCGCGGGCGTGGCCGTCTACGTCGAGTGCCTCACCGACAACCGCAACCGCACCGGCGGCGACATCCGGTCGACCTTCTCGAAGCTCGGCGGGTCGCTGGCCGAGCCGGGCGCGGTGGCCTGGCAGTTCGAGCGCAAGGGCGTGGTGATCCTCCCGAAGAAGCTCGAGGAGGACGAGCTGATGCTCG
Organism: Actinomycetes bacterium; assembly: GCA_025464025.1. The sequence continues at coordinate 3,420 of JAODBP010000358.1, read as the reverse complement.
TGGTGCTGGAGGCCGGCGCCGACGACATCGCGGACGACGGCGACACCTGGCGCGTCGTCTGCGAGCCGACGAACCTGTCGGCCGTGCGGGCGGCCCTCGACGACGCCGGGATCGCCTACGACTCGGCCGACGCCACCATGCAGCCGACCTCGACGGTGAAGATCGACAGCGCCGAGGACGCCAAGAAGGTGCTGCGCCTCATCGACGCCCTCGACGACCTCGACGACGTGCAAGAGGTGCACGCCAACTTCGACATCCCGGACGAGATCCTGGCGACCCTGGCATGACGGCGCGGGTGGGGGAGGTCGCGCCGGCGATCGAGCTGCCCGGCACCAACGGCCACGTCTACTCGCTGGCCGCCGAGCGGGGCCATCCGGTGGTGCTGGCCTTCTACCCGGGTGACAACACCCGGGTCTGCACCGTCCAGCTCAACAGCTACAACGACGACCTCACCGAGTTCACCGACCTGGGCGCCACCGTGTGGGGCATCAGCCCCCAGGGGGTCGAGAGCCACGAGGCGTTCGCCGCCCAGCACGGCTTCAAGTTCCCGTTGCTGGCCGACGAGGGGAAGCAGGTCGGCGAGGCGTACGGCATCCTCGGCCCGCTCGGCTTCTACCGGCGGGCGGCGTTCGTGGTCGACGGCGACGGCATCATCCGCTTCGCCCACCGCTCGCTGGTCGGCACCACGTTCAAGCACACGCCCGAGCTGGTCGCGGCGGTGAAGGCAGCCCAGGGCTGAGGGGGTCCACCCGGGTGTCGCACGGGTGGCGTAGGGTCGAACCTGTGTTCGTCCTCGGCGTGGACCCCGGGCTGACCCGATGCGGGTACGGCGCCGTCCGGCGTGACGGCGGGAAGCTGGTGGCCGTCGCCGCCGGCGTGCTGTCGACGCCGGCCGGTGCGGCCCTGCCCGACCGGTTGGGCGAGCTCCAGCGCAACGTGCGGGCCCTGCTCGCCGAGCTCCGGCCCGACGCCGTGGCCGTCGAGCGCATCTTCTTCCAGAACAACGTCCGCACGGCCATGTCGATCGGCCAGGCCAGCGGCGTGATCCTGGCCGAGGCCGTCAACGCCGGCTGCTCGGTCGTCGAGTACACGCCCACCCAGGTGAAGTCGTCGGTCACCGGCTCGGGCACGGCCGACAAGCAGCAGGTGCAGCGGATGGTGCAGGCGCTGCTCGGGCTGGCCGCGCCGCCGAAGCCGGCCGACGCCGCCGACGCCCTGGCGCTCGCTCTCTGCCACCACGCCGCGGCACCCCTGCAGGCCCGGATCAAGGCGGTCTCCACGTGATCGGTTCGCTGCGCGGCACGCTCCTCGACCGCTCGCCCAACGAGGTGCTGGTCGACGTCAACGGCGTCGGCTACCGGATCCAGGTGAGCCCGGCCACGCTCGTCACCCTCGGCCCCGAGGGCGGCAGCGTCGTGGTCCACACCCACCTCCACGTGCGGGAGGACGCCCTCACCCTCTACGGCTTCCCGACGATCGACGAGCGGGGCTGCTTCGAGGCCCTGCTCGGCGCCCATGGGGTCGGGCCGGCCCTGGCCCTGGCCATCCTGTCGGTGCACCGCCCGTCGAGCCTGCGCCAGGCCCTGGCCGACGACGACGTCGACGCCCTCTGCCTCGTGCCGGGCGTGGGCAAGAAGACGGCCCAGCGGCTGCTGCTCGAGCTGAAGAGCCGGCTCGACCTGCCCTCGGGCGAGATCCTCGTGTCGATCCCCGGCGAGGTCGGTGGTGTGCGCAGCGAGGTGCGGGAGGCGCTGGTCACCCTGGGCTACGGCCCGCAGGAGGTGGCCGAGGCCCTGCGCGACATGCCGGCCGAGGGCGACATCCAGCGGCTCCTCAAGGACGCCCTCACCAAGCTGTCGCGGGTCGGCTAGCCGTGCGCGAAGAGGTCCTTGCGGGGGAGCCGGAGCCGGGGGAGGAGGCCGTCGAGGTCGGCCTGCGACCGAAGCGGCTCGAGGAGTTCGTGGGCCAGCGCGAGGTCAAGGACCACCTCTCGATCCTGCTGGAGGCCGCCCTCAAGCGGGGCCAGGCCGCCGACCACGTCCTGCTCGCCGGCCCGCCTGGGCTGGGCAAGACCAGCCTGGCCGGCATCATCGCCGCCGAGCTCGAGGTCGGCTTCCGGGTCACGTCCGGGCCTGCCCTCTCGCGCCCGGGCGACCTGGCCGCCATCCTCACCAACCTCGACGAGGGCGACGTCCTCTTCATCGACGAGATCCACCGCCTGCCCCGCCCGGTCGAGGAGGTCCTCTACCCGGCGATGGAGGACTTCCAGCTCGACATCGTGATCGGCCAGGGCCCCTCGGCCCGCTCGATCCGGCTCGACCTGCCCCGCTTCACGTTGGTCGGCGCCACCACCCGCACCGGCCTCATCACCGGCCCGCTGCGCGACCGCTTCGGCCTGGTCGAGCGGCTCGACCACTACCCGCCGGCCGACCTCGAGGCCATCGTGGTGCGGGCCGCCGGCATCCTCGGCGTGCGGCTCGAGCCCGAGGGCGGCGTCGAGATCTCCCGGCGGTCGCGGGGCACGCCCCGCATCGCCAACCGCCTGCTGCGCCGGGTGCGCGACTTCGCCGAGGTGCGGGGCAACGGCATCGTCAGCGAGGCGGCCGCCCTCGAGGGGCTCACGATGTTCGGCGTCGACGCCCGGGGCCTCGACAAGGTCGACCGGGCCATCCTCGACAACCTGTGCTCCCGCTTCGGCGGCGGCCCCGTCGGCCTCTCGACGCTGGCGATCAGCGTGAGCGAGCCGCCCGAGACGGTCGAGGACGTCTACGAGCCCTACCTCATCCAGCAGGGGATGCTCGTGCGCACCCCGCGCGGCCGCGTCGCCCTCCCGGCGGCATGGGAGCACCTCGGCCTCACGCCCCCGGCCACCGGCCCGTCCGGCCTGTTCGACTAGATGCCGAGGCAGAGGCCGACGTTGAGCGGCTTGAGGTTCCAGACGCAGGCGATGTTGCCGTTGTTGGCGGTCACCTTCGTCGGGACCTTGGCCGAGGCGGGGCCAGCGGCGACGGTGAGGAGCCCGACGGCGAGGGCGGCGGCGAGTACGAGGCGGCGGATCACGGCAGGTCCCTCCCGGAGGACGTGAGGCCGAGGCGGTCGAGGAGCGGCGTCGGGTCGACGCCGGCCCCCGTCTGCTGGAGGTCGAGCTGGATGGGCATGGTGGCGGCCTCGCCCTTGGCCTCGGCCGCCGTGGTGGGGCGAACGACGCGGGGCAGGCGGCGGTGGGTCGGCTCGGTGGGGCTGGGTGCGGGGGTCGGGGTGGGCGTCGGCGTGGGCGGCACGTCGACCAGCACCGCGGCCGACCGGCTCTCGGCCACGGTCACCGGTCGAGGGCTCGGAACCGGCGCCGCGGCGCCGGGCAGGACGACCAGGGCGGCGGTGGCGGCCCCGGCGGCGAGGGCGCCGCCGATGGTGCCGACG
>JAODBP010000215.1 GCA_025464025.1 Actinomycetes bacterium | reverse complement strand
CGGCCCGGCGCAGGGCGGCCGCCCCGTCGCCACCGATGTGGAGCGCCGGCCCGCCGGCCTGCACCGGCTTGGGCTCGAAGGCGACGGGATCGAAGTCGAAGAACCGGCCGTGGTGCTCGATCACGGGATCGGTCCAGAGTCGCCGACAGACCTCGATCGCCTCGTCGACCCGGGCACCTCGGCTGTCGAACTCGAGCCCGACCGCCTCCCACTCGCCCCGCAGCCAGCTCGCCCCGATGCCGAAGAGGAACCGGCCGTCGGAGAGCACGTCGAGCGTGGCCGCGGCCCGGGCCGTGGTGAACGGGTGACGGAGGCCGATGTTGTAGACGTACGTGGCGAAGCGGACCTGGCTGGTGCGGGCGGCGAGGAAGCTCAGGTACGAGAAGACGTCGAAGACCGGCACCTCGGGCGGGATCGGCGGGTGGTCGGAGCCGTCGTGTGGGCTGCCGGCGATGCCGACGGGGAGCACGAGGTGCTCGGGCATCCACACCGACTCGAAGCCGAGCCGATCGGCCTCCTCGGTGGCGGCGACCCAGACCGCGGGGTTGAGCGCGCCGAGCGGGATGCCGAACTTCACGTCGCGGACGGTACCAGCCCTTCTGACGGTGGCGTCAGGTGGCGGTCCATCGTGTCAGGCGACCCAGACGGTCTTCATGTTGCAGAACTCGCGGATGCCCGCGGCGCTGAGCTCCCGCCCGTAGCCCGATCGCTTGATGCCGCCGAACGGCAGCTCGGGGTACGACGTCACCATGCCGTTGACGAACACGGCGCCGGCCTCGAGGTCGGCGGTGAAGCGCTCTTCCTCGGCCGGGTCGGTCGTCCAGGCGTTCGAGCCCAGCCCGAACGTGGTGCCGTTGGCCACCTCGATGGCGGCGTCGATGTCGGGGACCCGGTAGAGGGTGGCGACGGGGCCGAACGTCTCCTCCCCGTGCATGCGCATCTCGGGCGTGACGCCGGCGACGATCGTCGGCGGGTAGAACCAGCCGGGCCCGTCGACCGGCGTGCCGCCGCAGAGGACGGTGGCGCCATGACCGACGGCATCGGCCACCAGCTCCTCGATGTCGGTGCGGCCCTGCTCGGTGGCGAGCGGGCCGACGTCGGTGGCCGCGTCGAGCGGGTCGCCGACCTGCAGCGCCTGCATCCGGTCGACGAAGCGCCGGGCGAAGTCGTCGTAGACCGCGTCGTGGACGATGAACCGCTTGGCCGCGATGCACGACTGGCCGTTGTTCTGGACCCGGGCGGTGACGGCCACCTCGGCGGCTCGGTCGAGGTCGGCCGACGGCATCACCACGAAGGCGTCGCTGCCGCCGAGCTCGAGCACCGTCTTCATGACCTCGTCGCCGGCGATGGCGGCCACCGACTGGCCGGCGGCCTCGCTGCCGGTGACCGTCGCCGCCGCCACCCTCGGGTCGCGCAGGACCCGCTCGACCGTGCCCGACCCGATGAGCAGCGTCTGGAAGCAGCCTTCGGGGAAGCCGGCCCGGCGGTGCAGGTCCTCGAGGTAGAGGGCGCACTGCGGGACGTTCGAGGCGTGCTTCAGCAGGCCCACGTTGCCGGCCATGAGCGCGGGGGCGGCGAAGCGGACGACCTGCCAGAGCGGGAAGTTCCACGGCATGACGGCCAGCACGACGCCGAGCGGCTGGTACCGGGCGTAGGCCCGACGGGCACCGACCGCGCCCGGGTCGTCGAGGGGCTCGTCGGCCAGCAGGTCGGGTGCGTGGTCGGCGTAGAACCGCATCCCGGTGGCGCACTTGGCCGCCTCGGCCTCGGCCGAGCGCAGCGTCTTGCCCATCTCCGCGGTCATGGTCCGGGCGATGTCGGCCCGCTCGGCGTCGAGCAGGTCGGCCGCCGCCCGCAGCCACCCGGCCCGCTGCTCGAACGTCGTGCGGCGGTAGGTGGCGGCCGTGGCCGCGGCCCGGGCCAGCCGGGCCTCGAGCTCGGCCTCGGTCAGGGCGTCGAACGTCCGGAGGACCTCGCCGGTCGCCGGGTTGGTGCTCTGGATCGCCATGGGCTGCCTTCCGACTGGCGGTGAAAGCTTGCAAGGATAGCGCCCGGTGCCAGCATCGCCGCAGGCGCCCCCTAGAGGTGGCCGGAGGTGGGCCTTCGGCCTCGGGCGAAGGCGGCGTCGACGACCCCGTCCTCGTAGTGGGCGAGGATCACGGCCTGGGTCGCGGCCAGGTGAGCCCGGGCCACCCGCTCGGCCTCCGACGCCCGGCCGGCCTCGATCTCCTCGAGCAGCCGGCGATGGGTGCGCACGACCTCCTCGGCCTCGTTCTCCGACGGGTACTCCCCGCGGCTGGTGAGCAGCTCGGCCCACGTCTCCTCCTGCGTCGACCACAGGGCGACGAGGCTCCGCACGACGTGGCCGACGGTGGCGTTCGGCGTGAAGCCGACGACGAGCTCGTGGAACTCGCGGGACACGTGGGTGAACGCCATGCCGTCGCCGACCACGGCGGCGGCGGCATCGATGTTGGCGCGGAGGACCGGCACGACGACCTCGGCCCGGTCGGAGCGACGGGCGCACTCGGCGGCGCACAGCGGCTCGAGCATCTGGAGCCCGGCGGCCAGGTCGCGCAGCGTGACCTTGCCACCCTGGAGGACGAGGCCGAGGTGGTAGGCGGCCGACGACTCGTCGGGCTGGTGGACCTCGAGCCCGCCGACCCGGCCCCGGCGCACGGTGACCAGGCCTTCGGTCTCCAGGATCCGGATGGCCTCCCGCATGGACGGGAAGCTGACGCCGAACTCCTCGACGAGCTGGTCCTGGGTCGGGAGCCGGTAGCCGTCGCTGCTGCTCAGGATGCGGCGGCGGAGGTCGGCGGCCACGGTCTCGGCGATGCGCCGGTGGACGCGGGAGGCCATCGGGCGACCCTACCAAGCCGTCCCATCCTTGCAAGGATTCGGGTAGCGTTCGCCCGATGGACCACGACATGGGCGACGGGGTGGCCGCGCTCCGGCGCCAGCTCCGCGGGCTGGTCGGCGAGCACCTCCCGGCCGACTACCTCGGCGCCTTCACCGACGATCCCGCCGACCTCGAGGTCGCCCAGGCGTTCTGCCGGCTGCTGGCCGAGCAGGGCCTGCTCTGCATGGCCTGGCCCGAGGCGTTCGGCGGTCGGGGTGCCTCGCCCTGGGAGCAGACCGCCGTCCGCGAGGAGATGTGGGCCCACCACGAGCCGCGGGGCGCGCAGTACATGGGGGTGAACTGGGTCGGGCCGACGATCATGCGGCACGGCACGCCCGAGCAGCAGGCTCAGCACCTGCCGCCGATCGCCCGGGGCGAGGTCATCTGGTGCCAGGGCTTCAGCGAGCCGAACGCCGGGTCCGACCTGGCCTCGCTCCAGACCGCGGCTCGGCGCGACGGCGACGGCTGGCGGGTGTCGGGTCAGAAGATCTGGACCTCGTACGCCACCATGGCCCAGTGGTGCTTCCTCCTGGCCCGCACGTCGAAGGGCGAGCGGAAGCAGCAGGGCCTCACGATCTTCCTCGTCCCCATGGACGCGCCGGGCATCGAGGTGCGACCGATCGCCACCATGCTCGGCCCCCACCACCTCAACGAGGTCTTCCTCGACGATGTGTGGGTGACCGATGCCGACGTGCTCGGCCCGGTCGACGACGGGTGGAAGGTCGTGCAGGAGGTCCTGTCGTTCGAGCGGGTCGGCATCGCCCGCTACGCCCGCTGCGAGCGCCTCCTCCAGTGGGCCCCCGACGCGCTGGGCGACCGGTGGGACGACCTGCCCGACGAGCTGCGCGCCCGCTGGGCCCGGATGCTCGTGCACTGCCGACGGGCTCGGCTGCTGGCCTACCGCATCGTGTCGTTGCAGGACCAGGGCCGGGTCACACCGGCCGACAGCGCCGCCTACCGGATCGCCGTGACCCGGCTCGACCAGGAGAGCGCCGAGGTGCTGATGGACGTGGTCGGCCTCTCCGACCCCGAGTCGCGGTTCCGGCGCGCCGTCGAGGACCACTGGCGCTACTCGGTGTCGGCCACGGTCGCCTCCGGCAGCATCGAGGTGCAGCGGATCCTGCTGGCCCGGACCCTGCTGGCCGTGTCATGAGCGGCTCGTGAAGCTCGACCTGAGCGACGAGGCCCTCGAGTACGGCGGCACCGCCTCGCGCGCCCTCGAGGCGGCCGGCGGCGACCGGCTGGTCGAGCGGGCCGAGGCCGACCCCGATGGCCGGGGCGCGCTGGTGGCGCCCGTGCTCGCCGGGCTCGGCGCGTGGGACCTCGATCCACGCGGCAGCGCCGACGAGCTGGAGGCGGCCGCCGCCCTGTGTCGCGCCGCCGGCTGGTGGGCCGCTCCCCACCCGGTCGCCGAGCGCCTGGCCCGCCCGGCCGACCTCGACGTCGACGGGCTGGTGGTCGTGGCCGACGTCGGCCCGGCCGGCGCCGTGGCCCACCTCGACCTCCGGTGGGCGGCCGTCGACCTCGACGGGCGGCGGAGCCGGGCCACCGCTCGCCCGTCGTCGGCGCCGGTGCGGAAGTCGGCCTTCGTCGCCGACCTCGACCTGACGCCCGTCGACGACGCCGGTGCCGGCGACGTCGTGCTCGGCCTGGTGCTGCCGTGCTGGACGCTCCTCGGCATGCTCGACCGGGCCATGGCGCTGACCCGCGCCTACGTCCTCGACCGCGAGCAGTTCGGGCAGAAGCTGGCCACGTTCCAGGGCGTGCAGTTCCAGCTCACGGATGCCGAGGTCGAGCGCGTCGGCCTGGAGGAGGTGGCCAAGTACGCCCTCTGGAGCATCGAGGCCGAGCGGCCCGAGGCGCTCGACGACGCCCTGGCCCTGCGGCTGGCCGCCGTCGAAGCGGCCGACGTCGTCTTCCGCGTCTGCCACCAGCTCCACGGCGCCATCGGCTTCTGCGACGAGACGACGCTGTCGTGGCTCTCCCGGGCCAGCCAGCCCCTGCGCCGCCTTCCGCTCGGGCTGGCCGCCACGCGTGACCAGCTCACCCGCCACGTCGGCCGCCGCGGGCTCACCGGGCTGTTCAGCGCGTGACCGCCGACCTCGACGCCTTCCGCGCCGCCGTGCGCGACTGGTGCCGGGCCCACGTCCCGCCCGACTGGCGCGCCGCGCAGACCGGCGTCGGCGACGACCAGTTCGTCGCCTTCCAGCAGGCCTGGTTCCAAGCGCTCCGCGGCGCTGGGTACGCCGTGCCCCACTGGCCGGCCGAGTGGGGCGGCGGCCTGTCGGCGGCCGAGCAGGTGGTGCTCTACCAGGAGCTCGCCGCCCACGACGCGCCGCGCCTGGTGCTGGCGTTCGTGTCGATCCACCACGCCGCGTCGACGCTGCTCGCCGCCGGCACCGACGAGCAGCGGCAGCGCCACCTGCCCGCCATCCTCGACGGCGAGATCTGGTGCCAGGGGTTCTCCGAGCCCGATGCCGGCTCCGACCTGGCCGCCCTGAAGACGAGCGCCCGGCCGGTCGACGGCGGCTACGTGGTCAACGGGCAGAAGGTGTGGGCCAGCGGCGCGGCCCACGCCGACTGGTGCCTGCTCCTCGCCCGCACCGATCCGGACGCGCCCAAGCGCCGCGGCATCTCCTACTTCCTGATGGACATGCGCACGCCCGGCATCGACGTGCGTCCGATCCGACAGGCCACGGGGGAGTCGCACTTCTGCGAGATGTTCCTCGAGGACGTGGTCATCCCCGGGGCGAACCTCGTGGGCCCGGTGAACGCCGGCTGGCAGGTGGCCCAGGAGACGCTCGGCGCCGAGCGGGGCATGACGATGCTCGAGCTGGCCGAGCGGCTCGGCCACGCCGGCTTCCGCTGGCTGGTCGAGCTGTGCGAGCCGACGGGGGACCCCGTCGTGCTCGACCGCCTCGCCGGCTTCGAGATCGAGGTGACCGCCCTCCGCTCGCTGTGCCGGAGCCACGTCGAGCGGGTCGAGGCCGGCACCGCCGGACCGGCCGATGCCTCGATCGTGAAGCTGTACTACTCCGAGCTGCTCCAGCGGCTCACCGGCTTCGGCGCCGACGTCGTGGGCCTCGCCGGCCAGACCGTGCTCCAGAAGCCGATCTCCAGCGGGTGGGAGTCGGGGGCCTGGGTGCTCGACTTCATCAGCTCGTGGGAGTGGACGATCCCCGGCGGGTCGAGCGAGATCCAGCGCACGATCATCGGCGAGCGCGGGCTGGGGCTCCCCCGATGAGGGAGCGAAGCGAGCTCACCATGAGCGTCGACTGTTGGCGTCGCGCGGGCCGCAGGCGTCATGGCCAGCGTTCGGGCGCCCTTTTCATCGGCGCCAGCCGATGAAGGAGTTCCACGACGAGCTGCGGGCCGTGGCCCGCGACCTCCTCGGGAAGGGGGCCGACTGGTCCCGCATGGCGGACGCCGGTTGGCTCGGTCTGGAGGTCCCCGAGGCGCTCCACGGCTCCGGTGCCACCTTCGCCGAGGTGGCGGTCGTCCTGGAGGAGCTGGGTCGAGCGGCGGCGTCGACGTCGTTCTTCGGCACCGCGCTGGGCGTGGCCGCGGGTGGCGACCTCGGCGGCGTGGCCGCGGGGGACGTGCGCCTGGCCGTCGCCCTGTCGGCCAGCGGCGACGACGCCACCGTGACGCCGGCGTTCCACCTCGACGGCAGCCGGGTCTCGGGTCGGGCCACGTTCGTGGCCGACGCGGCCGAGGCCGACCGGCTGCTGCTGGTCGCCGACGACGTCGTCGTCGCCGTCGAGCCCGGCGCCCTGACCATCACGCCCGAGCCGGTGCTCGACGCCACCCGCCACTTCGCCACCGTCGTGGCCGATGGGGCGGCCGTCACCGAGCGCTGGCCGATCGATGCCCAGGCCCTGCTCGACCGGGCCGCGGTGGCGGTGGCCTGCGACAGCCTCGGGCTGGGCCACGCCATGCTCGACGCCACCGTCGCCTACGCCAAGGTGCGCCAGCAGTTCGACCAGCCCATCGGCTCGTTCCAGTCGGTGAAGCACCAGTGCGCCGACATGCTCGTGCAGCTCACCATCGGCCGCGAGCTCCTGGCGCTCGCCGTCGAGGCCATCGGCTCGCCCGACGCCGGCATCGCCGCGGCGAGGGCCAAGTCGTTCCTCGGCCAGGCTGCCGTCGACGTGGTGGGCACGGCCATGCAGCTCCACGGCGGCATCGGCTACACGTGGGAGAGCGGCGTGCACGTCTACCTGAAGCGGGCCACCCTCAACCGGTCGTGGTGCGGCTCGCCGACGGCGCAGCGCCGCCGGCTCGCGGTCCGGTTCCCGACGACGAGCTGAGCCGGGCCGGGGCCTACGATGCCCCGGCCATGCCCCGCGCCCAGCCCGACACCCCCGCCGCCCCGCGGCGGTCCGCGCTCCAGCAACGCCGGTCCCGGGACACCCGCCGCAAGCTGATCCGCACCGCGCTCGAGCTGTGGAACGAGCGGGGCTTCGAGGCCGCCTTCGAGGAGACGACGGCCGAGGAGATCGCCCGCGCCGCCGGGGTGAGCAAGGGCACCTTCTACTTCCACTTCGCCCACAAGGAGGACATCCTCCTCGAGATGCCGTGGGCCACGGCCGAGATCATGATCGAGGAGGTCGAGCTCGCCATCCAGCGGGGCGAGGCGTCCTTCGAGCTCGTCGAGCGGCTGATGACCTCGCTGGCCCGGCGGGTGTCGCGGGCGCCGCGCGCCGCCGTGCTCCGGGTCACCGGCCACTGGTCGCGGCTGACGCACAACGGGACCCTGCCCGAGACGCCCCGCGGCTTCGGCGAGGCGTTCGACACCGTGCTGCGCTACGCGTGCGACCGCGGCGAGCTGCCGTCCGACATCGACGTCGACGAGCTGGCGTCGCTGCTCCAGGCCGCGACGATGGACGCCCTCGTGCGCTGGGCGGCCACGACCCAGTCGCCGACCGCGCTGCGGGCTGCGCTGTCCCGGCGGGCCGACGTGATCCTCCGCGGCGCGGCCGTCTCCTACGGCCCCTGACCAGACCTGTCGTCGTGCGATGAGTTTCGCGACGCGGGATCGTCCGAGTGAGGCGAGCGCCCTCGAGGGGCGCCGAGGCGGCAGCACGAGGAGTGGACGATGAACCCGATGGCACGCCGGATGTTCGAACTGGTCGAGCCGATCGGTCTCATCCCCTACTCGGCCGACGAACCCAACGACGCGATGTTCGCCCTGGGGTTCACCGACTACTGGGACACCTACTTCGCCGGGCGGGCGGCGCCCCTGGGCCTCGTCCCGGCCGAGGTGGTCGACGCGCTCTTCTACAACTTCGCTCCCGGCGAGGTGGCTCGCCACATCCCCAAGGTGTGGGCCACCACCACGCCCGAAGCGGCGATCGCCGCCCGTCAGGCGGGCTGCACGAAGGCGCTGCGGCAGATCCTCGGCGAGCACGTCGACGGTGCCGACTTCGCCCGCGCCACCGAGCTGCTGACCAAGGCGGCGGTCAGCGCACCGTCCGAGGGCCGACCGATGTACGCCGCGCTGCGCGCCCTCCCCATCCCGGACGACGTGGTGACCCGCCTCTTCCACGCCGCCTCCCTGCTGCGCGAGCACCGCGGCGACGGGCACATCGCGGCCCTGATGGTCGAGGGGGTCGGCGGCCTCGAGGCGCACGCCCTCCTCGCCCTCGACATGGGCATGCCGGCCGAGAAGTTCGGGCGCATCCACCACCTGCCGGCCGTGCAGATCACCGCCGTGACCGAGGGGATGCGCGAGCGCGGCCTGATCGGGGACGACGGTTGGCTGAGCGAACTGGGCCGTGCCGTCAAGGAGCGGGTCGAGGCGCGCACCGACGACCTCGCGGCGACGCCCTACGAGCGCCTGGCGCCGGGCGAGCTCGACGAGCTCGTGACCGCGCTCGAGCCGCTCGCCACGCTGCTGCTCGCCGCCCAGGACTGGTAGCGCCTAGAACACGCCGATCCCGGCGGCCTCGTTCTCGAGCTTCCACTCGGCCTTGGGCTTGCGGGTGACGTCGACGTCGGTGGCCCGGGCTCGCAGGGCGCCGACCGTGGCGTCGGCCTTCGCCGTGTGCTTGAACGGGTCCCAGTCGAAGAACCGGCAGGAGTTCTCCCAGGTCATCTGGTGGATCTCCTCGGGCGAGCAGCTCGCGCCCTGGAACTCCTTCCAGGCGAACTCCGGCGACTCGGGCCACGTCGTGTCGGTGTGGGGGTAGTCGCACTCCCAGGCGATGATGTCGAGGCCGATGCGGTGGCGGGCCTCGAGGCCCGACGGGTCGGTGATGAAGCAGGCGAGGAAGTGGTCGCGGAAGACCTCGGACGGGAGCTTGCCGCCGAACGTGTCCTCGTCGTTGAGCCACTCCTGGTTCGTGTAGTGGCGGTCGATGCGGTCGAGGTAGAAGGGGATCCAGCCGATGCCGCCCTCCGACAACGCCACCCGCAGGTCGGGGAAGCGCCGCAGGGTCGGGCCGAACAGCAGGTCCTGCGCGGCGATGGCGCTGATCTGGCAGGCCAGCACCATCAGGTGGTCGACCGGAGCCTCCGGGGGGCGCCGGATGACCTCGAACCCGGCGCCGATGTGGAGCGAGAGCACCATGTTCTCGTCGCACAGCGCCTGCATCATCGGGTCCCAGTAGCCGGAGAGGAAGCTCGGGTAGCCCTGCACGTGGGGCGTCTCGAGGAAGCTGATCGACCGGCACCCCTTCTTCGCCACCCGGTGGATCTCGTCGACGGCCAGGTCGACGTCCCACATCGGCACCATGCCCAGCGGGATGAACCGGCCGGGGTAGGCGCCGGCCCACTCCTCGATGGCCCAGTCGTTGTAGGCCCGGAGCATGATCAGCCCGAGCTCCTTGTCGTCGCCCTCGGCGAAGGTGCGGGCGTTCCACCCGGCCATCGTCGGGAAGTTCATCGAGGCGAGGATCCCGTTGGCGTCCATGTCGCGCACGCGCTGGTGGACGTCGAAGCAGCCGGGGCGCAGCTCGGAGTAGGAGCCGGGGTTGAAGCCCCACTCCTCCTTGGGCCAGCCGACGGTGGCGGCCATGCCGAACGGGGTCGACGTGGCGTTGCCCTGGAAGTGCCACTCGTCGACGCCGGTCGTGGCGTTGCGGATCACCTTCGGCACCGAGTCCGCCCACTTCGCCGGCACGTGGTTCTTGAACATGTCCGGCGGCTCGATCATGTGGTCGTCGATGCTGACCAGGATCATGTCGTCCATCTGCATTGAGGTCTCCTTGTTCACGAAGCGGGCTGTGTCTTCGCTGCCGCGGGCCAGGCCATGGACGTGGTCTCGAGGTACTGGTCGAAGCCGGCGACGCCGTTCTGGCGACCGACCCCGCTCTGCTTGAACCCGCCGAACGGCAGGTCGGCGCCGTAGCCGGCGCCGCCGTTGATGCTGAGCGTGCCGGTGCGGACCCGCTTGGCCACGGCCATCGAGCGCTCGAGGCTGCCGGAGAAGATGGCGCCGCCCAGGCCGTAGATGCTGTCGTTGGCGATGCGCACGGCGTCGTCGTCGCCGTCGAACGGGATGACCACGAGCACCGGCCCGAAGATCTCCTCCTGGGCGATGGTCATCGAGCTCTCGACGTCGACGAACAGCGTCGGCTCGACGTACCAGCCCTTGTCGAGCTGCGCCGGGCGACCACCGCCGAGCACGAGCTTGGCCCCCTCCTCGACGCCCTTGGCGATGTAGCCGAGCACCCGCTCGCGCTGCTTGGCCGAGATCTGCGGGCCCTGGAGCACGTCGGGTCGCTGCGGGTCGCCGTAGGGCACGGCGTTCATGAACTGGGTGAGCAGCTCGACGCCCTCGTCGTAGCGGGAGCGGGGGAGCAGCATCCGGGTCGGGATGGCGCAGCCCTGGCCGCCGTGGGTGCAGACGGCGAGGCCCATCATCGCCGCCGTGCCGAGGTCGGCGTCGTCGAGCACGATCGTGGCCGACTTGCCGCCGAGCTCGAGGAACAGCCGCTTCATGGTGGCGGCGCCCTTCTCCATGATCCGCTGGCCGACCTTGGTCGAGCCGGTGAAGGAGATGAGGTCGACCTTCGGCGACAGCGTGAGCTCCTCGCCGACGAAGTGGTCTGACGCGGTGACGACGTTGACCACGCCGGGCGGGATGTCGGTGCGCTCGGCGATGATGCGGCCCAGCAGCGTGGCGTTCCACGGCGTGTCGGGCGCCGGCTTCAGCACCATGGTGTTGCCGGTGGCCAGGGCCTGGGCCAGCTTGTTGATGATCACCTCGAACGGGAAGTTCCACGGGGTGATCGCACCGACGACGCCGGCTGGCACCTTGACGATGCGGCGGCTGTCGAGGTTGCCCTGGATGTTGACGGCGTCGGGGAGGTCGACCTCCCACGGGTACTCGTCGATGAGCTTGGCCGGGTACTTGATGGCGTGCTCGAGCGGGGCGTCGAGCTGCGGGCCGTTGGTGAGCATGCGGGGCGTGCCGACCTCGAGGATGAGCTGCTCGCGCAGCTCCTCGCGCTCGGCCTCCAGCGCGTCCTGGAGCTGTTCGAGGCACTGCTTGCGGAAGGCCCGGTTCGTCGACCAGTCGGTGTCGTCGAAGGCCCGGCGAGCGGCGTCGATCGCTCGGTGCATGTCGTCGGTGGACGCGTCGCTGACCTCGCCGAGCACCGCTTCGGTGGCCGGGTTCACGTTGGTGAAGGTCGCGCCGGTCGACGACTCGACGAGCTTCCCGTCGATGAGCATCCTCGACTCGGGGTTCACCTTCGGCATCTCAGCCACGCGGCCGCTCCCCCTGCACACGCGAGCGAACTGGACGTCCGCTCTCTCCCGACACCACGTTAGCCAATATTGACGTCGCTGTCAGAAACTCGTACGTTCGCTGGCATGGCCCGTTCGTGCGACTTCCCCGTGTTCGACGCCGACAACCACCTGTACGAGACCCAGGACGCGTTCACCCGCCACCTGCCCGACCGGTACAAGAGCGTCATCGACTACGTCGACGTGCGGGGCCGGACCAAGATCGTCGTCCGGGGCACGATCAGCGACTACATCCCGAACCCGACGTTCGACGTCGTGGCCCGGCCCGGGGCCCAGGAGGCCTACTTCCGCGACGGCAACCCGGAGGGGAAGTCGTACCGCGAGATCATCGGTGACCCGATGAAGTGCATCCCGGCGTTCCGCGAGCCGGCTCCCCGCCTCGAGCTGATGGACGAGCTGGGCGTCGACCGCACGCTCATGTTCCCGACGCTGGCCAGCCTCCTCGAGGAGCGCCTGCGCGACGACCCCAAGGCCACCCACGCCGTCATCCACTCCCTCAACGAGTGGCTGTACGAGACCTGGCAGTTCGACTACGAGGGCCGGATCTTCTCCACGCCGGTGATCACGCTGCCGATCGTGGAGGAGGCCATCAAGGAGCTCGAGTGGGTGCTCGAGCGAGGGGCGAAGACGATCCTCATCCGCCCGGCGCCGGTGCCCGGCTTCGGCGGCTCCCGGTCGTTCGGCTTCGAGGAGTTCGACCCGTTCTGGAAGCGGGTCGAGGAGTCGGGGATCCTCGTCTCGATGCATGCGTCCGACAGCGGCTACTCGCGCTACCAGGGCGACTGGACCGGTCCGCAGGAGATGCTGCCGTTCCGGCCCGACGCGTTCCGCATGATGACGTCGCACGACCGGCCGATCACCGACACCATGTCCGCCGTCGTCTGCCACGGCCTGCTCACCCGCTTCCCCGCCCTGAAGATCGCCGCCGTCGAGAACGGCGGGACCTGGGTCCTGCCCTTCCTCGAGAACCTGGCCGAGACCTACCGGAGGATGCCCCACGCCTTCGACGAGGAGCCGATCGCCGCGTTCAAGCGCAACGTGTGGGTGAGCCCGTTCCACGAGGACGACATCCAGGCGCTCATCGGGGCGCTCGGCGCCGACCACCTCCTGTTCGGCTCCGACTTCCCGCACCCGGAGGGCCTGGCCGATCCGTGCTCGTACCTCGAGCACCTGCCCCCGGGGCTGTCGGACGACGACACGGCGAAGATCATGGGCGGCAACCTCGCCGGGCTCATGGGCGTGGAGGTCACGGCCTGATGGCGAACGAGGCCGTGATCGTCTCGACCGCCCGCACCGCGATCGGCACGGCGTTCAAGGGGTCGCTCGTCGACGTCGACGCCCTGGACCTGGGCACCCGCGCCGTGGCCGAGGCCGTCCGCCGGGCCGGCATCGATCCCGCCCTCGTCGACGACGTGGTGCTGAGCGAGTCGCTCTACGGCGGCGGCGTCATCGCCCGCTACGCCGCCCTGGAGGCCGGCCTGGTCAACGCACCCGGCATGGCCAACAACCGGCACTGCGCGTCGAGCCTCGGCGCCGTGCAGGTCGCGGCCGCCTCGATCATGGCCGGCATGGACCGCGTCGTCGTCGCCGGTGGCACCCAGTCGTCGTCGACCTCGCCCCGGGACAGCCGCCGGGTGCCAGGGACGGACGACTGGGAGGACTGGATGTCGCCCTCCCACCGGAACACGGCCGAGGCGCCCAACCTGGACATGTCGATCACGGTCGGGTGGAACGCGGCGACGAGCGCGGGCATCTCCCGCGAGGACCTCGACGCCTGGGCCCTCCGGTCCCACGAGCGGGCCGTCGCCGGGATCGACCGCGGCGCCTTCGACGACGAGATCTTCCCGATCGAGGTGACCCGCCGTGACGGGTCGACGGTGACGTTCGCGGTCGACGAGCACCCCCGCCGGGGCTCCACCCTGGAGAAGCTGGCATCGCTCAAGCCGCTGCACCCCGAGATCGAGGGCTTCAGCATCACGGCCGGCAACGCCGCCGGCATCAACGACGGTGCGGGCGCCATGGTGCTCGCCGACCGCAACCTCGGCCAGCAGCTCGGCCTCGAGCCCCTCGCCGTCGTGCGGTCGTGGGCCTCGGCCGGCGTGGCCCCGGCCGACACCGGGCTGGCACCGATCACCGCCATCCCCAAGGCGCTCGAGCGGGCCGGGCTGTCGGTCGGTGACGTTGCCCTGTGGGAGATCAACGAGGCGTTCGCCTCGGTGCCGATCGCCGCCGCCCGCGCCCTCGGGATCGACGACGAGCTGGTCAACGTCCTCGGCAGCGGGTGCAGCCTCGGCCACCCCATCGCCATGACGGGCGCCCGCATGGTCATGACGACGATCCACGAGCTGCGCCGTCGCGGCGGCGGCATCGGCGTGACCGCCATGTGCGCCGGCGGCGGCATGGCCACCGCCCTCGTCATCGAGGTCCCCGCGCCGTAGTGGTTCTCGGGCCCAAACCGTGCGGGACCCGCACGGTTTGGGCCCGAGAACCGGCGGGTCAGCCGCCGCGGGCTTCGACGAGGGCGCCGCGGTTGACCTTGGTGGCCGCGCTGCGGGGGATGGCGTCGACCAGCTCGACGGTCTTGGGCACCTTGTAGGCGGCCAGCCGGCTCTTGGCGTAAGCGATGACGTCCTCGGCCGTCGGCGGCGCGCCCGGATCGGCCGGCTCGACGATGGCGTGGACCCGGCGCCCCCACTCGGGGTCGCGCAGCCCGATCACGACCACGTCGGCGATGTCGGGGTGGTCGATGAGGGCCGACTCGACCTCGGCCGGGTACACGTTGGCCCCGCCGGTGATGATCATGTCGACCCGCCGGTCGACGAGGTAGAGGAACCCGTCGTCGTCGAGGTACCCGAGGTCGCCCGCGGTCTGGAAGCCGTCGTCGGTGCCCCGGAGCAGCGGGGCGCCGCCGAGGTACCGGTACCCGTCGTGCATGGGGGACCGGAGGTAGATCTCGCCCAGCTCGCCGGTCGGCAGCTCGGCGCCGTCGGTGTCGTAGATGCGCACCTCGGTGCCGCGGTGGCCCCGCCCGACGCTGCCCCGGTGGGTCATCCACTCGTCGCCCCGCAGGGCGGTGATCCCCAGGCCCTCGGTCATGCCGTAGGCCATGACGATGCGCTCGGCGCCGACCAAGTGGTCCCAGCGGTGGACGAGCGACGGCGGCATCGGTGCCGCGCCCTGGAGGATCCAGACGAGGCTCGACAGGTCGCGGTCGTCGATCCCGGGGAGGTCGGCGATGCGTTGGAGCATCGTCGGGGTGGCCGTGAACGTCGACACCCGGTGGCGCTCGACGACGTCGACGGCGCGGGCGGCGTCGAACTTCTCGAGCACCACGAGCCGGTCGCCGGCGAGCATGTTCGACAGCGTGGCGAACCCGTTGGTGTGGTACATCGGCGCCAGCACGAGGATCGTCTGCGGGCGGGCGACCGGGTTCCAGGTCTCGATGATCGGCGTGGCGAAGGTCGGGTCGAAGACGGCCGGGCGCTCGGTCAGGATCACCTTGGGCGCGCCGGTCGAGCCGCTGCTGCAGATGCCGTTCGCCTGGGGCGAGACGGCGTCCGGCAGGTCGGGCACGTCGAGGTCGGCGGTGGCGTCGATCCACGGCAGGTCGTCGGCCGCG
The DNA here is from genome assembly GCA_025464025.1 of Actinomycetes bacterium. The sequence goes on along the minus strand of JAODBP010000215.1, from coordinate 8,294 downwards.
AGGTGGACGCGGGGGTCGATGACCTCGAGCACCCGGTGCAGCTCCCAGTCGGGGACGTCCCACCGGACCGGCACCGGCACGGCGCCGAGCTTCCACGCCGCGAACGCCCCGAGCACGAACTGGGGCGAGTTGCGCAGCCCGATCCCGACCCGATCGCCCACCCCGACGCCGCGGGCGGCGAGGGCGCCGGCGAGCTGGGCCGAGCGCCGGTGCAGCTCGGCCCACGTGCAGGTCGTCTCGGTGCCGTCGATCGCGACGTGCCGGTACGCCGGCTCCTCGGGTCGCTCCGCGGCCAGCTGGCCGATCCGTCGCCCGTGGCTGATCACCCCATCGGCCGTTATTGACATCGATGTCAGCTTCGCACACCGCCTGTACCGTTGGTCGACCGCACGGGAGGAGCAGGGGCGTGGCGTCAGTCGCACCGGTCGAGCGCGAGAAGCCCAGCGGCCCCCGCTCGCGCAAGGGCGTCCAGACCCGGGCCCGCCTCCTCAACGCCGCCAAGCAGGTCTTCGAGGAGACCGGCTTCCTCGACGCCCGCATCTCCGACATCGCCGAGCGGGCCGGGCTGTCCCACGGCTCCTTCTACCACTACTTCGATTCCAAGGAGCAGGTGTTCCGGGAGGTCGCCGAGGTGGTCGACGAGCAGCTCAGCGCGCCGCTCACCGAGGTGGTGCTGGCCCCCGGATCGACCACCCCGCCCCACGAGCGCATCCGCGAGGCCATCCGGCTCCACTTCGAGAGCTACCAGGCCGAGGCCCGGATGATGGGCGTGATCGAGCAGGTCTCCCGCTACGACGAGCAGGTCAACGCGGTCCGGATGGCCCGCCACGCGCGCTACGGCAAGCAGATGGCCGACTCGATCCGGCAGCTCCAGCTCCGGAAGCTGGCCGACACCTCGCTCGACCCCGAGCTGACCGCCGCCGCCCTCGGCGCCCTCACCTACCGGTTCGCCGAGCTGTGGCTGGTGCAGGGCGCCGTCGAGTGCACCGTCGAGGTGGCCGTCGACCAGGTGACGAGGCTCTTCGTGAACGCCCTCGGGCTCGAGGCAGCCGGCGCCTAGAGCCACTACGCTCAGAATCGACGTCGATGTCGAAAAGCCGACGTCGGGGGAACACGAGCGAGAGGTGACCGCATGACCGCGATCCTGCAGGGCGTCCGCGTCCTCGAGGTGGCCGAGCACACGTTCGTGCCGGCGGCGTCGGCGCTGCTCGCCGACTGGGGCGCCGAGGTCATCAAGATCGAGCACGTCGAGCGGGGTGACGCCATGCGGGGCCTGGCCTCCACCGGCCTGGCGATCGTGCCGAGCGACGTGCACGCCCTGCTCGAGCACTCCAACCGAGGCAAGCGGAGCCTGGCCCTCGACCTCACCGCCCCGGACGGGCTCGACATCCTGCACAAGCTGGCGGCCACGTCCGACGTGTTCCTCACCAACAAGCTGCCGGGCGTCCGGGCCAAGCTCAAGGTCGGGGTCGACGACATCCGCGCCCACAACCCGAACATCATCTACGTGCGCGGCACCGGCCAGGGCGAGCGGGGGCCCGATGCCGACAAGGGCTCCTACGACGCCCTCGCGTTCTGGGCCCGCTCCGGCGTGGCCGTCGGCGCCCAGCGCCCGGAGTACGACCTCGTCCCCGTGCCGCCCGCCCCCGGCTTCGGCGACTCGATCGGCGCCATGACGATCGCCGGCGGGATCATGGGCGCCCTCTTCCACCGGGAGCGCACCGGCGAGGCGACCGTGGTCGACGTGTCGCTGCTCGGCACCGGCCTGTGGGCCATGGGCCAGGCCATGGCCCTGTCGCTCGTCCTCGGCATCCCGTGGACGCCGCCGCCGGCGAGCCAGATGGGCAGCAACCCGATCTCGCGGAACTACGTGACGAAGGACGGGCGCACGCTCGCCTTCACCTGCCTCCAGGCCGGCAAGTACTGGCCGCCGCTCTGCGAGGTCATCGGTCGGCCCCAGCTGGCCACCGACCCCCGCTTCGCCGACCACGCCACGCTCCTGGCCAACAACGTCGATGCCATCGCCATCCTCGACGACGTGTTCGCCTCGGCCACCCTCGACGAGTGGCGCGACCGGCTCGCCTCCTTCGTCGGCCAGTGGGCCGTGGTGCAGGACACGCTCGAGGCGGCCGAGGACCCGCAGACCGTGGCCAACGGCTACCTCCAGGCGTGTGAGACGGCCAACGGCACGCCGTTCCGGCTCGTTGCCGCGCCCGTCCAGTACGACGAGCAGCCCGCCGTGCCGACGCGGGCGCCGGAGTTCAACGAACATGGCGATGCGATCCTCGCCGAGCTCGGGCTCGACTGGGACACGATCGTCGACCTCAAGGTCCGCGGCGTCGTCGCCTGACCGCCACCACGACACAAGGAGAGAGTGCACATGGGACTGTTCGATGCGTTCCGGTACGACGGCAAGCGCGTGCTCGTCGTCGGTGGTGCCACCGGCATGGGTGCGGCGGCGGCCGAGCTGCTGCTCGACGCCGGGGCCGAGGTGGTGGTCATGGACTACGCCGAGGTGACGCTGGCCGGGGCGAAGGCCATCCACGTGAACCTGGCCGACCGGGCGTCGATCGAGTCGGCCGTCGACGAGTGCGGCGGACCGGTGCACGCCCTGTTCTCGTGCGCCGGCGTGGCCGACGGCACGCCCGGGATCGAGCGCATCAACTTCATCGGCCACCGCCACATGGTCAACCGCATGCTCGCCTCCGGGATGCTCGGGCGGGGCGCGGCGATCGGCTTCATCTCGTCGGCCGCCGGCCTGGGCTGGGAGTCGAGCCTCGACACGCTCAAGGAGCTCCTGGCCATCACCGACTGGGACGACTCGGTGGCCTGGGTCGAGCAGCAGGGCTGGGCCGACTACTTCCACATGAAGCAGGCGGTCTGCGCCTACGTCGCCAGCCAGGCCCACCTGCTCCTGAAGCAGGGCATCCGCATCAACGCCATCTGCCCCGGCCCCACCGAGACGCCGCTCGCCCTGGCCAACAAGGACATGTGGCTGGGCTTCGGCGCCGACTACCGGGCCGACACCGGCATCGAGGCGTCGACGCCGCTCGAGCAGGCCTTCCCGCTCGTCTACCTGTGCAGCGACGCGGCCCGATCGATCAGCGGCCAGACGGTCGTGAGCGACGTCGGCTACATGGCGTCGGGTGTGACCGGCTCGTTCCCCGATGCCACGGCCATCGCCAACATGCTCCTCGGCCGTGGCTGACATCACCCGGGTCGGGGTCATCGGCTGCGGCCTGATGGGCTCCGGCATCGCCGAGGTGGCGGCGCGGAACGGCCTCGACGTGGTCGTGCTGGAGATGGACGAGCCGGCCGTCGAGGCCGGGCGGTCCCGCGTCGACACGTCGCTGGCCCAGGCCGTCCGGCGGGGGAAGCTCTCGGAGGAGGACCGCGTCCGCACGTTCGAGGCGATCCGCTTCACGTGGGAGCCCGATGCCCTCGCCGACCGGCAGCTCGTGGTCGAGGCCGTGCCCGAGGTCGAGCACCTGAAGCTCGAGACGTTCCGGACCATCGACAAGTGGGTCGAGGCGAGCGATGCCGTGCTGGCGTCGAACACCTCGTCGATCCCGATCATGAAGCTGGCCATGGCCACCGGCCGGCCCGAGCAGGTCATCGGCATCCACTTCTTCAACCCGGTGCCGGTGCTGCCGCTCGTCGAGCTGGTGCCGTCGCTGCTGACCTCGCCCGGGGTCATCGACGAGGCGACGACGTTCGCCTCCTCGCTCGGCAAGCACGTGATCCGCTCGCAGGACCGGGCCGGCTTCGTCGTGAACGCCCTGCTGATCCCGTACCTGCTGTCGGCCATCCGGATGCTGGAGTCGGGGTTCGCCACCGCGGCCGACATCGACGAGGGCATGGTGCAGGGCTGCGCCCACCCCCTCGGGCCGCTCGCCCTCAGCGACCTCATCGGCCTCGACACCGTGATGGCGGTGGCCCAGTCGATGTACGAGGAGTTCAAGGAGCCGCTCTACGCCCCGCCGCCGATGCTGTCGCGCATGGTCGACGCCGGCCTCCTCGGCCGGAAGTCGGGCCGCGGCTTCCACCAGTACGGCTGACGTGCCCACGCCCTACGACCCGCCCGTCCGCGACATCGCCTTCGCCCTCGACGTCGTCGGGGCCGGCGCGGTGGGCGACCAGGACACGATGGTCGAGCTGGTCGCCGAGTTCGGTCGCTTCTGCGCCGAGGTCGTGGCCCCGCTCAACCAGCCGGGCGACGTCGCCGGGGTGCGCTTCGACGGGGCCACCGGCGCGGTCACCACCGCGCCGGGGTGGAAGGACGCCTACGCCAAGTACGTCGCCGCCGGCTGGAACAGCGTCTCGTTCCGCACCGAGTTCGGCGGGGGCGGGTTCCCCTGGCTGGTGACCACGGCGATGCAGGAGGAGCTGAACGCGGCGTCGGTCGCCTTCGCCCTGTGCCCGATGCTGACCCAGGGCGGGGTCCACCTCCTCCAGCGCTACGGCACGGCCGAGCAGCAGGACCGCTACCTCCCGGCGCTGACGAGCGGCGAGTGCACCGGCTCGATGATCCTCACCGAGCCGGGAGCCGGGTCCGACGTCGGCGCCCTGGTCACCCGGGCCGACCCAGCCGTCGACGGCACGTACCGGGTCACCGGGCAGAAGATCTTCATCACCTACGGCGAGCACGACCTCACCGAGCAGATCGTCCACGTCGTGCTGGCCCGCCTGCCCGACGCCCCGGCCGGGACGAAGGGGATCTCCTGCTTCCTGATCCCGAAGGTCCTGCCCGACGGGACCCGCAACGCCGTGCGCTGCATCGGCATCGAGCACAAGATGGGCATCCACGCCTCGCCCACCTGCACGATGCAGTTCGACGGTGCCGTCGCCGAGCTGATCGGCCCGCCCCACGGGGGCATGGCCGCCATGTTCACGATGATGAACAACGCCCGGCTCTCGGTCGGCGTGGAAGGGCTCGGCGTGGCGACCCGCGCCTACCAAGGAGCCGTCGCCTACGCCAAGGAGCGGGTGCAGGGCCGGGTGGCCGGCGGGGCGCCCGGGTCGCCGATCATCGAGCACCCCGACGTCCGCCGGATGGTGCTCCACATGCGGAGCCACATCGAGGCCATGCGCCTGCTGGCCTACCGCACCGCGCTGGCCACCGACCAGGGCGACGCCGCCCTCGCCGACCTGTTGACCCCGCTCACCAAGGCGTGGTGCACCGACACCGGCGCCGAGGTCGCCCGGCTGGCCACCCAGGTCGTCGGCGGCATGGGCTTCATCCGGGAGACGGGGATCGAGCAGCACGAGCGCGACGTCCGCATCACCGCCATCTACGAGGGCACCAACGGCGTGCAGGCCATCGATCTCGTGGGCCGCAAGCTCAACGCCGACGGCGGCCGGGCCGTCGCCGCCCTGCTCGCCGAGGTGCGGGCCACGGCCGGCGAGGTCGGTGGTCCGTCGGGCCGGCACCTGGCCGCCGCGGCCGACGCCGGCGAGCAGGCCTCCGACTGGCTCCGCACGGCGTGGTCGAAGCACCAGCGCGACGCCCTCGCCGGGGCGACGCCGTACCTCCGGCTGCTCGCCGTCACGGTCGGCGGCTGGCTCCTCGCCCGCCAGGCCCTGGCCAGCCGACCCCTGGCCGGGAGCGACATGTTCTTCGCGGCGAAGGAGGTGTCGGCCCGCTACTTCCTCGAGCAGGTCGTGCCCCACGCCACCGGCCTGCTGCCGGCCATCACCGCCGGCGCCACCGACCTCGACCTCCTCCCCGCCGAGGTCTTCTGAGAGCACACGGACGAGCAGGACCGATGAGTCTCCACGGCAGCGGGCGTCTGGTCGGGCATGGCTGAGATCTTCGCGACCGGGTTGCAGATGGGCGAGTCCCCGCGGTGGCACGACGGCCGCTTCTGGATGTGCGACTGGCTGGCCGGTGAGGTGCTGGCCTTCGACGCCGACGGGAGCCGCGAGGTGGTGGCGCGGGTGGAGGGGTTGCCGTTCTCGATCGACTGGCTTCCCGACGGTCGGCTCGTCGCGACCACGCCGGTGGGGTTGGTCGCCGGGCCGGACCTGGAGCCGTATGGCGCGACCGGGCAGCCCTTCAACGAGATCGTCGTGGATGCCGCGGGCCGGGCGTGGGTGGACATGCCGGGTTCCATGCCCTGGGAGGACTCCAAGCCCGGGACCGTCAGCGTCGTGCTGCCCGACGGGAGCAGCCGGCAGGTCGCCGACGACGTGTGGTTCCCGAACGGGTTGGTCGTCCTCGGTGAGGACACGCTCGTGCTCGCCGAGTCGCACGCCGACCGGCTGACGGCCTGGACGATCACGGACGCCGGCGAGCTGGTGGACCGGCGCATCTGGGCCGACCTCGGCCCGGGCTCGGCGCCGGACGGCATCTGCGCCGACGCCGAAGGGGCGATCTGGTACGCCAGCGTCCCGGGGCAGCGCTGCACTCGGGTCGCCGAAGGCGGCGAGGTGCTGGACACGGTCACGGCCGACCGCGGCTGCTTCTCGTGCATGCTCGGCGGCGACGACGGTCGCACGCTGTACGTCGTGGCCAACCAGTACGGCCCGAGCGGCGCGTCGGACGGTGTCGTCCTGGTCCACCCGGTCGACGTGCCGCACGCCGGCCGGCCCTGACCACGCGTCCTCCGACGCGAGCCGGTCAGTGGGAGGCGAAGGCGACGAAGGCGTCGAGGGCGGTGGGGTCGGCGAGGGCGCCGGGGCTGGCCACGCTCGCCGGCGGGGCGCCCCCGAGGATGCGCTTCACCGGCACCTCGAGCTTCTTGCCCGAGTGGGTGCGGGGGATGGCCGGGACGGCGTGGACCTCGTCGGGCACGTGGCGGGGTGACAGCGTGGCCCGCAGCTCGGCGCCGATCTGCCGGCGCAGCTCGTCGTCGAGCTGGACGCCATCGTCGAGCCGGACGAAGAGCAGCAGCCGCCCGGCCCCGCCCTCCGGGTCCTCGAGGTGCACGACCAGGCTGTCGACGATGCCGGGGATGGCCTCCACCACGGCGTAGAACTCGCTCGTGCCCAGCCGCACGCCACCCCGGTTGAGGGTGGCGTCGGACCGGCCGGTGATCACGCACGAGCCCCGCTCGGTGATCGTGATCCAGTCGCCGTGGCACCAGACGCCGGGGAACCGCGAGAAGTAGGCGTCGCGGAGCCGAGTGCCGTCGGCGTCGCCCCAGAAGGCGACCGGCATCGATGGCATCGGCGCGGTGACCACCAGCTCGCCCTGCTCGCCGACGAGCGAGCGCTGGTCGTCCTCGAAGGCCTCGACCCGGGCGCCCAGGTACCGGCAGCTGATCTCACCCGACACCACGGGGACGAGCGGGCTGCCGCCGACGAACGCGGTGCACACGTCGGTGCCGCCGCTCGGCGAGGTGAGCCACACGTGGGGGAGCTGCTCGTAGACCCACTCGAACCCCTCGGCCGGGAGCGGGGCGCCGGTCGACCCGACCGACCGGATCGCCGAGAGGTCGCCGCACGAGGCGAGGTCGAGACCGACCTTGCGGCACGACAGCAGGAACGGCGCGCTGGCGCCGAACACGGTCACGCCGGCCTCGGCCGCCATGCGCCAGAGGGCGCCGAGGTCGGGCCACGCCGGGTCGCCGTCGAACAGCACGATCGTGGTGCCGACGCAGAGCCCGGAGACGAGGAGGTTCCACATCATCCAGCCGGTGGTCGAGAACCAGAAGAAACGATCGCCCGGACCGAGATCATGTTGCAGCCCAAGGGTCTTGCAGTGCTCGAGCAGCACGCCGCCGTGGCCGTGGACGATGGCCTTGGGCAGGCCGGTGGTTCCCGAGGAATAGAGGACGTAGAGGGGATGGTCGAACGGCACCGGCTCGTAGGCCATCGGCGCGGTGTGCTCGCGGAGCTCGTCCCAGCTCATCGCGTCGGGGACGCGCTGCTCGGACTCGTCGCGGTAGGGGATCGAGACGACGGCCTTCAGGCCGGGCAGCGAGGCGCGGATGGCCTCGATCTCCGACAGGCGCTCGACGGACTTCTTGCCGTACTTGTAGCCGTCGACGACCAGGAGGACCTTGGGGTCGATCTGCTCGACGCGGTCCAGCACGCTCTGGATGCCGAACTCCGGCGGACAGGTCGACCAGATCGCGCCCAGGCTCGCACTCGCCAGCAGCCCGATCACGGCCTCCGGCATGTTCGCCAGGTATCCGGCAACCCGATCGCCAGGGCCGACCCCGAGTCGCCGCAGCCCGGCGCGGACCCGGGCGACCTCCTCGCGCAGCTCGCCTCGGGTCAGTTCGATCGTCTCGCGGGTCTGCGACTGGGCGACCAGCACCACCTCGTCATCGTCCTCGTGGCGCAGCGCG
>JAODBP010000338.1 GCA_025464025.1 Actinomycetes bacterium | reverse complement strand
ATCGAGCACGTCCTTTTGGCCATGTCCGAGCAGCTGCGGGTCAGCCGGGAGGATCTGCTCGAAGCCCTGAAGAGCGTGCGGGGCAGCCACCGGGTCACCAGCCAGAACCCGGAGGAGAGCTACCAGGCCCTCGAGCGCTACGGCCGGGACCTCACCCAGGCGGCCCGGGACGGCAAGCTCGACCCGGTCATCGGCCGGGACGAGGAGATCCGCCGGGTGATCCAGGTGCTGTCCCGGCGCACCAAGAACAACCCCGTGCTCATCGGCGAGCCCGGCGTGGGCAAGACCGCCATCGTCGAGGGCCTCGCCCGGCGCATCGTCGAGGGTGACGTGCCCGAAGGCCTCAAGGACAAGCGGGTCATCAGCCTCGACCTCGCCTCGATGGTGGCCGGCGCGAAGTACCGCGGCGAGTTCGAGGAGCGGCTCAAGGCCGTGCTCAAGGAGATCGTCGACTCGAACGGCCAGGTCATCACGTTCATCGACGAGCTCCACACCGTCGTCGGCGCAGGTGCGGCCGAGGGCGCCATGGACGCCGGCAACATGCTCAAGCCGATGCTGGCCCGGGGTGAGCTGCGCATGGTCGGGGCCACCACCCTCGACGAGTTCCGCAAGCACATCGAGACCGACCCGGCCCTCGAGCGTCGGTTCCAGCAGGTCTACGTGGCGCCGCCCTCGGTCGAGGACACCATCGCCATCCTGCGCGGCCTCAAGGAGCGCTACGAGGTGCACCACGGCGTCCGCATCCAGGACGCCGCCCTCGTGGCCGCCGCCGTGCTGTCCGACCGCTACCTCACCGGGCGCTTCCTGCCCGACAAGGCCATCGACCTCATGGACGAGGCCGCCTCGCGGCTGCGCATCGAGATCGACTCGCTGCCGACGGAGATCGACGTCGTCGAGCGCCGCATCCGCCAGCTCGAGATCGAGCGGGTGGCGCTGGCCAAGGAGACCGACGCGGCGTCGGCCGAGCGGCTGGCCGCGCTCGAGAAGGAGCTCGCCGACCTGCGCGAGCAGTCCGACGGGATGATGGCCCACTGGCAGGGCGAGAAGGAGGCCATCACCACGATCCAGTCGCTCAAGGAGGAGCTGGAGCAGAAGCGCGGCGAGGTCGAGCGCGAGACCGACCTCGAGCGGGCCGCCGAGATCCGCTACGGCCAGCTCCCCGAGCTCGAGCGCAAGATCGACGAGGCCACCAAGAAGCTCGACGGCCTCCAGTCCGGCCACCGGATGCTGAAGGAGGAGGTCGACGAGGAGGACGTCGCCGAGGTCGTGAGCAAGTGGACGGGCGTGCCCGTCAGCCGGCTCATGGAGGGGGAGGTCCAGAAGCTGGTGCGCATGGAGGACGTGCTGGCCAGCCGGGTCGTCGGCCAGGAGGAAGCCGTCCGGGCCGTGGCCAACGCCATCCGCCGGAGCCGGGCCGGCCTGTCCGACCCCAACCGGCCCATCGGTTCGTTCCTCTTCCTCGGCCCTACGGGCGTGGGCAAGACGGAGCTGGCCCGCTCGCTGGCCGAGTTCCTCTTCGACGACGAGAAGGCCGTCACGCGCATCGACATGTCGGAGTACATGGAGAAGCACTCCGTGGCCCGGCTCATCGGGGCGCCTCCCGGCTACGTCGGCTACGACGAGGGCGGCCAGCTCACCGAGGCGGTGCGGCGCCGGCCCTACGCCGTCGTGCTGCTCGACGAGATCGAGAAGGCCCACCCCGACGTGTTCAACGTCCTGCTCCAGCTCCTCGACGACGGCCGCCTCACCGACGGCAAGGGCCGCACGGTCGACTTCACCAACGCCGTGCTGATCATGACGTCGAACCTGGCCGGCGACCCGCGCGACTTCTTCAAGCCCGAGTTCGTCAACCGCATCGACGACATCGTCCGCTTCCGGTCGCTCACCGAGGAGGACCTGGTCACCATCGTCGACATCCAGCTCGAGAGCCTGGCCAAGCGGGTCACGGCCCGCCGCCTCACCCTCGAGGTGACCCCGGCGGCCAAGCTGCTGCTGGCCAAGCAGGGCTTCGACCCGGTGTTCGGCGCCCGCCCGCTGAAGCGGCTGCTCCAGCAGAAGATCGGCGACAAGCTCGCCCTCCAGCTGCTCGACGGCACCTTCAACGAGGGCGAGATCGTGGTCGTCGACGTCACCGCGGACGGCGACGACACCGAGCTCCGCAAGGGCTGACCGCCGGGCGCGAACGCGAACCGGCCCATCCTCCCCGCCCGTGGGGGGCCGGCCGACGACGAGCGGCGTTCTAGGCAACGCGCTTCACTATCGGGCGTGACCGACATCGCGTCTGACCTCGAGAACGCCGGCCGGATCTTCGCCGAGCCGTCCGCCTACGCCGACCCCGTTGCCTGGCACGCCACCGCGGCGCGCCTGCGGGCCGAGGCGCCGATCTCCAAGGTGTCGCTGCCCGACTACCGCGACTTCTGGGCCATCACCAAGCACGCCGACGTGATGGAGATCGAGCGGAACTCCGAGATCTTCACCAACGAGCCGACGCCCGCCCTCGCCCCTCGCAAGGACATGGACGCCAACGAGGGCCAGGCCGCCACCATGAAGAGCCTGGTGCAGATGGACGGCGAGGAGCACCGCGACCACCGGGCGCTGGTGAACGACTGGTTCAAGCCCGGCAACGTCAAGAAGATGCAGGACCGGGTCGACGAGCTGGCCAAGGAGTTCGTCGACAAGATGGCCGGCATGGGGGGTCGGTGCGACTTCGCCAACGACGTCGCCATGCACTACCCGCTCCAGGTGATCCTCTCGATCCTCGGCCTGCCCGAGGAGGACCACCAGAAGATGCTGAAGCTCACCCAGGAGCTGTTCGGCGCCGAGGACCCCGACATCGGCCGGGCGGGGGAGGACCACACGGTCCTCGAGGTGATGATGGACTTCGTCGGCTACTTCACCGGGCTGGCCACCGACCGGCGGTCGAACCCCACCGGCGACCTCGCCTCGGTGATCGCCAACGCCGAGCTGCACGGTGCGCCGCTGCCCGACATGGACGTGTTCGGCTTCTACCTGATCATCGCCACGGCCGGGCACGACACCACGTCGAACTCGATCGCCGGCGGGCTGCTGGCCCTGCTCGAGAACCGCGACCAGTACGACCTGCTGAAGGCCCACCCCGAGCTGGTCGACGGCGCCGCCGACGAGCTCATCCGGTTCGTCTCGCCGGTGAAGCACTTCATCCGCACCTGCCGCGAGCCCTTCACCCTCCGCGACGTGACGTTCCAGCCCGGCGACATCACGCTGCTGTCGTACGCCTCGGCCAACCGCGACGACGAGGTCTTCACCGACCCGTTCACGCTCGACGTGACCCGAGCCAACGCGTCGAGCCACCTGGCCTTCGGCTTCGGCCGCCACTTCTGCCTGGGTGCCCACCTCGCCCGCATGGAGGTCCGGGCCATCTTCCGCGAGCTCCTCGGCCGGCTCGACTCCATCGAGCTCGACGGCGACGTCACCTTCGTCCAGTCCCGCCTCGTCAGCGGGCCCAAGAAGCTCCCGGTCCGCTACTCGCTGCGCTGAGCGACAACTCCGAGTTGACATGACAACCCGGAGTTGTCAAACTGGGACCATGAAGCCCACCACCGATGCCCACAACGCCGCCTTCGATCGAGTCCGGCAGGTGCGCTCGGAGGCCCTCGAGCACGAGAAGGCCGCTCGCAACCTGGCGGTCCAGCGCCGAGACCTGCTCCGCGAGCTCGCCGACGAGGGCTTCAGCCAGGCCGACATCGCCCGGGAGCTCGGCGTGACCCGCCAGGCCATCCAGAAGATGCTCGCCGACTGATTCCGAACGTTGTCGCGTTCCCGGCGCGGGACGCCGGGAACGCGACAAAGTTGGTCACCCGCGCGTCCAGTAGCGTGCGCACACGTGCCGGGGACCGTCGTTGTAGGAACGCAGTGGGGCGACGAGGGCAAGGGCAAGCTCACCGACATCCTCGCTGAGGAGGTCGACATGGTGGTCCGCTACCAGGGCGGCCACAACGCGGGCCACACGATCGTCGTGGGCGAGCAGAGCTTCGCCGTCCGCCTGGTGCCGAGCGGGGTGCTGCACCCGTCGACGGTCAACGTGATCGGCAACGGCGTGGTCGTCGACCCCCGCATCCTCTTCGGCGAGATCGACGTGCTCGAGTCCCGCGGCATCGACACCTCGAACCTGGTCGTGAGCGGCAACGCCCACCTGGTGATGCCGTACCACCAGGAGCTCGACGTGCTCTTCGAGCGCCACCTCGGCAAGAACAAGCTCGGCACCACCAAGGGCGGCATCGGCCCGACCTACGCCGACAAGGCTCTCCGCGTCGGCCTCCGGGTGCAGGACCTCCTCGACCCCAAGATCTTCCGCGAGAAGCTCGAGGTGGTCCTCAAGGAGAAGAACGCGATCCTGGCCAAGGTCTACAACCGCCTCGGCCCGTCGGCCGACGACATCTGCGACGAGTACCTCGGCGTGATCGCCCCCCGGCTCGAGCCCCGCATCGTCGACTCCGTGCACCTCATCCACGAGGCGCTCGAGGCCGGCAAGGAGGTCATGTTCGAAGGGGCCCAGGCCACGTTCCTCGACCTCGACCACGGCACGTATCCGTTCGTGACGTCGTCGAACCCGGTGGCGGGTGGCGCCTGCGCCGGCGCCGGCGTCGGCCCGAAGCACCTCGACCGGATCATCGGGATCACCAAGGCCTACCTGACCCGAGTCGGGTCGGGGCCGTTCCCCACCGAGCTGTTCGACGACATCGGCGACGGCTTCGTCGACCGGGGGCACGAGTACGGCGTGAACACCAAGCGCCGCCGCCGGCCCGGCTGGTTCGACTCCGTGATGCTGCGCCAGGCGGCCCGGCTCAACAGCCTCACCGAGATCTTCATCACCAAGCTCGACATCCTCGACGTTCTGCCGACGATCAAGGTCTGCGTGGCCTACGAGATCGACGGCAAGACGGTGACCCACATGCCGTACCACCAGTCCGACCTCCACAAGGCCGTGCCGATCTACGAGGAGCTGCCGGGCTGGCAGTCGGAGACCTCGGGGTGCACGACGATGGAGGAGCTGCCCAAGGCGGCGCGCGACTACATCCTCTTCCTGGCCGAGCAGGGCGGCGTGCCGGTGGGCTACGTCGGCGTCGGGCCGGAGCGCAAGCAGACCATCCGGGTGATGTAGTCGTGCGCGTCGTCGTGACCGGGAAGGGCGGCCGGGAGCACGCCCTGGCCTGGGCGTTCGACCGCGCCGGTCACGAGGTCGTGGTGAGCCCGGGCAGCCCCGGCATCCCGTGGTCGACGCCGACCCCACCTGCCGACCTCACCGCCGACCTGTTCGTCCTCGGCCCCGACGACCACGTGGTCGAGGGCGTGGGCGACCGGCTGCGGGCCCAGGGCAAGGCCGTGTTCGGGCCGAATGCCGACGGCGGCCAGCTCGAGGGGTCGAAGGCGTGGATGAAGGCGCTGCTGGCCGAGGGCGGCGTGCCCACGGCTCGCTTCGGGTCGTTCACCGAGGCGGGCCCGGCGGAGGCGTTCCTGCGCGAGCTGTCCGGGCCCTACGTGGTGAAGACCGACTACCTGGCCCTCGGCAAGGGCGTCCTGGTCACGTCAGATCTGACGGCGGCCATCGCCGATGCCGCGGCCAAGCTCGAGCACGGCGGCATCGTCGTCGAGGAGTGCATGGTCGGCCCCGAGTTCTCGCTGTTCGCCATCTGCGACGGCACCCGGGCCGTGGCCCTGCCGCCGGCCCAGGACCACAAGCGGGTGGGCGACGGCGACACCGGTCCGAACACCGGTGGCATGGGCGCCTACTCGCCGGTGCCGTTCGTGACCGACGAGGTGGTCGGGCGGACGATGGCCACCTGCGTCCTGCCGACGCTGGCCGCCCTCCGGGCCCGGGGCATCGACTACCGGGGCGTGCTCTACGCCGGGCTCATGCTCACCGACGAGGGCCCGAAGGTCGTGGAGTACAACGTGCGCTTCGGTGATCCGGAGGCCCAGGTTCTGCTGCCCCGCTTCACCAGCGACCCGGCCCAGCTCCTGCTCGAGGCGGCGGAAGGGAACCTGCGTTCCACGCCGACGTTCACCGCCGATGCCATGGTCACCGTGGCGCTGTGCTCCGAGGGCTACCCCGTCTCGACCCGCACCGGCGACGCCATCGAGGGCATCGCCGAGGCCGAGCAGGTCGAGGGCGTCACCGTGTTCCGCGCCGGGGTCGGCCCGGGTGACACGACGGCCGGGGGCCGCGTCTTGAACGTGACCGCGTCAGCCCCCACGATCAAGGAGGCGCGTGACCGCGCCTACGAGGCCGTGGGCCGGATCAGCTGGCCCGGCCTCCACTACCGAACCGACATCGCGAAGGAAGGACTGTCATGAAGGTCGCCGTGCTCATGGGTTCCGCCAACGACGCCGAGAAGGTGGCACCGGCGGGGGAGACGCTCGCCGAGTTCGGCGTCGAGCACGAGGTGTGGGCCATGAGCGCCCACCGCAACGCCGAGGCGGTGCGGGAGTTCGTCGGCTCGGCTCGCGAGAACGGCTTCGGCGTGATCATCGCCGCCGCTGGCATGGCCGCCCACCTGGCCGGGGCCTGCGCCGCCAACACCACCCTCCCGGTCATCGGCCTGCCCGTCTCCGGCGGCGCCCTCGACGGCGTCGACGCCCTCTACTCCACCGTGCAGATGCCGCCCGGCATGCCGGTCGCCACCGTCGCCATCAACGGGGCCAAGAACGCGGCCCTCCTGGCGATCCAGATCCTGTCGCTCACCGACGAGGGCCTGGCCGAGAAGCTGGCCGACGCCCGCCGCGAGTGGAAGCCCAAGAAGCTGTCATGAACGAGCGCAGCGAGCGAACCATCAACATCGATGCTGGCGGTCCGCGGCCGTCGGAGCTGGCAGGCCTGCCGGGCGGCTTTGTGGTCACCGGCGTCAGCCGGTGACCGTCCCGAACGTGCTGGCTGCTCGCTATGCGAGCAAGGAGATGGCGGACCTCTGGTCGCCCGAGCACAAGGTCGTGCTCGAGCGCCGGTTCTGGATCGCCGTGCTCCGGGCCCAGCGCGACCTCGGCGTCGACGTCCCCGACGGCGTCATCGAGGCCTACGAGGCCGTCGTCGACGAGGTCGACCTCGCCTCGATCGACGCGCGCGAGCGCGTCACCAAGCACGACGTGAAGGCCCGGCTCGAGGAGTTCGCCGACCTGGCCGGCCACGAGCACGCCCACAAGGGCATGACGTCGCGCGACCTCACCGAGAACGTCGAGCAGCTCCAGCTCCGCCTCGCCGTGACCCTGCTCCGCGATCGGATGGTCGCCGTGCTGGCCCGCACGGCCGAGCGGGCCGCCGAGCACGAGGCCACCGTCATCACCGGTCGGAGCCACAACGTGCCAGCCCAGGCCACGACGCTGGGCAAGCGCTTCGCCTCCGCCGGCGAGGAGCTGCTCATCGCCCTGGAGCGGGTCGAGGAGCTGCTCGACCGGCTGCCCCTCCGCGGCGTGAAGGGCCCGGTCGGCACCAGCCAGGACATGCTCGACCTCCTCGGCTCGGGCATCGACGAGCTGGAGCAGCGCGTCGCCGCCGAGCTCGGCTTCACCCGCACGCTCAACAGCGTCGGGCAGGTCTACCCCCGCTCCCTCGACCTCGACGTGGTGAGCGCCCTGGCCCAAGCCGTCGCCGGCCCGTCGAGCCTGTGCACCACGATCCGCCTCATGGCCGGCCAGGAGCTGGTGACCGAGGGGTTCGCGCCCGGGCAGGTCGGCTCCAGCGCCATGCCCCACAAGATGAACAGCCGCTCGTGCGAACGGGTCAACGGGTTCATGCAGATCCTGCGGGGCCACCTCACCATGGCCGCCGGCCTGGCCGGCGACCAGTGGAACGAGGGCGACGTCAGCGACTCGGTCGTCCGCCGCGTGGTGCTGCCCGATGCCTGCTTCGCCGCCGAGGGCGCGCTGATCACCACGCTGGCCGTGCTCGACGGCTTCGGCGCCTACCCGGCCGTCATCGACGCCGAGCTGCGCAAGTACCTGCCGTTCCTCGCCACCACGAAGTTCCTCGTGGCCGCGGTGAAGGCCGGCACCGGGCGCGAGGTGGCCCACGAGGTCATCAAGACCCACGCCGTGGCGTACGCCCTCGCCCTCCGCGAGAAGCCCGACGGCGCCGACGACCTGCCGTCGCGCCTCGGCGCCGACGACCGGTTCCCGCTCTCGGAGGCCGAGGTCCGTACCCTCCTCTCGGAACCGCTCGACTTCGTGGGCGACGCCCGACGCCAGACCGCGACGTTCGTCGCTCGGGTCGGCGACGTCGTCGCCCGTCACCCCCAGGCCGCCACCTTCACCCCGGAGCCGATCCTGTGAACTCAAACGAGCTGCAGCACCTGTACAGCGGCAAGGTCCGCGACATGTACGACGCTGGCGATGGGCTGCTGCTCATCGTGGCGTCCGACCGCATGAGCGCGTTCGACGTGATCATGAACGAGAAGATCCCGGACAAGGGGCGGATCCTCACCGCCTTCTCCGCGTTCTGGTTCGACCACCTGTCGGACGTGATGCCGAGCCATCTGGTCGCCACCGACGTGCCCGACCTGCCGGAGGAGTGGGTCGGTCGGGTGCAGCTGGTGAAGCGGGCCGAGATGCTGCCCATCGAGTGCATCGTCCGCGGCCGCCTCACCGGCAGCGCGTGGAAGGAGTACAAGAAGAGCGGCACCATGCACGGCGAACAGCTCCCCGAGGGGCTCCAGGAGTCGGCGGCGCTGCCCGAGCCGGTGTTCACCCCGTCGACCAAGGCCGACATCGGTGACCACGACGAGAACATCAGCTTCGACCAGGCCGTCGACCTCGTGGGCAAGGAGGTCGCCGAGCAGGCGCGCGACCTCTCGCTCGAGCTGTTCCGCCGGGGCTCGGCGTGGGCCGCGGAGCGGGGCATCGTCATGGCCGATACCAAGTTCGAGTTCGGCTTCATCGACGGTGAGCTCGCCGTCTGCGACGAGGTGCTCACGCCCGACTCGTCGCGCTTCTGGCCGGCCGACCAGGTCGTGCTGGGGACGACGCCGCCGTCGTTCGACAAGCAGCCCCTCCGCGACTACCTGGAGACACTGGGCTGGGACAAGACCCCGCCGCCGCCGCCGCTGCCCGACGACGTGGTCGCCGCCACCCGGGCCCGCTACGTCGACGCCTACCAGCGGGTGACCGGGCTCGACTTCGCCAACTGGCCCGGCGTGGGAGCATGAGGGAATGAAGTTCGCCGTCCTTGTCGAGGTCACCCTCCAGCCCGGCATCCTCGACCCGCAGGGCACGACCATCGAGCGGTCGCTCCCGCACCTCGGCTTCGACGGGATCAGCGGCCTCACCGTGGGCAAGGCCATCCGCTTCACCATCGATGGTGGCGACGAGGGCTCGGCCCGGGCCGAGGTCGAGGAGCTGTGCAAGCGCTTCCTCACCAACCCGGTCATCGAGGACGCCACGATCACCCTGAGCCCGGCATGACCAAGGTCGGGGTCGTCCTCTTCCCGGGCTCGAACTGCGAGCAGGACGCCATCGAGGCCGTGCAGGCGCTGGGCGGCGAGGCCGAGATCCTGTGGCACGGCGACGCCACCGTCGGCTCCGTCGACGCGGTCATCGTGCCCGGCGGCTTCGCCCACGGCGACTACCTCCGGCCCGGCGCCATCGCCCG
>JAODBP010000333.1 GCA_025464025.1 Actinomycetes bacterium | reverse complement strand
GTCGAGCAGATGAGCCAGATGCCCCTCGGCACCGCGGCCCAGGCCCTCGGCCTCGGCGGCTACTACAAGGACGAGACCTGGCCCTGGAAGGACGAGGCCAAGACCCAGTTCCAGATGGCCGAGCGCATCGCCGAGCTGCGCGGCTTCTCGAAGGCCGACCTCGACGAGCTCGGCGTGCGCTCGCAGGAGAACGCGGCCCGGGCGTGGGCCGAGGGCCGCTTCGAGCGCGAGGTGGTGCCGGTCGAGGCGCCCCAGCGCGACAAGGAGGGCAACCTCACCGGCGAGGTCCTCACCGTCGCCAAGGACCAGGGCCTCCGGGAGACCACGCTCGAGTCGCTGTCCGGGCTCAAGCCGGTGCTCGATGGCGCGCTGCACACCGCCGGCACGTCGTCGCAGATCTCCGACGGCGCCGCCGCCGTGCTCTGGATGGACGAGGACGTCGCGCGCGACCGCGGCCTCCGCCCCCGGGCCCGGATCACCTACAACACGATGGTCGGCACCGACCCGTACTACGGCCTCGACGGCCCGGTGCACGCCACCCAGAAGATGCTCGACCAGTCGAAGTACTCGATCGCCGACTTCGATGTCTTCGAGTGCAACGAGGCGTTCGCCTCGGTGTTCCTGTCGTGGGAGAAGGTGCACGGCATCCCGCGCGAGAAGGCCAACGTGAACGGCGGGGCCATCGCCCTCGGCCACCCGGTCGGCTCCACCGGCGCCCGGCTCATCACCACGGCGCTGCACGAGCTCGAGCGGGTCGACGGCACGCTCGCCCTCGTCACCATGTGCCAGGGCGGCTCGCTCGGCATCGCCACGGTCATCGAACGCCTGTCGTGAGCGAGCGCACCAACATCTCGTCGGGTTCGCCCTACGAGCCGACGATCGGGTTCTCGCGCGCCGTCCGCTCGGGCAACCAGGTGTTCGTGTCCGGCACGGCGCCGATCTGGCCCGACGGCACGGTCGACCCCGACGCCCATGCGCAGGCCCGGCGGTGCTGGGAGATCGCCCTCGGGGCGTTGGCCCAGGCCGGCGGGAAGCCGGAGCACGTCGTGCGCACCCGCATGTTCCTCGCCAGCCGTGAGGTCGAGGAGCCCGTGTCGAAGGCCCACGGCGAGGTGTTCGGCGACATCCGCCCGGCGACGACGATGATCCTCGCCGGCGGGCTCCTGAACGAGGCGTGGCACCTCGAGGTCGAGCTCGACGCCATCGTCGAGGACTAGCACCACCTACTGTCCGCTCCATGGGGGGTGAACGGCGGCAGCGGCGCGTCCTGTGGGCGACGTTGGTCGGGATCTTCGTCACCTCGTTCCCCTCGGTGATCCTCGTCGCCGCCCTGCCCGACATCGCCAAGGCCTTCGGCGTCGGCGAGTCGTCGGTCGGGTGGGTGCTGACGGCGCCGATGATCGCGGCGTCGGTGCTGGTGCCGACGTTCGGCCGGCTCGGCGACCTGCGGGGGCATCGCCGCGTCTTCCTCGTCGGCTTCGTCCTGTCGAGCCTGCTCGCCCTCGCGTCGGCCGGGTCGTGGGACCTCGGGCCACTCATCGTCCTGCGCACGCTGAGCCAGGCCGCCGGCGTCGCCACCTCGCCCACCGCCCTCGCCCTCCTGCTCGCGACCCACAGCCCGTCCGAGCGGCCCAAGGCGCTCGGGGCATGGGCGTTCGCCGGGGCCGCCGCGCCGGTGATCGGGCTGCTCGCCGGCGGCCCGCTGATCGGCGCCCTCTCGTGGCGCGGCCTCTTCGTGATGCAGGCGGTGATCGGCCTGGCCGCCCTGCCGCTCTGCCTGAAGGCGCTGCCCGAGACGCCGAAGCTGCCGAACGTGCGCTTCGACGTGTTGGGCGGCATCACGTTGGCGGCCGGTGCGGGCGCCGTCGTGTTCGCCCTCGACCGCTCGGCGCGGTGGGGCGCGACCTCGCCCCTGGTGCTCGGGGCCGTCGTGCTGGCACCGATCTTCCTCTGGCTCTTCGTGCAGGTCGAGCGGCGCACCGCTGACCCGCTCCTCCCCCTCCGGCTCATCCGCGAGCGGGCCTTCGTCGCCCCGGTCGCGGCCGACGCGCTGATCCAGGTACCGAGCATCGGCGCCTTCTTCCTCGCGCCGCTCATCCTCCACGCCACGTTCGACAAGTCGGTCGTCGAGACGGCGTACCTCCTCATCCCGATGCCGCTCGGCATGAGCGTGCTCGCCCCGATCGGCGGGCGCATGACGGTCCGGTACGGCGAGCGGTTCACCTCGGTGTTCGGGTGCGTGCTGATGACCGGCGCGCTCGGGGTCGCCGCCGTGGCGACGGCGGGCGAGGTGCTGCCGCTCCTGCTGGTGGCCTTCGCCGTCCACGGTGCGGCCATGGGCATGAACCGGCCGTCGATGGCGTCGGCCGCGGCGGGCGCGCTCGACGACTCGACCACCGGCGTCGGCATGGCCGTCATGCGGATGATCTCGCAGCTCGGGTCCGCGGCGGGCGTGAGCCTGGCCGTGGCGGCCCGGGGCGCCGGCGGGTTCGGCACGGCGTTTGCCACCCTGGCCGTCGTCGGCGCCGCCGCCACCGCGGTGTCGCTCGCCATCGTCGAGGAGGACGAGCCCCTGCTCGGCATGGCCGGCGTCCTCCCCGCCCTCGAGTGACCGCTTCACGAGTTCGTCGCGCTGCTTGACTGACCCAGGTGGAGGATGTTCGGTGTCGCCCGGCCGGAGCTGAGGACCTCCCCTTCCTCGCGGCGATGCTTGGCGAGGCGGCGGTCTGGCGACCTGACAAGCCGACGCCGACCGCTGACGAGGTGACCGCCGATCCGCGCTACGCGATGTACCTCGCCGGGTGGCCGAGGCACGGCGACTACGGACTGGTCGCCGAGCAGGACGGACCCCTGGGCGCGGCCTGGTATCGGACCTACACCGAGATGAGCCACGGCCATGGCTTCGTCGCGGCGGACGTCCCCGAGCTGTCGATCGCCGTCATCGCGTCCCGTCGTCACGAGGGGATCGGACGGCTGCTCCTCGTCGGCCTCATCGAAGCCAGCGACGTGCAGGGGCATGCGGCGCTGAGCCTCAGCGTCAACCACGGCAATCCGGCGCGTGGCCTCTACGAGTCGGTCGGCTTCCACCCTGTCGGCGAGGCCCGCGAGTCGTCCTTGACGATGATCCGACACGCGGCTCAACCGAACTGACCCACTACGAGGAATTCGGACATTTCGGTTTTCGATGTCGTAGGGGGCGGGTAGGATCGAACACATGTTCGGTCGACTCCGAGAGCGGGCGATGGGCCTGGTCCTCGAGCAGCTGCGGCGCATGGTGCGCGAGCTCGACGCCGCGCTGCTGACCGGCCCGCAGGCCGTGCGGCTACTGGACTGGTTCGCCGAGATCGAGCGGCTCGCCGCCGCGGGCAAGGCGCTCGTCGCCGGTCGGGCCGCGGAGACCAACCAGTGGCGGAGCGGGGGCGACCGATCGGCGGCCGAGTGGCTGGGCAAGCGCACCGGCACCACGCCGGGCCAGGCCCGCAAGGCGCTGGAGACCGCCGACCGGGTGAAGGCCCTGCCCAAGACCAGCGAGGCGCTGCGCGAGGGTCGGTTGTCGATCGACCAGGCCGCGCTCGTGTCCGACGGTGCGACGGCCGACCCCGGTGCCGAGGACGAACTGCTCCGCGCCGCCGGCCGCGAGTCGGTGCGCGAGCTACGAGGGCGAACGGACCGCGTGAAGGCCGCCGCCCTGCCCGACGACGAGGCGCGCCACGAGGCCATCCGCCGGCGTCGCTCGGCCCGGGAGTTCGTGGGCGACGACGGGGCGTGGAACCTCCACCTGCACGGCACGAAGGACGAGGGCGCCGTGTTCATGGCACACGCCCGGCCGTTCATCGACGCCGAGTTCAAGAAGGCGCGCAAGGAGGGCCGGCGCGAGCCGATCGAGGCCTACGCCTTCGACGGGATGATGCGCATGGCCGTCGTCGCGGCCGGCGGGGGCTCGCCGGCGAAGTCTCCGGTGAAGGCGATCCTGCGGGCCGACCTGCCCGCCGTCCGGCGAGGCTCGGTCGAGCCCGGCGAGGTGTGCGAGATGGTGGGCTACGGCCCGATCCCCGTCGCCCGAGCCCGTGAGCTGCTGGGCGAGGCGTTCCTCACCATCGTGCTCACCAAGGGCAAGGACGTCGTCAACGTCACACACCTGGGGCGGGCGCCGACGGCGTACCAGCAGACCGCGCTCGAGTGGATGCAACCGGAGTGCCAGGTCCTCGGCTGCTCGTGCACGGCTCGGCTCGAGCGCGACCACCGGGAGGACTGGGCCTGGACGCACCACACGCGGCTCGACGAGCTCGAGCACATGTGCCACCAGCACCACCTGCTCAAGACCAAGGGCTGGCACCTCGAACCGGGCACCGGCAAGCGGCGCCTCCTGCCGCCGGAGGTGCTCGTCGACGCCGGGGCGGAGCCTCCATGAACCTGACGGCTCGTCAGGAAACGTCCGGACCCACTAGAAAGGCGCGCATGACCACGGTTGCTCCGCTTGCTGGCGTCCGCATCCTCGAGGTGTCGATGCTGGGCCCCGCCGCCCTGACCACCGCCCTGGCCGAGCTGGGGGCCGACGTGATCAAGGTCGAGCCGCCGGGCGGCGACTACGGCCGGGAGATGACCTGGCCCATCGTCGAGGGCGTCTCGCTCCTCTTCCTCCACGCCAACCGGGGCAAGCGCAG
>JAODBP010000312.1 GCA_025464025.1 Actinomycetes bacterium | reverse complement strand
ATCCTCGACCCGACGCTGCCCCTCACCGTCACCGAGTGGGAGGAGTGGGGCAACCCGCTGGAATCGGCCGAGGTCTACGCCTACATGAAGTCGTACGCGCCGTACGAGAACGTCGAGCCCAAGGGCTATCCGGCGATGCTCGTGACGGCCGGGCTGAACGACCCGCGCGTCTCCTACTGGGAGCCGGCCAAGTTCGTGGCCAAGCTCCGGGTCACCAAGACCGACTCCAACCGGCTCCTCCTGAAGACCGAGATGGGGGCCGGGCACATGGGCCCGTCCGGGCGCTACGACGCCTGGCGGGAGGAGGCCATGGTGCTGGCGTTCGTGCTCGACACCTTTGCGCTTCACCAGTAGCCAGCGGGCGGCGTCGCCCCGTCAAGGACAAAGAACGCAACCATGGGGCGAGGCCTGCGTGCCTCACGTCGGTGCGCCCTGCGAATCCGGTTCTGGGGCCCAAACCGTGCGGAATCCGCGCCGTTTGGGCCCGAGAACGGCGGCTCACCGGCTTGGCCACGTCGCATTCATGCAAGACGGCCATGGGAAGGTTGCAGGCATGGAAACGACCGCACAGCGCTACGACCGCCTGGCCGGCGCCTTCGCCGCCAAGATCGAGGCCGTCCCCGAGGACAAGTGGCCGGCCCAGACGCCGTGCGAGGAGTGGAAGGCCATCGACGTCGTCCGCCACGTCGCCGAGACGCCGGCCATGTTCTTCGGCTTCATCGGTCAGGAGATCGGCGAGCTCCCGTCGATCGACGACGTCGGCCCGTCCGCCGCCTTCGCCGCCACCCGGGCCAAGCTCCAGGCCGCCCTCGACGACCCCGCCATCGCCGACACCGAGTTCGAGGGCTTCTTCGGCAAGCAGACCTTCGCCGAGTCGATCGACCGCTTCATCTGCTTCGACCTGCTCGTGCACGGGTGGGACCTGGCCCATGCCACCGGCATCGACGAGGCCATGGACCCGGCCGACGTCGACCGCCTCGACGAGGCCTCGAAGGCCTTCGGCGACAAGATGCGCGGCCCGGGCGCGTTCGGCGATCCCGTCGAGCCGCCGGCCGGAGCCGACAAGCAGCAGCGCGTGCTCGCCTACTTGGGGCGCGAGGTCTGACTACGCCAGGTCGGACGTGAGGTCGATCATGGCGGGGTCCGCCACGACCTCGGCCTCGGCGATGACCTCGAGGATCTCGTCGCCCACGAGCTCGTCGCGCTCGAGCAGGGCGTCGCGCAGGGCCTCGGCCACGTGGCGGTTGGCCACGAGGATCCGACGGGCCTCGGCCTTGGCATGCTCGAGGATGTCCTCGACCGCAGCGCGGGCCGACTCGTCGCCGAGCACCTTGGCCACCAGGTTCGCCGCACCCGGGTAGGCCGCGGCGTCGAAGCTCACCAGCGAGTCACCCATGCCGAGCGAGCCGACCATCTGGGCCGCCGCCGTGGTGGCGGCCTGGAGGTCGCCGGCCGGGCCGGTGCCGGCCTCGCCGAACGCCAGCTCCTCGGCGACCATCCCGCCCATGGCGATCTGGACCAGGGCCACGATCTCGGAGCGGGTCTTGGTGAACCGCTCCTCCCGCTCGGAGTGGGCCAGCAGGCCGAGGGCGTCGCGCCGCTTGATGATCGACAGCACCTCGAGCTTCCGGTCGGTGCCGACCGCGTGGGCGACGGTGGCGTGGCCGGCCTCGTGGGTGGCGATGCGCCGCCGTTCCTCCGGCGTGTACTCGACCGGCTGCTTGAGCCCGATCTCCTCGGTCATCTTGGCCTGCTGGAGGTCGTGCCAGTCGAGGCCGTCGGCACCCCGGCGCAACGCCCACACCAGCGCCTCGTCGAAGAGGTGCTCGAGCATCACCGGCGAGTAGCCGGCGGTCATGGCCGCGAGGGTGTCGCGACGAGCCGGGTCGTCGAGCTCGGCGTCGTGGGCCTTCTTCGCCAGGTAGTAGTCGATGATGTCGCGGCGGTCGCTGCGCCCCGGGAGCCCGAAGTAGACGGCCCGGTCGAAGCGGCCCGGCCGCAGCAGGGCGGGGTCGAGGTCGGCGGCCCGGTTGGTGGCCCCGACGACGAGCACGTTCGCCGCCACCGGCACCGGCTTGCGGAACTGGCGGTGGGCCGGCATGTAGCGGTTGGCGGCGTCGACGAACACGCCTCGCAGGCGGTCGCCCCGGGTCGGCTCGTCGAAGCTCTGGAGCTGGATCAGCAGCTCGTTCACCACCCCGGCCACGCCCTCACGGCCGCCGCCACCCATGCCCGAGCGGGCGCCGCCGATGGCGTCGATCTCCTCGATGAACCCGATGGCGCCACCCTCCTTCCGGGCCGCCATGCGCAGGGCCTTGAAGTACGAGCGGATCTTCCGGTTGGTCTGGCCGTAGTACATCGACTGGAAGGCCGACGACGACACGAAGAGGAACGGCACGCCCGCCTCGCGGGCCATGGCCTTGGCCATGTAGGTCTTGCCCGTGCCAGGCGGGCCCTCGAACAGGATGGCCCGGCGGGGGGTGCCCCCCATGGCGTCGCGGAACGTCCGGTAGGCGAGGAAGAGGTCGAGGGTGCGGGTGACCTCCTCCTTCACGATGCCGGCGCCCCGCACGTCGTCCATCCCGATGGCGATCTCGCTCGACCGGTAGAGGACGTGGGGTGAGCGGCCGGCCAGGGCCATCGGCACGGCGATCACGAGCACCAGCACCAGGCACAGCCCCAGGCCCGGGAGCCAGAGCATGGCGTCGGGCCCGAGCGACGGGGCGCCGAAGCCGACGGGGCGGCCGAGCAGGAGGCGGAGCCACAGCCACCCGGCTCCGGTGCCCAGCACGACGGCGACCGACCGGAGCCGGCGTCGGCGGGCCGCTTCGCGAGCCACCGCGACATCGGCGAGCGCGCGGCCCAGGATGGCCCCCTGCCCCACCGCCGTCGTCGTCATGGCTCACGCTCCGCGGCCACTCTGTGGTGACCTCTCTCTGTGGCGAGATACGTCTCGAAGGTACCGAGCGTGCGGTTCGGGCAGCCATGCCCCGTTCGGGTGGTTCGACCCGGACTAGCCCGTCCAGGCCGGAAGGTCCACGTCGGACCGGGCCGGGAGGGCCTGGTCGCGCCCCGACAGGATCGGGTCGACGACCCCCCAGTCGGCCTCGATGGCCGGGTCGTCCCAGGCCACGCCCAGCTCGTCGGCCGGGTCGTAGTAGCCGTCGACCAGGTAGGTCAGCGTGAGCTCGGTGAGCGAGGCGAACCCGTGGGCCACGCCGGGCGGGATGTACACGCCCTGGGGCCGGTCGCCGGTCTGGTCGAACGACATCGTCCGGCCTTCGGTGGGCGAGCCGGTCCGCAGGTCGTGGAGCACGACCCGAGCCGTCCCCTCGACGACGTACCACCAGTCGGCCTGCTTGCGGTGGAAGTGCAGGCCCACCACGCACCCGGCCTGTCGGTCGCCCCGGTTGGCCTGGATCATCTCGCGGGCGCCCGGCACCCACTCCTTGCGGTAGGTCTCGACGAACCGACCGCGCTCGTCGCCGTGGACCACGAGGTCGCGCACCACGACGCCGTGTATCACCAGGACAGCCCGATCACGAGAACTGGCCGTAGCCGCCGCGGTAGAAGAGCAACGGCCCGTTCTCCCGCTCGACCTTCAGCTCCCGGACCCGGCCCACGCAGATCTCGTGGTCGCCGGCGTCGTGGATGACCTCGATGTCGCAGTCGATCCACGCCAGCACGTCGGCCAGCCTCGGCGAGCCGCTCGACGCGGGCGTCCAGCCCAGGCCCGAGAACTTGTCCTCGATCTTCGAGGAGAACTGGCGACACACGGCCTCCTGGTCCTCGGCGAGGATGTTCACGCAGAACGCCCCCGCCGAGCGGATGCCCGGCCACGAGGACGACGCCTTGCCGGCGCAGAAGCCCACGAGCGGCGGCTCGAGCGAGACGGAGAAGAACGACCCCACCGCGAAACCGGCGGGACGACCCTCCGAGCCGGTGGCGGTGATGACCGTGACCCCGGTCGGGAAGTGGCCGAGGACCTGGCGGAAGTGCGCGGCGTCGATGTCGGGCATGGGCCCGGACACTACCGATCGAGGGAGATGGTCAAGCCCTCGGCGGCGGCGATGACCTCCTCGACCCCGCAGTCGGCCACGGCCGCCCGGGCGTGGGCCAGCATCCGGTCGATCTCGGCGTCGTCGTGCGCCGGGTCGTGGTGGAACAGCACCAGCCGGTGCGCTCCGGACTCCCGTGCCACCCGCACGGCGTAGTCGACCGTGCAGTGGCCCCAGTCGCGCTTCTGGGCCCACTCGCCCGGCCAGTACTGGGTGTCGTGGATCAGCAGGTCGACGCCGTCGCACAGCTCGAGCACCGTGTCGGCGATCTCTTCGCCCTCGGCGCCGGCGGCGCACGGCGACTGGTGGTCGCTGATGTAGGCGACCGAGGCGCCGTCCCACTCGATGCGGTAGCCGTTCGTGGCACCGGTGTGGGGCACGGGCCGGACGCGGACCTTGGCCCCGCCGATCGAGAGGTCGGTGTCGGTGACGTCGTGGAACCGGATCTCGCCCTGGAGGTCGCACACCCGCACGGGGAAGAACGGCGGCCGCATGAACGTGTCGAACGCCTCCTCGAGGCTGCTGCCGTCGGGCGGGCCGTAGACGTCGAGCACGGAACCGGCCTTGAGGGCGGGCACGAAGAACGGCAGGCCCTGGACGTGGTCCCAGTGGATGTGGGTGAGCAGCGCCGTGGCCCGGAACGAGCCGTCCTGGGGCTGGGTCTCGCCCCAGAAGCGCAGGCCGGTGCCGAGGTCGAGGACGATCGGGTCTTCGCCGGGGACCTCCAGGGCGACGCACGCGGTGTTGCCGCCGTAGCGACGGTTGCCGTCGCACGGGCACGGGGTCGAGCCCCGGACACCCCAGAACGTGACGTTCAAGCGTCCACCCCCATACGAGAACGTGAACGGTAGGCGCGCGGCTTTGGCTCCGTCACGAGACGTTCGTCACAGACGCACGTACCCCGACCGCGGGCCGCCCACCCGGCAGGCGTAGGGTCTGCAACTCGTGAGCGTCGATGCGGCTGTCTTGGCCGACCTGGCCAAGGCCCGGCGCAGCCGGCGGCTGGCCGACGTCGACATCTTCGAGAAGCTCTACCAGGCCTACCTGAGCGTCATCGCCGTCGGCATCGTGCTCGCCGTGGGGGCCAGCGCCATCGGCGACGACCGGGTCGGGGCCGCCACGCTCCAGCGGGTCGTCGACGACGGACCGGCGGCCGTGGGCCTGCTCGCCGCCCTCGTCCTCATCGCCGGCCTGCGGTCGGGCGCCCGAGGGGGACCGCTCACGCTCGAGGCCCCGTTCGTGTCGCACGTGCTGCTCTCGCCGATGCCCCGCGACCTGGCGCTGCGCGACCCGGCCTTCCGCCAGGTCCGGCAGATGGTGCTGGCCGGCGGCGGGATCGGCGCCCTGGCCGGGCTGCTCGCCAGCCACCGCCTCCCGGTCGACACGCTGCCGCTCATCGCCTGGGGGGCGCTCGCCGGTGTCGTGCTCGGCATCGCCTCGAGCGGGCTGGCCATGATCGTGGCCGGCTACCCGGTGGCCAAGCCCATCGTGCACGTGCTGTCGCTCGCCCTGCTCGCCGGTTCGGCGGCCGACGTCGCCGCCGGCACGGCGTGGTCGCCCGGTTCGATCGTCGGCCGGCTGGCCCTGAGCGGCGTGCACTTCGATCCCGCCGGCCTGGTCGCGGTGCCGGTCGCCGTCGCCATCGCGGTCGGCGGCATCGCCGTGGTCGGCGGCACCTCGATCGAGTCGGCGGTGCGACGAGCGGGCCTCGTGTCGCAGCTCCGGCTGGCCGTGACCCGCCAGGACCTTCGCACCGTCGTGCTGCTCCAGCGCCGCCTGGCCCAGGACTCGGCCCGGGCCAAGCCGTGGATCCGCATCCCCGCCGGCCGGCGCCTGCCGGTCTTCCGTCGAGGCTCGCAGGGGCTGGCCCGCCTGCCGGTGGTGCGCATCGTGCGCGTCGTCGCCCTCTGCTCCGTGGCCGTCGCCGCGGCCTACGGCACCTGGCGGGGCACCAGCCCCCTGATCGTGGTGAGCGGCCTGGCCCTCTGGGGGGCGGCCCTCGACGTCATCGAGCCCCTGGCCCAGGAGCTCGACCACCCGGACCGCTGGGCCGGCTACCCCGTGAGCCCGGGCGACCTCATCGGCCGCCACCTCGCCGCGCCGCTCCTCGGGTTGGTGATCGCCGCCTGCGTGCCCGTCGCCGCACTGGCGGCCTTCGCCGACAGCGGCAAGGTGCTCGCCACCGCGGCCGCCGTCCTCATCCCGGCGTGCATGGCCGCCGTGCTCGGCGCGGCGGCAAGCGTGGCCACCGCCCCGTTCGACGCCGGCGCCATGGCCACCGCCATGCCCGAGGCGATCGGCACCCAGCTCATCCTGCGGGTCGCCTGGCCGCCCGGCATCGCCATCATCGCCTGCCTGCCCGTGCTCGCCGCCCGTGGCGCCGAGGCCAAGGGCCTCGGTGAGTTCCCGGCGGCGACGCAGTACCTGTTCCCCCTCTGCCTGCTGCTCGGCGCGGTGAGCATGTGGCTGGCCCGAAGGAAGCCTGAGGTCGTATGACCAAGCGCAAGCCGAAGCCCGAGTACCTGCCCGAGCCCGAGGTGGAGCCGGTCCTGGAGACGAAGGAGCTGGCCAAGGACTACGGCGACCAGCTCGGCCTCGACCCGACGACGCTGAAGGTCGGCCCCGGCGAGCTCGTGCTGCTGGTCGGCCCGAACGGGGCCGGCAAGTCGACGTTCCTCGGCCTGTGTGCCGGGCTGCTCGAGCCCACCGGGGGCGAGGGGCTGGTCACTGGCGCCGAGATCGGGTCGCTGGCCGCTCGGGCCGCCACGTCGGTCATCCCCGACGACCCGGTGCTCTACGACGACCTCTCGGTCTGGGAGCACGCCCAGTACGTGGCCCGCCTCCACCACGTGGACGACTGGGAGCCGCTGGGCGAGGAGCTGCTGCACCGGCTCGGCCTCGAGCACCGGCGCGACGATCTCCCGTCGCGGTTCTCGCGCGGCCTGCGCCAGAAGACGTCCCTGCTGCTCGGACTGCTCCGCCCGGCCGACCTGCTGCTCGTCGACGAGCCGTTCGTCGGCCTCGACACGCCGGGCCAGAGCACGCTGGTCGAGCTGCTCGAGGAGGTCGTCGCCGCCGGTGTCACCGCCGTCGTCTCGTCGCACCAGCTCGACCTGGCCGACCGCGCCTCGCGGTGCATCGGCCTGCGCGACGGCGCCGTCATCCACGACGGCGAGGCCAGCCGCGAGATCGTCCGCGACCTCACCGGCGGCTGACCCCCCATCGAACCGGCGGTCAGGGGAGGCGGTAGGTGCCCGTGGCGTCGAGGACGGCGAGGCCATCGGCGACGAGCGTGGCCGCCACCCGCTCGGCCCGGGCGACGTCGGACCAGCCCATGACCGAGCGGAGGTCGCCGGGCTCGACCGGACCCCGGCGGAGGGCGTCGACCATGCGACCGCGGCCCTGGCGGTCGGAACCCACGAACGTCGACTGGGGCGTGGAGATCCCGGCCGACCCCCCGACCGGGTCGGGCTCGGGCCACCCGGCGGCGGCCCAGGCGCACGACGCCACGATCGGGCACGCCTCGCACCGCGGGGTCCGCTTCAGGCAGACGAGGGCGCCGAGGTCGAACACGGCCTGGCCCCAGGCCCACCCCTCCCCCGGCGGCACCAACGAGTCGGCCAGCACCTGGGCCTCCTTCACGCCCAGGGCCCGGCCGGCCCCGGCCCGGGCCAGGAACCGCCCGGCGTTGGTGTCGACCAGCCCGAGGTCGTGCTCGTAGGCGAACACCAGCACGGCCCGGGCCGTGTACGGGCCGATGCCGGGCAGGGCGAGCAGCGCATCGAGGTCGTCGGGCAGGACGCCGTCGTGACGCTCGGCGACCAGCACCGCGCACCGGTGGAGGTTGAGGGCCCGGCGGTTGTAGCCCAGCCCCTCCCACGCCCGGACGACGTCGCCGGCCGGCGCCGCCGCGCACGTCGCGGCGTCGGGGAACCGCTCGAGGAACGCCTCCCAGCGCGGGACGACCCGCGGCACCTGGGTCTGCTGGAGCATGAGCTCGGAGACCAACACCTCCCACGGGTCGCGGGTCCGCCGCCAGGGCAGGTCGCGCCCGTGGCCGGTGGCCCAGCTCAGGAGGGCTTGGTGCACCAGAAGACGTCGGTGACGTACGGCAACCGGATCGTCGCCGGGAAGCCGGCCACCATCTCCCGGATCTGCCGGGCGATCTCGGCCTGCCGCTCGGTGCTCCACGTGGCCACGTAGCTCGTCGACAGCGCCCGGTCGACGAGGCCGTCCTCGTCGAGCAGCTGCTCCCACCCGAGCTGGCGGTGCTCCGTGGGCGTGAACCGGCCTGACGCATCGACCACGGCGCCCCAGTCGACGCCCTTGCGGTAGGGCCGCTCGACCTGCCAGTTGAAGAGCTGCCCGTAGGCGTCGACCCACGGCACGCTCTCGTCCCGCTCGTTCCAGATCAGCGCGAGGCCGCCGCCGGGCCGCAGCACCCGGTCGATCTCGGCCAGGGCGGCCGGCGGGTCGAACCAGTGGAACGCCTGGCCGACGGTGACGGCGTCGACCGACGCGTCCGGCAGCGGGATGGCCTCGGCCGTGCCGTCGAGCACCTCGACACCCGTGAGCTTCGCCCGCATGGCCTCGACCGGCTCGACGGCCACGACGCGCGCCCCGGTCGGCACCAGCAGCCGGGTCAGCTTCCCGGTGCCGGCCGCCAGGTCGAGCACGTCGCTCCCCGGGCCGATGCCGAGCTCGTCGACGATGAGGCCGACGGCCACGTCGGGGTACGAGGGTCGCCCGCGCTCGTAGGCGTCGGCGGCCGCGCCGAAGCCGGCGCGGGCGACGTCGTTGATCTCAGCCGTCGGAGCCGTCCCAGATCGACTCGTCGTAGGGCCGCTGGCGCTGCGGGGCGCTGTCGCGCTTCCACACCATCACCTTGCGGCGGAAGTAGCAGACCTCCTTGCCTTCCTGGTTCCACGCCTTGGTCTCGACGGTGACCACGCCACGATCAGGCCGGCTGTTCGACGGTTGGACGGCGAGCACCCGGGTCTCGGCGTGGATCGTGTCGCCGTGGAAGGTGGGGAACTTGTGCTGCAGCGTCTCCACCTCGAGGTTGGCGATCGCCGAGCCGCTGACGTCGGGCACGCTCATCCCCAGGGTCAGCGAGTACACCAGGTTGCCCACCACCACGTTGCGGCCCTGACCGCTCTGGGCGCCGAACCACTCGTTGGTGTGCAACGGGTGGTGGTTCATCGTGATCATGCAGAACAGGTGGTCGT
>JAODBP010000310.1 GCA_025464025.1 Actinomycetes bacterium | reverse complement strand
GATGACGCCGTTCACCGAGATCCTCGAGCACATGGCCAAGCAGCTCCCGGCGGTCGGGGGCGTGTGCATGAACGCCGAGTCCGAGCTCGAAGCGGTCGGCATGGCGTGGGGGGCGGCGGCCACCGGCACGCCGGCCGCCACCGGCTCGACCGGCCAGGGCCTGTCGCTGATGCAGGAGTCGATCGCCGAGCTGGCCATGGCCCACCTGCCCCTCGTCGTGCTCAACATGGCCCGGGCCCAGGGCGACTACTGGCAGGCCACCCGGGGCGGCGGCCACGGCGACTACCGCACGCCGGTGCTGGCGCCCATGGACGTGCCCGAGGCGGTCGAGCTGACCCAGCTCGCCTTCCACTGGGCGGCGACGTGGCGGAACCCGGTGCTGGTGTTCGGCGACTACTACCTGGCCCACACCTCGCAGTCGGTCGACGTGCAGCCGCTCGGGCTGCCCGCGGTCGAGCAGCCCTGGGCCCTCGACGGGTCGTCGGGCGGCTCGGGCGGGGCGAAGCTCATCTCGCCCCTCGGCACCCAGAAGCAGCGCGACGACGTCGGCTACGACCTGTCCGAGCACTACCTGGCCTGCGCGACGGCGACCAAGGCGATGCTCGAGGGCATCGAGCCCATGGCCGAGGTCGGCATGTGCGACGACGCCGACGTGGTGGTCGCCTCCTTCGGCACGCCCGGCCGCTACATCCGGGCCGCGGTCAAGGAGCTGCGGGCCGAGGGCGTCAAGGCCGGCTACGTCCGTCCCATCACCCTCCTGCCGTTCCCGAGCGAGGCGGTGGCGAAGGCGGCCGAGGGTGCCAAGGTCGTCGCCGTCTACGAGAACAACCAGGGGCAGATGGTCGACGACGTGCGGCTCGCCGTCCTCGGCCGCACGCCGGTGTCGTTCATCGGTGGCCTCAGCCTCGACACGTCCGGCTTCGGGATCGCCCCCGACCTCGACGTCGCCATCCTCCGCGAGCGGATCAGGAGCACCCTGGCATGAGCAACGTGACGTTCGTCCCGACCGACCAGAAGCCGGACCGACCGGCCCGGATGGTCGACGACTTCACGCCCGCCCTCATCGACGTCGGCGAGCACAACCTCTGCCCCGGGTGCGGCGAGCCCATCGCCATGCGCTCGGTCGTCGAGGTCATCAGCGAGCTCGACGTGGCCCAGCGCACGATCGCGGTGTTCGGCATCGGTTGCTACACGGCGTACTCCAACAACCTCGACATCGAGGTGTGCCAGGCGCTGCACGGCCGGGCCCCGTCGGTGATGACCGGGATCAAGCGGGCCAAGCCGAACACGGTGGTGATCGGCGTCCAGGGCGACGGCGACATGGTGAACGAGGGCCTCCAGGAGGTGCTGCACACCGCGGCCCGGGGCGAGTCGGTCACGTGCATCCTCCTGAACAACGGCGTGTTCGGCGA
This sequence comes from Actinomycetes bacterium, assembly GCA_025464025.1. Next base: position 14,861 of record JAODBP010000310.1, on the reverse strand, counting down.
GACCGGCGGCCACATCACGGCGACGACCGTGCTGGGGCAGCGGACCAAGAACACGCTCGACGGGCGCGACGCCAAGGAGCACGGCTACCCGATCCTGATCGGGAACCTGATCGCCCAGATGGAAGGGGCGGCCTACGTCGCCCGGGGGGCGGTCAACACCGCCGGCAACGTGTCGAAGACCAAGCGGATGATCACCCGGGCCGTGGAGACGCAGCTCCAGGGGAGGGGCTTCTCGTTCGTCGAGATCCTCACCATGTGCCCGACGGGGTGGTTCATCGAGACCGAGGAGGCGCCCGCCTACCTCGACGACAACCTGGCCGCCGTCCACGTCGGTGGCGTCCTCAAGGACTGGGAGTAGCAGTGGGTTCGATCCTGGTGAACATGGGCCGGTTCAACGACGGCTTCGTCCCCGTGCTGCGCAAGGCGCTCCCCGACGAGGAGCTGGTTGCCTGGCCCGACGAGCAGCCGACGCAGGAGCCCGAGATCCTCGCCACCCTGTCGGTGGTCGGGGAGAGCGAGGAGGGGGTGGCGACCGCCCTGCGCCCGACCGTCAAGTGGGTGCACGTGCTCGGTGCCGGCATCGACGCCTTCCCGCTCGACCAGCTCGGCGACCGGGTGCTCACCTGCTCGAAGGGCGCCACGTCGGTGCCGATCGCCGAGTACGTCCTCGCCGTGATGCTGGCCTTCGAGAAGCGGCTGCCGGAGGAGTGGCTCACCGAGCCGCCGCCGGCCTGGAACACGCCGCAGGGCGGACCGCTGGGTGGGCTGGCGGGCGCGACGCTGGGCCTCGTCGGGGTGGGCGCCATCGGCACCGAGGTGGCCAAGCGGGCGCTGGCGTTCGACATGGACGTGCTCGGCTACCGCCGCTCGACCTCGCCCATGCCGCTGCCCGGGATGCGGGCCGGGTCGCTGGAGGAGGTGCTGGCCCAGGCCGACCACCTCGTGATCACCGCGCCGTCGACGCCGGAGACGTACCACATCATCGGCGAGGACGCCCTGAAGCTGGTCAAGCCGGGCGTGCACCTGGTGAACATCGCCCGCGGCCCGCTCGTCGACTCCGACGCGCTGCTGGCCGCCATCGACGACGGCCGGGTCGCCCGGGCCTCGCTCGACGTGGCCGAGGGCGAGCCGCTCGACGCCGGCCACCCCTTCTACTCGCACCCCGGCGTGCGCCTCACGCCCCACTCGTCGAACAGCTCGAGCCGCACGGCCAACCGCACCGTGCAGATGTTCACCGAGAACCTGGCCCGCTTCCGCGCCGGCCAGGCCCTCGAGGGCGTCGTCGACGTCACCGCCGGCTACTGACCCGCCGAACCCGCGACGGATGGTGGACACATGTGTCCACCATCCGTCGCGGGTTCGCGACTAGGAGGCGACGAGGTCGGGCACCACGTCGCGGTGCGCCTCGACCGTGGTGGCCGGGCGGACCCGCTTGAGCATGGTGACGCCCCACGCCGCGGCGCCGAGGGCGGCGAGGGAACCGACGGCCACGCCGGCCCGGGCGCCCAGCACGTCGCAGATCCAGCCGAGGATCGGGCCGCCGATGGGCGTGCTGCCCAGGAAGACCATGGCCTGCAGGGCCAGCACCCGTCCCCGCATCGCCGGCGCGGCCCGGAGCTGCACGATCGCCGTCGACGTCGTCATGAAGGCGATCGAGGTGCCGCCCACGAGGATGGCCGCCGGGTAGGCGAACCACAGGTTGGGCACCACGGTGAGGAGGGCCATGGCCGCGCCGAAGGCGGCGGTCGTGAGCACCACGTCGCGGAGCTCAGCGGTCTTGCGCCGGGCCGTGGCCAGGGCGCCGACCAGCGAGCCGACGCTGGTGACCGAGTACAGGATGGTGAAGTCGGCGGTCGAGCCGCCCATCGTCCGCTTCACGAACAGCGGGAAGACGACGCCGAAGTTGAACGTCAGCGTGCCGACGATCGTCATCACCACCAGCGAGATCCACAGCACCGGCACCTGTGACACGTAGCGCAGGCCCTCGCGGACCTGGCCCTTGCCCCGGGCCACGAGCGGCGAACGGCGGACGGTCGACGAGTCGATCATCCAGAGCCCGATCAGCACGGCGATGTAGGTGAGGCCATCGGAGAGGAAGGCCCAGCCGTAGCCGACCGTGGTGATGAGCAAGCCGGCGAGGGCGGGGCCGAAGATGCGGGAGCTCGTCATCACCGCGCTGTTGAGCGACACGGCGTTCTGCACGTGCTCCTCGGGCACCAGCTCGACGACGTACGAGCGGCGGGCCGGGTTGTCGAAGGCGGTGGCGAACCCGCCGAGGGCGGCGACCACGAAGAACCACCCGACCGGGATGTCGTGCACGAACGCCAGGGCGGCGAGGGCGAACGACTGGACCATGGCGACGGTCTGCACGATCAGGAGCAGCTTGCGCTTGTCGGACCGGTCGGCGAGCAGGCCGGCCCAGGCGCCGAAGAGGAGCACGGGGCCGAACTGGCAGGCCATCAGGAGGCCGACGGCGATGCCGCTGTCGGTGCGGTCGAGCACCAGCAGGCTGAGGGCGACCATCGTCAGCCAGTTGCCGACCTGCGAGACGAACTGCCCGGTGAAGAACAGGCGGAAGTTGCGGACGCTGAGCGAGCGGAACGTGTCACGCACGCCGCCGCCGAAGCGCCGCCTCATCGGGCCTCGCCCTCGGGCGCCGTGGTGAGGTGCTCGAGCAGCTCGACGACCTGGGTCAGCCGGTCGCGCTCGTCGGCCGGGAGCAGGTCGAGCCGCTCCACCAGCCACGCCGTCCGGCGCGATCGGTTGTCGTCGAGCTGGCGCTGCCCGCCGGCGGTGAGGACGACCCGGCAGACGCGCTTGTCGTCGAGGTCGGGGACGCGCTCGACGAAGCCGGCATCCTCGAGGCGCCCGACCGACTTGGTGATCGTGGGCGGGGCGACCTGCTCGAGGGTGGCGAGCTCGCCGAGCGTGAGCGGACCGTCCCGGGCGATCGTGGCGAGCATGGCGGTCGTGGTCGGCGTCAGCCCGCTCTGGTCCTGCTGGCGGAGCAGCCGGGACAGGCGGGCCACCGAGTACCGGAGCCGACCGACGAGCTCTTCGTCGATCGCGGTGGGGGAGGTGGTCCTGGGCACGCCTCCTAGTATTTCACCGAACTAATTAGTTGGGTGAAACTTTTGCCGTGCCATCGGTCACAGCCCGATCGCCGAGGAACCGCTCGAGGTCGGCGGGGGAGAGCGGCCGGGAGATGAGGAAGCCCTGACCCCGGTCGCAGGCTTCGTGTCGGAGGAACGCGAACTGCGCGTCGTCCTCGATGCCCTCGGCCAGCGTGGTGAGCCCGAGGGCCTTGCCCAGGTCGACCAGCGTGTGCACCAGGGCGACGGCGTCGGACGACTCGCCCAGGCCGGTGATGAACGAGCGGTCGATCTTGAGCGAGTCGACCGGGAACTGCCGGAGGTAGGCGAGCGACGAGTAGCCGGTGCCGAAGTCGTCGATGGCCAGCCGCACGCCGAGCTCCTTGATGGCCCGCAGCCGGCGGACGGTCGCCTCGGTGTCGTGCATGATCGCCGTCTCGGTGATCTCCACCACCAGCGACGTCGCCGGCAGGTCGGCGAGGGCGAGGGCCGTGCGCACGTCGTCGAGCATCCGGTCGGACTCGAGCTGGCGGGCCGACACGTTCACCGACATGTCGAGCACGTGGCCGTCCCGGCGCCACACGGCCGCCTGCCGGCACGCCTCCTCGAGCACCCAGGCGCCGACCTGCACGATCAGGCCGGTGTCCTCGAGCAGGGGCACGAAGCCGTCGGGCTGGATGGTCCCGCGGGTCGGGTGCTCCCACCGCAGCAGCGCCTCGACGCCGGTGACGGTCCGGTCGCACAGGTCGAAGATGGGCTGGTAGGCGAGCACGAACTCCCCGGCCTCGACGGCCTGGCGCAGGTCCATCTCCAGCTCGAGCCGGTCGCGCACGGCGGTCTGCATGGCCGGGGCGAACACGACCGAGCAGTTCTTGCCGGCCGCCTTGGCCTGGTAGAGGGCCACGTCGGCGTCGCGGAGGAGGTCGCCGGCGCTGGCCCGGTCGGCGGCGGTGGCGATGCCGATGCTCGCCGTCACCGTGAGCGGCGTCTGCTCCCGTCCCTCGAGGAGGAACGGCGGGCGCAGCACCTCGAGCAGGCGCTCGGCCACCAGCTCGGGCCCGGAGTCGAGGGAGACGCCGTCGACCAGCACCACGAACTCGTCGCCGCCGAGGCGGGCCAGCGTGTCGCTCTCACGGATCGTCGTGGCCAGCCGGGACGCGACAGCGCGCAGGAGCTGGTCGCCGGCGGCGTGGCCCAGCGTGTCGTTGATCTCCTTGAACCCGTCGAGGTCGAGGAACAAGGCGGCCACCGGCTGGCGCTCGCGTCGGGCCCGGCTCAGGAGCTGGTCGGTGCGGTCGAGGATGAGCGCCCGGTTGGGCAGGCCGGTGAGGGCGTCGTGCAGGGCCTGGTGGCGGATCTGCTCGACGAGCCGGGCGTTGCGCAGGGCGGTCGCCGCCTGGGCGGCCAGGCCACGGAGGCGGGCCTCGAGCTCGTCGTTCGGGGCCAGGCGCTCGGGGCGGTCCCGCACGTTGGCCGTGAGCCACGCCTCCGGCTGGCCGTCGACGATCACCGGCACCACCACGCGGGCCTCCGACGTCAGGATGGAGCGCAGCGGCGGGGTCACGTCGTCGGGTTCGACGTAGCGGATGGTGTCGAGGAGCACGTCGGCCAGCGGGACCTCGACGCCGAGCAGGGCCTCCGCCTCGGCCGGTTCGTAGCCGTGGCAGGCGACGATCCGGGCGACCCCGGCATCGCGGTCGACGACGGTGACGGTGGCGAGGTCGGCACCGATGACGGCCGGGACGGCCCGGGCCAGGCTGAGCGCCATCTCCTCGGTGCTGGCGATCTCGGCCAGGGCGGCTGACAGGGTGAGCAGGGCCCGGGCCCGGTCGGCCTCGCGGCGGGCCTCCTCGAGCGCGGTGGCCGAGTCGAGGGCGGTGGCCGCCAGCCGGGCGTAGGCGCCGAGCATCGGCCCCTCGGCGAGCACGACGCCGTCGGGGTCGTAGGCGGCCAGTCGCCCGTAGTGGCGACGGCTCGAGGCCACGTCGACCACGAGGTCGAGGGCGGGGTGCGGCGTCCCGGCGAGCAGGAGCTCGCCCATGCGCTCGGCCTCGGCCGGCGAGAGGCCGGCGCTGTAGACCTGCCGGGGGCTGCCGGGCTGGGCCTCGACCACCAGCAGGAAGCCCGGTGCCCGCACGGCCCGGGCCGCGGCGGAGACGACCCGGTCGAGGGCCGTCGGCAGGTCGTCGGCCTGGACCAGCTCGCCCACGGTGGTCTGGAACGTCTCGAGCCGTCGCTCGAGGAGGGCGATGCGGTGCTCGAGGGCCTTGATCTGGACGTCGCGCTCGTCGCCCTCGTCCCAGCGCACCCGGTAGCGGCAGGCGTCGGCGCCGCGGAGCTGGCACGTCTCCTCTGTGACCTCGACCTGCTCGTAGCCGAACAGGCGGGGCGTCATCGGGTAGATGCCGGCGCTGAAGGCGCAGAAGGCCGGGTACGGCTCGAAGCCGGGGCGGGCCCGGTTCTCGATGATCCACTCGGTCGGCTCGACCTCGTGCACGGCGACGTCGAGGAACGAGACGATGCCCGTGTGGCCCTTGCCGAGCTCGGCGAACAGCACCCCGGGTGAGCCGAGGGCCTGGAGCATCTCCGTCGCCGACGGCATCGAGCCGCCGGTCAGGACCGCCTCGGCGCCCATGGCGCGCAGCTGGTCCTCGCTGATCGTCTGCGTGGTGGCCTCGAGCAGGCGCCGGAACTCGGCGTACGAGCTCCACCCGGCGTCGTCGAGCAGCTCGGCCAGGGGTCGCTGCTCACCGGCGCGCTGCAGCACCTCGACGACGCGGTCGTCGTCGGTGAGTCGCGCCACGTGCTCGAGCACCAGCCGGACGGCGGTGTGCGAGACGTGGCGGCCCAGCTCCCCCTGGTCGTCCATCACGGGGTGGTCGGTCGCGACCCCGGGGGGAGTTGAGGGTTTCGGCGCACGGGAGCGCCACAACTTCCGCCCAACGGAACCTGGGAGGTCAGGCCAGGTGGCGGTCGAACCAGGCCAAGGTGCGCGCCCAGGCATCGGCGGCGGACTCGGGGTGGTAGCTGTCGCGGGCGTCGCAGTTGAAGCCGTGGTCGGCCTCGGCGTAGCGGACGACCTCGGTCTCGACCGGGGCGCCGGCCGCCGCGGCGCGGAGCGCCTCGACCTGGTCGACCGGGATGCCGTGGTCGAGGTCGCCGTAGAGGCCGAGCCAGGGGGCGCGCAGGTCGGTGACCTGCTCCACCAGTGGTGCCATGCCGAACCGGCCCTCGGCCACGCCGCCGCCGTAGAAGGTGACCGCGGCGCCGAACGGGAAGGTGGTCGCCGCGTGCAGGGCCACGGTGCCGCCCATGCAGAAGCCGACGATGCCGGTGCGCTCGGTCGGGATGCCGCGCTCGGCGAGGAGGGCGAGGGCGCCGGCGACGTCGTTGTCGATCCCCTCGACGGTCAGCGCCTGGAACACGGGCATCAGGAGCTTCATGTCGCCGCCGTACTCGAAGGTCGGCGAGCCGCTGCGGTGGAACATGGCCGGCGCCACCGCGAGCCAGCCGGCGTCGGCCAGGCGGCGGGTGATGTCACGGATGTGGTCGGTGAGGCCGAACGCCTCCTGGATCACGACGACGCCGCCCTTGGGCTCGCCGCTCGGTTCGGCCACCGCCGCGGGCATCGCGCCATCCGGGGTCTCGATCGTCACGTCGCTCATGGATGAGATCATGCCGCGTCCCCTTCGCTACCGTCCGCGCCATGGAGCAGGACCGACCGACCGCCGCCCAGGCGTTCGACGTGGAGGTGACGGAGGAGCGGGCCCAGGTCCTCGTCCGCGTCGTCGGTGAGCTCGACCTCGTCACCGTCCCGGTGCTCGACCGGCACCTGACCGCCGCCGCGTCGCGAGAGCGGCCGCGGGTGGTCGTCGACCTCTCCGGCGTGACGTTCCTCGACGTGCGCGGCATCAACTCCCTCGTCGCGGCGGACGGAGCGGCCCGGGAGGCGGGCTCGGCCCTCGTGCTCCGTGGTGCCAGCGACCAGGTCCACCGGCTCCTCGAGGTGTGCGGGCTCGAGGGCCACTTCACCCTCGACGGCTAGCTGTCAGCCGACCTCGAAGCCGTCCTGGAAGGCCTGGAAGGTGTCCTGGAGGGCGTCCCACCGCGAGTCGGCGGCGACGAGCTCGAGGGCGTAGCCCCGGTCGCCGTCGGTGAAGCCGAGGTCGGCGGCGTGCTGGCCCTCGAAGGTGAACTCCCAGATTGCGGCCTTGAAGTCGCGGTAGTCGACCTTGTCGATGCGGATCCGCTGGTAGTCGGGGTGGTCGTCCTCGAACGACCTCTCCTGCTGCTCCCACGCCGCCTTCGGGTCGGCTGAGGGCTCCTCGACGGTGTCGACGCGGAGGTGGTCGCCGTCCGGCCCCGTGAAGTCGATCGAGCCGGCCTGCCCGGGTTCGGCCGACCAGTCGGCCGGGTGCCAGATCTGCCAGCCGTCGCCCTGGTAGGCGATCCAGTCGGACGGCACGCCGTCCGGGCGGCCGGCGGCCGGCGCCGTCGTCGACGTGGTGGAGGTGGTGGTCGACGTCGTGGTGGTCGTCGGCTTCACGGTCGTGGTGGTGCTGCTCGGCCCGGTGGACGCGCCAGGCTCGTTCGTGTCGCCGCGGGTGAGGGCGATGGCGACGGCGGCGCCGAGGGCGACGACGGCCACCACGGCGAGGACCGCCAGCCACCGGCGGTCGGCCGGCGGCGTCACCGGTCGCTGCGGGGTTGCAGGACCGACGACGGGGGGCACCGTCGGCAGGGCCGTGGTGGGCTCGGGGGCGTGCGCCACCACGGTGGTGCGGGTCCCGCCGTCGGCCAGGGCGGCCAGCCGCCGACGAGCCTCGTCGACCGTGGGTCGGGCGGCCGGGTCCTTGGCCAGCAGGGCGGCGAGCACCGGCGCGAGCGCCCCGGCCCGCTCGGTGGGTCGGGGCTCGTCGTGCAGCACGGCGTTGAGCGTGGGCAGGGTGGCTCCCCGGTCGAACGGCGGCACGCCCTCGACGGCGAAGTAGAGGAGCGCACCCAGGCCCCACAGGTCGGTCGGGCCGCCGGCCACCTCGCCCCGCGCCTGCTCGGGTGACATGTACTTCGGCGTGCCGAGCACCATCCCCGTGGAGGTGATCGCCGGGTCGTCCTTGACCGAGGCGATGCCGAAGTCGGCGAGCTTGGCCCGCCCGTCGGGGAGCACCATGACGTTGTTGGGCTTCACGTCGCGGTGGACGATGCCGGCCCGGTGGGCGACGCCGAGGGCGCCGAGGAGGTCGAGCCCGATGCGGGCCGCCTCGTCGGGCGTCATCGGTCCCTCCTGCGTGACGATCTCGGCGAGGGTCGGCGCCTCGACGAGCTCCAGCACGAGGTAGACGGCGTGGCCCTCGTCGACGACGTCGAACACCCGCACCGAGCCGGGGTCGTCGATCCGGGCTGCGGCCCGGGCCTCGCGCATCACCCGGGCGCGGAGGGAGTCCTCGTCCGGCCGGCCCCGGAGGTCGACCACCTTCACGGCGACCGTGCGACCCAGGACGGTGTCGCTGGCCGACCAGACCTGACCCATGCCGCCGGACCCGAGCGAGTGCTCGAGGCGGTACCGGCCCGCGATCAGCTGCTGGGTCTCGTCGGCCACCAGGGCCGTGTACCCCCCGACCCGAGCGGGGCACGCCGCGCTGGTCGCGCGGCCGGGGCGTCGCTAGCCGGCGAGGTGGGGGCGCAGGCGGTTGGCCCGGCGCCGGAACTCCACCCGCTGCTCGTCGTTCTCGCCGCCCCAGTAGCCCTGCTCGCGGTTGCGGCGGGCGTACTCGCGGCAGGTGTCGAGGACCTCGCAGGCCCGACAGATGGCGCCGGCGACGGCCTCGCGAGCCTCGCGGGCCTCGGCCTGCTCGCCATGCGGTGCGAAGAAATGGTGGGTCTGGCCCTTGCACGCGCCAGACTCCATCCACTCCTGCTGGACCCAACGGGGAAGAAGCTCTACGACGGCCATGGCGGGGGACCTCTCTGGTGTAACGCGGGTGTGAACAGCATGCGTCACCAGGGTGAATCTGGACAACGGATCTTTCAGATGGGTGACATCTGTCCTGGCGATGAGCCGGTCCGGTCGTGTCATCCGGCCCCGGTACCGTGCGTCCGTGCCCCCCGCTGACGCCGCCGAAGCCGCCCTGCGGCGCGTCGTGGCCCAGCTCCCGGCTGGTGAGGAGCGCCCCGGCCAGATCGCCATGGCCCGGGCCATCGCCTCGGCCATCGATGCCGAGGAGCACCTCGTCGTCCAGGCCGGCACCGGCACGGGCAAGACCCACGCCTACCTGGTGGCCGCCCTGCTGTCGGGCCGGCGGTCGGTGGTGGTCACCGCCACCAAGGCGCTCCAGGAGCAGATCATCCACCGCGACCTGCCGTTCCTGCAGCAGCACCTCGGCATCCCGGTGACGGGCGCCCTGCTGAAGGGCCGGTCGAACTACCTGTGCCGGGCCGCCATGGCCGACGCCGTCGCCGCCGCCGACCAGGGGTCGCTGCTCGACGACGAGAAGGCCGACCGCAACGCGCTCACCGCGGTCGTGGCCTGGAGCGCCGAGACCATGACCGGCGACCGGGCCGACCTGCCGATGGCGATCTCCAACGCCGAGTGGTCGCGCCTCTCGGTCGGCGTGGGCGAGTGCCCCGGCGCCCAGAAGTGCGGCTACGGCGACGTCTGCTTCGCCGAGGACGCCCGGGCGGCGGCCGCCGAGGCCGACGTGGTCGTGGTCAACACCCACCTCTACGGCCTGCACCTGGCCTCGATGGGGGCGGTGCTGCCCGATCACGAGGTCGTCGTCATCGACGAGGCCCACGCCCTCGAGGACATCGCTGCCGACACGTTGGGGCTCGCCGTCGGCCCCGGTCGTTTCGACAACCTGGCCCGAGCCTGTCGCACGATCTTCACCGCCGACCACCCGGCCCCCGCGGCGGTGGAGGCGGCCGGTGCCCGCCTCGGGTCGATCCTCGACGGGCTCGTCGGCGAGCGGGTCGATCCGGCCGACGGCGACATCGGCACCGCCCTCGTGTCGTGCGGCGAGGCCATCGCCACGGCGTCGACCGCGGCCCGGGCCCTCGACGTCGGCGGCGACGCCAACACCCGCAAGGAGCGCGTGCTCCAGCTCGCCGGCCACCTCGGTGGCGACGTGAACGCCCTCGCCTCGTTGCCCGACGGTGCCGTCGCCTGGGTCGAGGGCGACGGCACGCCGTCGATCCGGGTGGCACCGGTCGACGTGGGCGAGGCGCTGGCCGAGCGCCTGTTCAAGGCGCCCACGGTCGTCCTCACCAGCGCCACGCTCTCGGTCGGCGGGTCGTTCGAGCCGATCGCCGCCCGCCTCGGCCTCGACCGGGCCGAACGCACCTGGCAGTCGGCCGACGTCGGCAGCCCCTTCGACTACGAGCACCAGGCGCTGCTCTACTGCGCCGCCCACCTGCCCGATCCGCGGGCAACCGGCTACGAGGCGGCGATGCTGGCCGAGCTCGAGTCGCTCGTGCTCGCGGCCGGCGGCCGCACCCTCGGGCTCTTCACCAGCCGCCGGGCCATGGTCGCCGCGGCCGAGCACCTGCGCGACCGCGTGCCGTACCGCCTCCTGGTGCAGGACGAGCTGCCCCGCCCGCTGCTCCAGTCGGCCTTCCTCGACGACGAGCACTCGGTGCTGCTGGCCACGATGGGCTTCTGGCAGGGCTTCGACGCCCCGGGCCGCACGTGCAGCCTCGTGGTGATCGACCGCCTGCCCTTCGCCCGCCCCGACGACCCGCTCTCGGAGGCCCGGCGGGCCAACGCCACCCGGAACCGGCAGAACGCCTTCGCCGCCGTCGACCTGCCGGCCGCGTCGGTGCTGCTGGCCCAGGGCGCCGGCCGCCTGATCCGCACCGCGGACGACCGCGGCGTGGTCGCCGTGCTCGACAAGCGGCTGGCCACGGCGTCGTACCGGTGGACGCTGGTGAAGTCGCTCCCGCCGATGCGGCGGACCAAGGACCCGGCCGAGGTGCGGCGGGTGCTGGCCGAGCTCGACGCGCCGGTCAGCATCGACCGCTGACGGTCGCCGGACCGGTCAGACTCGGACGATGGCGGCGGAACAGGCGGAACCGGACGGGAGCAACCCGGTCTGGCTGGTGGTCGGAGCCGCGGTGGCGGTGCTCGCCGTGCTCGTCGGCGTGCTCGTGCTGACGGACCACGACGACGAGCCGAAGGGCCCGATCCGCGACGTCCGGGCCGAGGCCACCGACACCGCCGAGCGCTGGCTCGGGGCCTGGGCGGCCGACGACCGCACCGAGCTGCACCGCCTGCTGGCCGCCCCGGCGCCCGCGCTCGACCCCGCGCTCGACCAGTTCGACGACGGCCTCGACCCGGTGCGCATCACGGCGACGGCCGGCGCGCCGGTCGTGACCGGCGCCCAGGCGACCGTCCCGTTCGACGCCACGGTCGTGCTGCCCGGGCTCGGGCCGTGGACGTACCGCGGGTCGCTCGCCCTCGCCGACACCGAGGTGCCGGTGGGCAAGGACCCGAAGGGCGACACCGAGCTGCAGTGGCGGGTGGCGTTCACCCCGGCGGCGATCCACCCCGACCTGGCCGCCGGGCGGTCGCTCCGCCGATCGCGGACGTTCTCGCCCCGGGGTGTGCTCCAGGCCACCGACGGCTCCCCGCTGCCCACGTCGGGCCCGCTGCGCTCGATCGTCGGCTCGGTCGGTGCCGCCTCGGCCGCGCAGGTGGCGACGCTCGGCCCGGCCTACGAGGCCGGCGATGCCGTCGGCCAGTCGGGGCTCCAGGCCGGGTTCCAGCAGCAGCTGGCCGGTCGGCCGAGCGGCGAGGTGCGCCTGCTCGAGGGCACGCGGGTCGTCAAGGTCGAGGCCACCTTCGACGGCACGCCCGGCCAGTCGGTGCGCACCACGTTCGACCCCCGGTTCCTCGCGGCAGCCCAGGCCGCGCTCGGCGAGGCCGGCAACCCGGCCGCCCTCGTGGTGATCCAGCCGTCGACCGGCGCCATCCGGGCCATCGCCAACCGGCCGTCGAACGGGTTCAACCGGGCTCTGGCCGGTCGCTACCCGCCGGGGTCGACGGCGAAGGTCATCACCACGCTCGCCCTCCTCCAGCACGGCGTGACGGAGGCGACGCGGATCTCGTGCCCGAAGGAGGTCACGGTCAACGGCCGGACGATCTCGAACGCCGAGGACGAGGAGCTGGGCGACATCTCCTTCGCCGACGCCTTCGCCCACTCGTGCAACACCGCCTTCATCCAGCTGGCTCAGCGGCTCGAGGCCCAGCAGCTGCTCGACGCCGCCCGGTCGCTGGGCTTCGACGCCGACCCCGACCTCGGCACCGGCGCGGCCACCAGCCAGTTCCCGCCGCCGAGCGGCATCGTCGACCAGGTGTCGGAGGCCATCGGTCAGGGGCGGGTGCTGGCCACCCCGCTCCAGATGGCATCGGTCGCCGCCACCATCGGGGCCGGCGGCTACCGCAAGCCTCACCTGGTCGAGACACCGGTGCCGGTGCCGTTCCTCCCCCTCCCCGCCGGCGTGGCGCCGGTGATGCAGGACCTCATGCGCCAGGTCGTCACCCGGGGCACGGGCCAGAAGGCCCGCCTGCCCGGCACGCCCGTGGCCGGCAAGACCGGCACCGCCGAGTTCGGCACCGCGGTGCCGCTCCACACCCACGCCTGGTTCATCGCCTTCCGGGGCGACGTGGCCGTGGCCGTCATCGTCGAGGACGGTGGCTTCGGCGGCGACGCCGCCGCTCCCATCGCCGCCAACTTCCTCGCCCGCGTCGGCGGTTAGCGCCGCCGGGGCCGCGACAAGAGACGCAACCAAGGGGCCGGCCCCTGCGCGCCGGACCTGGTGCCGCCGCCGAGCCGGGTTCTGCTTCTTGTCACGCTCACCGCCCCCAGAGGGCGCCCACCGTGACAAGAACGAAGGGCGGCCGGCGCGCCCCGCCCCGTTGGTTGCGTCGTTGTCTTGGGCTCAGGCGTAGACGCGCATGGGGCGGCCGAGGGCGTCGATGGCGCCGTCGCCGAGCTCGAGGGCCTCGCCGCGCTGGATGCGGCGGGCGGTGAGGAGGCAGGCGTGGGCGTCGAGGACGTCGTGGTACGAGGCGCCTCGTGCCGCTCGCACAAAGCCGGGGAACGCTGCTTCCAGCACCTCCTCCCGCTCGGCCCGGCCCTCGGGGAGGCGCTTGGGGTGGGCCATCGGCGCGCCGCTGACGACGGCGAGGGAGAGCTCGGGGCTGACCTCGAACACGTGAGGCTCCCAGCAGGCGTCGACCTCGGCGATCTTCGGCACGATGTTCCATGCTTGGATCGAGAGGCCGCTCACCTCGGCGAACGAGGTAGCGGCCAGCGCCGAGCGCACCGGCACCGGGAACACCGACGAGCGGCGGGGCCCGAGCAGCTTGCGGGCCTCCGAGTCGCACGCCCGCCGGCCCGACTCGGGCAGGCCGATCGGCATGTCGACGGCGATCGGCCCGGCGGTCAGCGCCAGCACGTCGGCGAACGTCGGGACGACGAGGACCTCGGGTGGTGACCCGTCGAGGGCCACCACCCAACCACCACGGCAGCCGTCGACGCCGGCTGCTCGGTCGCTCAGAGGCGCTCGGCCGCCAGGGAGGCGACCTCGGAGCGCTCGCAGTGGGTCAGCCGGATGTGGCCGAACAGCCGCTCGCCCTCGAAGCCGTCGATGAGGGCGGCGATGGCGTTGGTGTGCTCGGAGAGGTACGGCGCGTCGATCTGCGACGTGTCGCCGGTGAACACGACCTTGGTGCCCTCGCCGACGCGGGTGAGGATCGTCTTGAGCGTGGTGGGCTCGAGGTTCTGGGCCTCGTCGACCAGCACGTAGGTGTCGAGCAGCGACCGGCCCCGCAGGTAGGTGACCGTCTCCATCGACAGCTTCTCGCGGGTGGTCATCTCCTCGAGCATGGTCATGGCGTCGTGGTGCGAGCGGCGTTCGGTCATGGCCACGAGGGCGTCGGTGACCGCCATCATCCAGGGGTCGAGCTTCTCGGCGAGGGTGCCGGGGAGGAAGCCGAGCTCCGACTTCCCGACCGGCACGACGGGCCGGTAGACGGCGACCTTGTCGTAGACCGAGCGCTCCATCACCTGCTCGAGGCCGGCGGCCAGGGCGAGGATCGTCTTGCCCGTGCCGGCGTAGCCGTCGAGGGCCACGATGCGGACCTCGGGGTCGAGCAGGAGATCGAGGGCGAACTGCTGCTCCTTGGCGCGGGGCCGCACGCCCCACGCCTCCTGGTCACGGCGCAGCGACTGGACCACGCCGTCGCGGCTGCGCACGAGGATCGACTGCTGGCCGGCACGGAGCACGGCGTACTCGTTCGGCCCGAGGTCGGCGTCGGTGAGGTCGCACGTGTCGGTCGAGTAGAGGTCGTCGACGACGCGCGCCGGCACCTCGAGCGTGCGCCACCCGGCCGGGCGCTGGCCCATCGGCAGGACGCGACCACGATGGTGCTCCCGCGCCTCGAGCCCGAGCTGCGCGGCCTTGATCCGGAGCGCGGCGTCGTTCGACACGACGGTCACGACCGCGTCGGGGTTCTTCGACGCCTGGCCGAGGGCGGCGGCGAGGATCCGGTTGTCGGGCTTGGACGGGTCGAGCCCTCGCGCCGAGACCTCCTCGAGGTGCAGGCCGTTCGTCTCGATGCGCACGGTGCCGCCGCCGGGGATGGCCACGGCATGGCGGATGTCACCGCCGTTGGCGATGCGCAGCTCCTCGATGGTGCGGATGACCTCGCGGGCCGACCGGCCGACGTCGTCACGCCGCGTCTTCAGCGAGTCGAGCTCCTCGACCACG
>JAODBP010000299.1 GCA_025464025.1 Actinomycetes bacterium | reverse complement strand
TCGCCGTCGACGACTTCGGCACCGGCTACAGCTCGATCGCTCGGCTCCGCCGCTACCCGGTCGACGTGCTCAAGCTCGACCGGGCCTTCATGGCCGACGTCGACAGCCGGGCCGGCCGCTCGGTGGTGGCCGCCGTCGTGGACCTGGCGCACGCGTGCGACGCCGTGGCCCTGGCCGAGGGCGTGGAGACCGCCGAGCAGCTCGAGATCGTGCGCTCGCTCGGCTGCGACCGGGCGTCGGGGTACTACCTGGCCCGGCCGGTGCCGGCCGACGAGCTGGCTGCCGCCGTGCGGGCCGCACCGATCTGAGGCCGTCTACCCTCGACGCTCGATGGCCGCGACCGCCCCCCAGCTGCGCAAGGCGATCAAGGCCAAGTCGCCGTCGCTGGACTTCGAGCGCGAGCTGTGGGCCCAGGGCCACCAGGTGGTGGTCGGGGTCGACGAGGTCGGCCGCGGCGCCTGGGCCGGGCCGCTGACGGTCGGGGCCGCCGTGCTCCCGCAGGACCGCCGGGTCTACAAGGTGCGCGACTCGAAGATGCTCACCGAGCGCGAGCGGGAGGCGATGTTCGACCGCATCGCCGAGTGGTGCACGACGTGGGCGGTCGGCCACGCCTCCTACGAGGAGTGCGACGAGTTGGGCATGGCCGCGGCGCAGAAGCTGGCCGCCCGCCGGGCCATCGACGGCCTCGGCGTCGAACCCGACCAGGTGCTCATCGACGGCAACTGGGACTTCGTGGGCGGAGGCCGGACCCAGAAGCTGGTGAAGGGGGACGCTCGCTGCCTGAGCATCGCGGCGGCGTCGATCCTGGCCAAGGTCACCCGGGACCGCATCATGCGGGCCGAGGCGCCGCACTTCCCGGGCTACGACTTCGAGCGCAACAAGGGCTACCCGTGCCCGTGGCACAAGATGGCCCTGCACGCCATGGGCCCGACCGCCATCCACCGGCGGCGCTGGGTGTTCATGGACCACCTGCCGTGGACCGCCCTCCACCGCCCGGCCGAGCCCGAGCAGGAGTCGCTCTTCTAGGCGTCGGGCCCGGTGCGGGCCGTTCCAGCCTTCTAGTCACGTAGACGTCGTCATAGCGACGTTTTCGTGACTAGAAGCAGATCGGCGGGCACCGCCAACGTTCGACAGACCGATCTGGCCCCTTGGTCGCGTCCTTGTCCTTGACGGGGCGGCCTCGCAAGCGGCCATCTGGTAGCCGCATCCGGGCGCGGGGTAGTCCTCCGGCATGGGAGACGAACGACTCGAGCAGGTCGAACAGGAGATCGCACAGGCGCGGAAGGAGGCCGAGGACGCCGACATCCTCGACGACCCGGACGAGCCGAAGTTCTACGAGTCGGGCGAGGAGAGCGATGTCGATGATCGGACGATCGCTCCCTGACCGTTTTGCCCCGCGCGCCCACCTAGGGTGAGCGGGATGGAGACGGTCGACGAGCGTGAGCTGCTCGAGCGGCGTCTGCGTGATGCCGAGACCGAGCTGGACGCCATGGCGCAGGAGCTCCTCGATCGCTATGAGGAGCTCACGGTCCTCTACGACCTGACGGCCGCGCTGGGCGGCGTGTTCGACGTCGGGGCCCAGTGCGACGTGGCCGCGGATCGCGCCACCCGCGCCGTGCGGGCGACGTCGTGCGAGGTGTTCCTCGACCGGGTGCCGTCGCCCGGGGCGCCGGTGGTCAGCACCGACGCCGGGGCCACCCTCACCGTGCCGGTCGAGGGGGCTGGCGCCGACGGCGAGCACGAGGTGCTCGGCGCACTCGTCCTGTCCGGGACCGCCTTCGACGCCGGGCACGTCAAGCTGGCCACGGCCGTCGGGCGCCAGCTCGGCACCGCCCTCCAGACGGCGCGCATGGTGACGTCGCTCAAGGAGGCCGCCGGGCTCGAGCACGAGCTCGGCCTGGCCGCCGACATCCAGCGGAGCCTGCTCCCGGCCCGCCCACCGGTCGTGAAGGGCGTCGACCTGGCCGGCCTGTGCCGCCCGGCGTCGCGGGTGGGGGGCGACTACTTCGACTTCGTGGTCGACCACACCGGCGCCCTGTCGGTCGTGATCGCTGACGTGACCGGTCACAGCGTCGGCTCGGCGCTGATGATGGCGATGGCCCGCAGCCTCCTGCGCCGCGACCTCATGGCCGGTCGGGGCCCGGCCGAGGTGCTGGCGGCGGCGAACCGGGGCCTGTTCGACGACCTGGTGGGCGCCGGCCTGTTCATCACCGCCTTCGCCACCCGCTACGACCCCGTGCGGCGGTCGCTCCGCTTCACCAACGGCGCCCACAACCCCGGCCTGCTGTGCCGGGCCGACGCGCCCTCCGTCGAGCTGCTCGACAGCGACGGCATGGCCATCGGCATGGTCGAGGACCCGCCCTACGGCACCGGTTCGGTGGTGCTCGAGCCCGGCGACCTCGTCGTGCTCCACACCGACGGCATCACCGAGGCCCGCAACGGCGCCGGCGAGCTGTTCGGCGAGGAGCGCCTCTACGCCGTGGTCCGCCGCCTGGCCGGCCGCCCGGCCGCCGAGGTGGTGGCCGGCATCGACGACGCCGTCCACGACCACGCCGCCGGCGAGCCCCAGCAGGACGACGTCACGGTCGTCGCCATGGCGGTCGGGTGATGGCCGACGTGGTGGTGGTCGACGACTCGCCGATCGTGCTCCGCATGCTGGGCATGGTGCTCGAGCGCGAGGGCCTCACCGTCGAGTCGGCGCACGACGGGGAGGAGGGCCTGGCCACCATCGAGCGGTGCCGGCCGCCGCTCGTGTTCCTCGACGCCATGATGCCGGGGCTCGACGGCTACGACGTGTGCCGTCGCATCCGCGAGCTCGACGGCGACGACCGCCACACCCACGTGATCATGCTCACCGGCAGCAGCGACGAGCACGACCGCGAGCGGGCCGAGGAGGCCGGCGTCGACGAGTTCATGACCAAGCCGTTCAGCCCGACCGGCGTGATCGAGCGCGTGCACGAAGTCCTCGACGGCGTCGGCTGATGCTCCGCAGCCGCAAGCGGGAGGCGACCGACCTCTGGCGCGAGGTCGTCGAAGTCGCGATCGACGGCACCTACGCCGAGCGGCTCGACGCCCTGCTCGCCACGCTGGGGGAGCGCACCGGCCTGCCGTCGCGGCACCTGTACCTGGCCGACGAGGGGTCGCGTCGCATCCACCTCGAGCGCAGCGTGGTCATCGCCAACGCGGCCACCGCGGCCGCCGCCACCTCCGGCCAGGAGGGTGGGGCCGAGGCGGCCGGGCCCACGCCGCAGGCCGAGCTCCCCCGCACCGACGAGGAGCGCACCCAGCGCGTCGTCCGCACGGCGGCCGGTCCCATGCTGGCCACGCCGCTGCTGGTGGGCGACCGCTACATCGGCGCCCTCCTCGCCGGCCCGGTCGACGAGTCCGTGCCGGGCGCGGTGCGAGAGGCGGCGGCCGAGGTCGCCGAGCCCGCCGCCTTCGTCGTCGACGGCGCTCGCCGCGAGGAGGTGCAGCGCCGCGAGCTGGCCGACCTGCGGACCCGGCTCGAGACCGGTCGCCGGCTCCAGGGCTCGGCACTCGAGCTCGACGCCTTCGTCTCGCTCCTGCTCGACCTGGCCCGCTCGGCCACCGGGTCCGACGCCGGCTTCGTGGCCATCGTCGGCGACGACGGCGTGCCCCGCCTCCACGCCCAGACCGGCCTGCCCGACGACTTCGCACCCGGCCTCGACCTCCGCCCCGACACCGGCATCTTCGACTGGGCCCCGGCCGCCGACGGTGGCGCCCTCCTGCTGCGCGACTTCGAGGCCGTCGTCGAGCGGGGGGTCCGGTCGATCCTCGCCGTGCCGCTGTTCGAGGGCGACCGCCCGGTCGGCATCTTCGCCCTGGTCAACCTCACGTCCGGCGGCCAGTTCGACGTCGAGGCGCTCGACCTCCTCGCCGCCTTCGCCGAGCAGGCCCGGCTCATGCTCGGCAACGCCCAGCTCTTCGACCGCTTCGTCGACGGCTACCTCGGCACGCTCCGCGGGTTGGCCACGGCGCTCGACGCCCGCCGCCCCTGGACCCACGGCCACCACCCGATCGTCACCCGCATCGCCACCGCCATCGCCGTCGAGCTCGGGCTCGACCAGGCCACCGTCGACGCCGTCCGCACGGCCGCCGAGGTGCACGACGTCGGCATGGCCGGCATGGCCGGCGAGGCGTGGTCGACCGATGTCGAGCACACCTCGGTCGCCACCTCGCTCGTCGAGCACCTGCCGCTGCACCCGGCCGTGGCCCCGGCCATCGCCACCCACCACGAGTGGTACGACGGCTGGGGGCTGCCGAACGGGCTGCGGGGCGACGACATCCCCATCGGGGGGCGCATCATCGGCCTCGCCGTGGTCGCCACCGAGCTGCTGGCCGGCGACCCGTTGCGGGCGCCCTACTCGTTGCGCCAGGTCGTCGACGAGCTCGAACGTCGCGCCGGCAGCCAGTTCGACCCCCGGGTGGTGACGGCGGCGACGCGCGTCCTGCCCGGCCTCGACCTCGATCCGATGACGGAGGACTAGATGGAGCTCGACCAGCAGGACATCGACGGCGTGCGGGTGCTGCGACTCGCCGGCGACGTCGACGTGAGCCAGAGCCTCGCCGTGCGCGACGCCGTCGGCGCGGCCGTCGAGGCCGGTGCGCCGGTCGTCGTCGACCTCGGCGGTGTGCGGTTCATCGACAGCTCGGGCATCGGCATCCTGGTCACCGCTCACCGGCGGGCACCCGACGCGTTCGCCGTCGCTGGTGCGGTCGAGGCGGTGCGCCGGGCACTGGAGCTGACCCGCACCGACCGCATACTCCGGCTGTTCGACTCGGTCGACGAGGCCGTCCTCGCCGTCAAGGGCTGATGGGCGCGGTCGACGCCTCCCGCACGATCCCCGGCGATCTCGACGCCCTGGGTGAGGTGCGGTCGTGGGCGGTCGACCTGGCGACGGCGGCCGGCCTGGGCGCCCGACAGCTCGGCGAGCTCGAGCTCGCCCTCACCGAGGCGGTGTCGAACGTGATCCGCCACGCCTACGCCGACAACGCCATCATGCCCGTCGAGCTGCGACTGACCGTCGACGAGGCCGAGCTCCAGGTCCTGATCTGCGACCGGGGGGAGTTCTGGTCGGGCGAGGGTGCCACCGGCGTCCACGAGGATGGTGGCGGGGGCTACGGCATCGACCTGATCGGCGAGATCATGGATCGGGTGGAGCGGCGGCCACGGGAGGGGGGCGGCACCGAGCTCCTGCTCGTCATGGAGCGCCGCGACTGATGCCCGACGTCTGCCTCGTGCTCGAGGGCACGTGGCCGTACCTGACGGGCGGGGTGGCGGCGTGGGTCGACGACCTGCTGGCCGGCGTGGCCGACCTGGACGTCGCCGTCGTGCACCTGCGCGACGGCGACGTGCCGCTGCCCGCCCCCGTCTACGACCCGGCGGCGTGCACCGGGCTGATGGTGGCCGCCGTCCGGCGCGATCCCACCGAGACGGCGGCGCGCCTGCCCGTCGCCGCCGTCTACCACGCCCTCTCGACCGGCCCGGCCTCCGACGTGGCCGCCGCCGCGGCCCGACGGAACGGGGCCCGGCTGCTCGTCACCGAGCACGGCCTGGCCTGGCGGGAGGCCATGCTCGGCGTGGGCGAGATCACCTGCGGCCGGGTGCCGCCGGCCGAGCGCCGCCCCTGGGTGACCGCGCTCCGGGAGGCGGCCGGTCGGGCCTATGCCGCGGCCGACGTGGTGACGACGGTGTGCACCCACAACGCGAACGAGCAGGTGCGGCTCGGCGCCTCCGACCCCGTCGTGGTGGCCAACGCCGCACCGGCCACCGGACCGGTCCGCCCGGGCCCGGGCCGGCCGCCGACGATCGGGTTCGTCGGCCGGGTGGTGCCGATCAAGGACGTGGCCACGTTCGTGCGGGCCGCCGCCCGGGTGAAGCTGTGGCTGCCGCACGCCCGCCTGGTGGTGGCCGGCCCGCTGCACCACGACGCCGCCTACGCAGCCGAGGTGCAGCGGACGGGGGCCGGCGTGGTCGAGTTCCTCGGCGAGGTCGACGGCCCGGCGCTGGTCGCCGCCCTCGACGTGCTCGTGCTGCCGAGCATCAGCGAGGCCCAGCCGCTCGTCGTGCTCGAGGCGATGGCGGCCGGCACGCCAGTGGTCGCCACCGCCGTCGGCGGGGTCCCCGAGCTGGTGGAGGGGCGGGGCGCGCTGGTGCGGCCGGGCGACTCGGCCGGCGTGGCCGACGCCGTGCTCCGCTTCTGCACCGACGAGGCGGCATGGCGAGCGGCGTCGGCGGCCGGCCAGGCCCACGTCGACGAGCACCACCGGCGCGACGACGTCATCGCCGCGTACCGCGCCATCTACGAACGGCTGTCATGAGCGAGCGCACGTCCGTGCTGTTGTGCACCGAGGGCACCTACCCGTTCAACGGCGGGGGCGTGAGCACGTGGTGCGACATCCTCTGCACCAGCCTCGACGAGGTCGACTTCCGGATCCAGGCCATCACCGGCAACCCCGAGGTGGCGCTCAAGTACGAGCTGCCGGCGAACGTCCTGGGGGTGCACAAGGTCCCGCTCTGGGGCACCATCGAGCCGGCCGAGCACGTGCGGGCCGACGAGTCGTTCGCCGTTGCCTACCGCCGGCGCCGGCACACGACCGAGGCGCTGATCGAGGCCGGCTTCGTGCCGCTGCTGGTCGAGCTGGTCGAGCTCCTGGGCGCCGGGCCGGACCCGGAGCGGGGAGGCCGCGTCCTCCACGAGCTGTGGCGGTGGTTCCGGGACCACGACTGGGTCGAGACGTGGCGGTCGCGCTCGTCGTGGCAGGCGTTCTGCACGGTGGCCACCACGGGACGCGACGACGTCGAGCCGACGGTGTGGGACCTGACCACCTGCTTCCGGTGGCTGAAGCACTTCCTCACGCCGCTCGACGCGCCGATCCCGGAGACCAGCCTCGTGCACGCCACCCTCGCCGGGTTCCCCGGGCTGGCCGGGGTGGTGGCCAAGCGCGAGCGAGGGACGCCGTTCATCGTCACCGACCACGGCGTGTTCGTGCGGGAGCGCTACATCGCCGTGTCGGCCGCCGACTTCACGTTCTTCGCCAAGCGGTTCCTGCTCGAGCTGTCCGCCCTCGTCTCCCGCGCCGTGTACCACCACGCCGACGTGGTGGCGCCGGTGGCCGACTTCAACCGGCGGTGGGAGGAGCCCTACGGCGCCCACGCCGACCGCATCGAGACCGTGCACAACGGCGTCGACCCGACGCTGTTCCAGCCCCGACCCAAGCCGCTCGAGCGCCAGGGCCGGCCGACGGTCGTGGCCGCGGCCCGGGTGTTCCCCCTCAAGGACATCGAGAACATGATCCGGGGCGCGGCGGTCGCCCGCGAGTCGGTGCCCGACCTCCACGTGCTCGTGTACGGCGCCAACGACGTCGACCTGCCCTACACGAACCGGTGCCTCGACCTCGTCGACGAGCTCGGCCTGCAGGGCACGTTCGAGCTGGCCGGCTTCCACCCCAAGCCGGCCGAGATCTACACCGAGGGCGACATCAGCGTCCTGTCCAGCATCTCCGAGGGCTTCCCGTACACGGTCATCGAGTCGATGGCGTGCGGCCGGCCGGTGGTGGCCACCGACGTGGGCGGCACGCGGGAGGCGCTGGAGGGGTGCGGCGTGGTGGTGCCCCCGCGCGACCCCGAGGCCCTCGGCGCCGGCATGGCGCAGCTCCTCACCGACCACGAGCTGCGCCAGGCCCTCGGGCTGCGCTGCCGGGAGGAGGTGCTCCGGCGGTTCCGCACCGACCTGTCGGTCGACGCCTACCGCCGCATCTACGAACGGCTGACGACGTGAGCGAGCCCACCCAGCCGGCCGAGCTGGCCGAGTGGCTGGTCGCCGAGTACGGGCGGCCGGTCGACCGGTGGGCCACCACCGCCCTGCTCGAGAGCCGCGGCCTGCGCGACGTCGACGCCGTCGAGCGCTACGGCTGCGCCGACATGTTCGCCCTGGCCGACATCGTCCACCCCTTGGCCACGGCCCTCCCGGTGCCCGACGCCGAGGCCGAGGCCGACCCGGCGGTGCGGAGGCACCGGCGCGTCGGCCGCTTCCTCACGCTCTACCTGCGGGGCACGTTCGTGGCCCTGCCCATGGCCATCCAGATCGTGGCCATGCTCGTGCTCGGCTACGCCCTCTGGTCGTACCTGAAGTTCGACGAGAGCCAGGCCAGCGCGGTGTCGGTGGGGACGATCGCGTCGTTCATCGTGACCGGCGGGTTCGTGCAGGCCATCGGCCGCCTCGGCCTCTCCTACGCGGCGTCCGGCAGCCACCTGCTCGCCGAACGGGCCGTGCGCAAGCTCGTGCTCTGGGGGGCCGTCGTCGCGGCGGTCGTCGGGTTCGCGTCCTGGTCCGTGAACCTGGCGACGGCGTGGTTCCCGCAGTGGGTGATGGCGATCGCCCTCGTCTACTACGCCCTTCTGTCGCTGCTCTGGCTGCTGCTGGCGATCCTGTACACGGTCCAGCACCGGGCCGGCGTCGCCCTGTCGGTGATCCTCGGCATCGTCGCCATCTGGGTGGTCCGCACCACGACCTCGCTCAACATCTACCTGGCCCACTGGATCGGGCTGTCGGTCTCGATCGTCCTCGGCGCGGTGTGGGGCTTCGGCGTCCTGCGGCGCCGGGCCCGGCGGACGGTGGGCGACGCCCGGCTGGCCGAGCTGCCCCGCCTCTCGATCCTGCTGTACTCCGTCGGCCCCTACTTCGCCTACGGCGCGCTGTACTTCACGATCCTGTTCGTCGACCGGATCGTGGCGTGGACGACCGGCGACTTCCGGTTGCCGCTGCTGGTCTGGTTCCGCACGCCCTACGAGCTCGGTCTCGACTGGGCGCTCGTGTCGCTGGTCCTCGCCATCGCCGTGCTCGAGTACGCCAGCCACTCGTTCTCGGGCCGGCTCATCGCCACCCAGCAGCGGACCAGCGGCCTGTGCCGGGGCGAGCACAACGCGATCTACGTCCGCTTCTACCGTCGCCAGCAGGCGCTGCTGGCCGTGATCGTCGCCGGGAGCATCGTGGGCACGTTCCGCCTCGTGCTCAGCGTCCACCGCTACCACGAGGTGGAGCAGGCCCGCGACTTCTTCGCCTCGCCGGTGACGTTCCAGGTCTTCGCCTTCGGGGCCCTGGCGTACGGCTGCCTGGCCTGGGCCCTGCTGAACGCGTCGTTCTTCTTCACCCTGTCGCGGCCGTGGCTCGCCCTCCGCCCCCTCGTCGCCGGCCTGGCCACTGGGGTCCTCGTGGGCTACGTCCTCTCCCGGGTGGTGGAGGACTGGTGGGCCGGCATCGGGCTGCTGGTCGGCATGGCCACCTTCGCCGTGCTCACCGCCCGGCACGCCCGGCGCTTCATGCGCGACCTCGACTGGTACTACGTGTCGGCCTGATGGGCGGCTACGGGGCGTCGGCCGCGCTGGCGACGGTGCGGGTGGTGGGAGCGGGCTTCGTCGTGCTCGTCCTGGTGCCCTGGGCCCTGTTCGGCAGGCGCCGCCGGCTGGCCAGCCGGGCGCCGGAGCACCTCGTCGCCGCCGTCGTCCTCTGGAGCGTCGTCGTCCCCGTGCTCGCCGCGGCCCGGCTGCTCGACCTCTTCTCGCTCGCCGGCGTGGTCGTGGCCATCGCCGGCCTGCAGCGGCGCGGCCACCTGCGGGCCACGCTCCGGTCGGCCTGGACATCGGCGGTCGAGGCCGTGCTGGAGCTGGCCGAGACGGGGCGACGTCGGATCGGCATCCCGCTCCCGCGGTGGCGGGGCCGGGCCCTGGTCGAGGGCACCGCCGCCGTCGCCCTCGTCGGGCTCGCCGCCGTCGTCCAGCTCCGCGACGCCTTCGCCCACCCGGCCGACGACGCCGCCGCCGCGGCCCAGCACATCGCCGATCTGAACGGCCTCGCGGTCCGCCACCTGTGGCCGATCGGGGTCCGGCCGCTCGGCGTCCCCGCCGTCCTCACGACGGTGAGCCGGGTGGCCAACGTCGATCCGGTGCTGCTGGTCCGGATCGCCACCCCGCTCATGGCCGTGCTCACCGTCCTGGCCCTGCTGTGGGCCGGACGGCGCCTTGGTGGCCGCCCGTCGGCCGGGCTGCTGGCCGCCGGCGCCGGCGTGCTCGCCGTGGGGCCGACCTGGCCGCTCGCCGCGTCGAAGCCGTCGGACGCCCTGGCCGTGAGCGCGGCGGCCGCTCTGGCCGTGGTCGTCGCCGCCCTGCTCGGCGAGCGGCTCGTCGTGCCGTCGGCCCGACCGGCGCCGGTGTGGTTGGCCGTGGGCGCCGTCACCCTCGTCGCCCCGTTCGTCGGCACGGCCGTGCTCGTGGCCGCCCTCCTGGCCTGGCTGGTCCACCGCCTGACCGACCCCGGGCCGCTGGCCGGACCCCGCGTCGCGCTCGGCATGGTGGTGGCCGCCGCCCTCGCCGTGGCAACCATCCCGCTCGGCGTCGTGCTCGGCCACCCGCTCTACCGGGGTGCCGGCGACCTCGCCTCGCGCCTCGGCGCCACGCTCCGGACGGGCACCCTGCCACCCGACCCGCCCGGCATCGGCCCCGTCGCCGTCATCGCCGCCGTGTTCCTCACCGCCCTCGTGCTGGTGCTGCCCCGCCGGGCGCTGTGCCGCACGCCCGGGGCCCGGGCCGCCGCCGTCATGGCGCTCGTGCTGGTCATCTTGTCCCTGCCGGCGCGGTTCGGCCTGCCGACCCTCCTGCTGCCGGCCGTGGCCGGCGCCGTGGCCGCTCCGCTCCTCGCCCTCGGTGCCGCCCTCGCCGTCGACGCCCTGCTCGGCGGGCTCGGCGCGTCCGTGCGCCTGGCGGCGGTCGCCCTCGCCGTCACGGCCGCCTTGGTGCTCGGCGCCCCGTTGGCCCCGGCCGCGGCCGCGCGGCGCCAGCCCGACGACGTCGTCGGCGAGCTCTCCCGCCTCAAGGACACCCGGCGGCCCGACGACTGGACCGTCGTCGATCGCGCGGCC
>JAODBP010000291.1 GCA_025464025.1 Actinomycetes bacterium | reverse complement strand
GGCGGGCGTCGAAGCACCCCGGATGCCGCCCGTCTACTCGCTCGTCCTCGCCCTGCTGGTCGGGGTGGTGGCCATCGACCTGGTGGCGATGCGCCGCATGGCCCACCAGCGGGTGGGCGTCACCGGCGAGGGTTGGCGCGAGTACGCCCGCCTGGCACCCGTCGACGTGGCCCGGCTGAACCCGACCCAGCGGCGGCTCGTCGTCCTCGGTCGCCAGCGCCACCAGGCCACCGACGCCGACACGGCCCGCCGCCTGGAGCTGGCCATGGACCAGCTGGTCCGGGAGCATCGCCGTCAGCTCACCTGACCCTCGGTACCGTCGGCCCATGGACACCGTGGATCGGCCGGCACCGACCTGCGAGCCCTCCCGGCACGCCGTGTTCGCCGAGTGCCCGCACTGCGGGGGAGGCATGGCCCCCGAGCACGCCCACTTCCGCTGCGGCAGCTGCGGGTGGCGCGACTCCTGCTGCGACTGACCCGGGGAAGCTCGGCCGGGCAGACTGTGGCGATGCGGCAGTGGCTGGTCGGCAGCGCCCTGATCGAGAGCGACCACGGCCTGCTGCTGGTCGCCAACCGCCGCCGTGACGGCGCCATCGACTGGACGCCCCCGGGCGGGGTGATCGACGAGGGCGAGTCGGTGCTCGACGGCCTCACCCGCGAGGTGGCGGAGGAGACGGGCCTGACCGTCACCCGGTGGGAGGGCCCCGTCTACCGGCTCGAGGCCGAGGCGCTCGACGCCGGTTGGCACATGCGGGTCGAGGTGCACCGGGCCGTCGAGTTCTCCGGCCACCTCAGCATCGACGACCCCGACGGGATCGTGGTCGACGCCCGCTTCGTGCCGACCGACGAGTGCTCGGCCGTGCTGTCGACGAGCTGGCAGCTCATCCACGAGCCGATGGGCGAGTGGGTCAGCGACCGCTGGGACGGTGAGCGCCACTACCGGTACCGCGTCGAGGGCGCGGCCCGGGCCGAGATGTCGATCACGAGGCTGTGACCGGCCCAAGCATCCTGCACGTCGACATGGACGCGTTCTTCGTGTCCGTCGAGCTGCTCGACCAGCCCGAGCTGCGGGGTCGCCCGGTGGTGGTGGGCGGCGCTGGCGACCGGGGCGTCGTGGCGGCCGCGTCCTACGAGGCCCGCCATTTCGGCGTGCACTCGGCCATGCCGTCCACCCGGGCCCGCCGCATGTGCCCGCACGCGGTGTTCCTGAAGGGCCGCTACTGGCGCTACCAGGAGGTGAGCACCGCCGTCTTCGAGATCTTCCGCAGCGCCACCCCGCTGGTGGAGGGGATCTCGCTCGACGAGGCGTTCCTCGACGTCTCCGGCTCGCGGCGACTGCTCGGCGACGGCCCGACGATCGCGGCCGACATCCGCCGCCGGATCCTCGAGGAGCAGGGCCTCACCTGCTCGGTCGGGGTGGCCCCCCGGAAGCTCACGGCCAAGCTGGCGTCCGAGGCGGCCAAGCCCAAGGCCTCGATCACCGGGCCCGTCTTCGGGCCTGGCGTGTTCGTGATCCAGCCCGAGGAGGAGCTGGCCTTCCTGCACGCCCTCCCGGTCGGCGCCCTCTGGGGCGTCGGGCCGGCGACGAAGGCCCGGCTCGACCGGCTCGCCGTGCGGACCGTGGGCGATCTCGCCGCGCTCTCCGAGGACGCCGTGGTGGCGGCCCTCGGCACCTCCCAGGGCCGCCACCTCCACGCCCTGGCCTGGGCCCGCGACGACCGCCCCGTCGTCCCCGACGCCAAGGTGAAGTCGATCGGCCACGAGGAGACGTTCGCCAAGGACCACCACACCCACGCCACGCTGGAGCGCGAGCTGCTCCGGCTGGCCGACGCCGTGGCCACCCGGTTGCGCAAGGCCGGCGTCACCGGTCGCACCGTGCAGCTCAAGGTGCGGTTCCACGACTTCGAGACCATCACCCGGGCCGAGACGGTGCCCGAGGGCATCGACGAGGTGACGGCCCTCGTCCGGGTCGGGCGGCGCCTGCTCGCCGGGATCGATCCGTCGCCCGGGGTGCGCCTGCTCGGCATCAGCGTGAGCCAGCTCACCGAGGGCGCGGCCCGCCAGCTCACCTTCGACGAGGCCGAGGCGCCGGGCTGGACGGGTGCCACGCAGGCCATCGACGAGATCCGGGAGCGGTTCGGCGATGCCGCCATCGGACCCGCCGCGCTGGCCGGCACGAAGCCCAAGCGACGGGGCGACACCCAGTGGGGACCGGGGAACTGAGCCTCCCGCGTTGTCGTTGCGCGTGAGCCGTGCGAGACTCGTGGGTACTCCGCACGGGGTCGAACAGGGAGAAGGGGACGGTCCGGTGCCGCTTTCCGAGGACGAACAGCGCATCCTCTCCGAGATCGAGCAGCACCTCTACGCCTCTGATCCCGCGCTCGCCCGCGAGGTCAGCTCCACGACCGTCTACCGGCACGCCGGGCGGAACCTGAAGTGGGCGGGCGTCTTCTTCGTCGTCGGCCTCGTGTTCATGGTGCTCACGTTCACCATGTCGATCGTCCTGGCGTTCGCCGGCTTCCTGCTC
Organism: Actinomycetes bacterium; assembly: GCA_025464025.1. Next base: position 555 of record JAODBP010000291.1, on the reverse strand, counting down.
ATGCTGGGCTCGGCGATCTTCTTCGAGCGCAACCTGCGCAAGATGGGCCGGGCCGGCTGGCACCAGTGGACGCAGACCATGCGGACCAACGGCGTCCGCGAGCGCATGGGCTCGGTGGGCGACCGCATGCGCGACCGCTTCAAGCGCGACGAGCAGTAGCCGCTACACCCCTTCGCGGACGTCGACCCGGCTGACCCGGTCGGGCAGGACGTCGCGGGGGTCGACCAGCAGGCGCAGCCGGTCGCGCCGCCCGACGAGGGCGTCGGCGGCGTGCTCGAGCCCGGCCGCCACCTCGGTGGCCTGGTCGGCGATCTCGTCGGGGATGGTGACCGGGGCGTAGCTGGCCGTCGTCGTGAGCCCGGCCAGCCCGGCCAGGAGCCGGCCGTCGACGCCGGTGACCCCGGCCGCCCGGGTGGCGTACTCGTTCGGCGTCTCCCACGGCTCGAGCGCGGCGCCGGCTCGGGCCAGCGCCTCGGCCACCTCGTCCCACGCCACCAGCACCCGCTCGCCAGCGGTCGCCGCCGCCGACCGGCGTCGGCGGCGCCGCACCAGGCG
>JAODBP010000283.1 GCA_025464025.1 Actinomycetes bacterium | reverse complement strand
CGTACCCCGAGGAGCCCATCTCGCGGACGAGGACGGCGACGGTGACCAGCCCCAGCGCGAAGCCGCGGGCCGTGTTGAGCGCGCGCAGCACGAAGCCGAGGCCGATGGTGCGCAGCGGCGGGGGGCTGGACACGGTCCGAGCATCGCATGGTTGCGACGGCCGCCTCACGGGTGCTGGGCCCACGTCGGCAGCTGAGGCGGGCGGGACGGTACCGTCGCCGGCCGTGCCCGACGCGCCCCACCTCCTCACCCGGCGCTTCGTCGTCCTCATCATCGGGACGTTCCTGTACTTCACGGCGATGGGCACGCTCGTGCCGACGCTGCCCCGGTACGTCAAGGACGAGCTGCACGGTGGCGGCTTCGAGATCGGCCTCGCGGTCGGCGTCTTCGCCCTGGTCGCCGGCCTCCTCCGACCGTTCGCCGGCCGGCTCGGCGACGAGCGCGGTCGGCGGCTGCTGATCGTCGGCGGGTCGGCGATCTTCGCCGTCGCAGCCCTCGGCTACATCGCCGCCACGTCGATCGTGCTGCTCGTCATCGCCCGGATGGTCGCCGGGGTGGGGGAGGCGGCCATGTGGGTGGGTTCGGCCACGACTTCGCAGGACCTCGCCCCGTCCGACCGGCGAGCGGAGGCGGCGTCGTACTTCTCGGTCGCCCTCTACGCCGGCATGGCCATCGGGCCCACGCTGGGCGAGGCGCTGGTGCGCGGCCCCGGGTACGACACCCTCTGGGTCGTCACGGCCGGCTTGGCGCTCGGCGCCTGTCTGCTCGGGCTCCAGGCGCCCAACCAGTCGGCGGGCCGGCCGGCCGAGCGGGGGCCGCTGCTCCAGCGCGAGGCGTTCGCGCCCGGCTTGGTGCTGCTGCTCGGGATGATCCCGTTCGTGGGGTTCTCGGCCTTCGTGCCGGTGTACGGCGAGCGGGTGGGGATGGACGACGTGGGGCCGGTGTTCGCCGCCTTCGCCGTCTGCGTGCTCGGCATCCGCGTCTTCGGCGCCCGCATCCCCGACCGGTTGGGCGTGCGGCTGCTCGGGTCGATCGCCGTCCTGGCCAGCACGATCGGGGTGCTGGTGCCCGCCGTCTGGGCCAGCCAGGCATCCGTGTGGCTCGCCGTGGTCCCGTTCGCCATCGGCTCGGCGCTGCTGTTCCCCGCCCTGTTCGCCGCCGCCCTCGGCGACGTCAGCGAGTCGGAGCGCAGCCGAGCCGTCGGCACGTTCTCGATCTTCTTCGACCTGGCCGGCGGGGTCGGCGTGCCGCTGCTCGGCCTCGTCGTGTCGGTGGCGAGCATCCGGTGGGCGTTCGCCGTCGCCGCGGTGTGCGGCGTCGCCGCCTTCCTCGTGCTGCGCCGGACGGTCGGTGCCCAGCCGCCGGCCGGTGACCTGGCCAGCTACGAGCCGTCGGTGCCCTGAGCTAGGAGCGCTTGCGGAGGACCTCGAGGGCGCCGTCCGCGTGGCTGTTCATGTTCACCTGGCTGTCGAACGTGGCCAGGACCTTCCGGTCGGTGTCGATGACGAAGGTCGTGCGGCGGTTCGGCCCGAGCACGCGCAGCATGCGCTTCACGCCCATGGACTCGGCCACGGCGCGGTCGGGGTCCGAGAGCAGGGGGAAGTCGAAGGAGTGCTTCTCGGTGAACTCGTGCTGCTTGTCGACGGCGTCGGCGCTGATGCCCACCCGCTGGGCCCCGACCGCGGCGAACTCGCCGGCGAGGTCGCGGAAGTGGCAGCTCTCCTTGGTGCAGCCGGGGGTCATGGCCGCCGGGTAGAAGAACAGCACGACCGGCCCGGCTGTGAGGAGGTCGCTCAGCCGACGGGGCGTCCCCTTCTCGTCGGGGAGCTCGAAGTCGGGCACGACGTCACCGGTCTGCAGCATGGGCGACAGTCTGCAGCGTCGGCCGCTCGCGGCGCTGGACGAGCGTCGCCGCCGGGAAGGTGGAGGGCAGGTGCTTCCACGGCCCTCACCCTGCGCAGGGTGAGGGCCGCTCCTGACCTCAGGCCGCCAGGCGGAAGGGCGGGTACTGGTCGGTGACGAGGGCGAAGGCGTAGCCGATGACCCGGTTGTGCCAGCGCATGGCGCCCACGGTGAAGTCGAACAGGCGCTGCGGGTAGCGGCCGGTGACGAGGATCGTGCACCAGGCGCCGATGGCGGCCAGCACCACGACGACGTCGAGGACGATCAGCGCGACGTAGTGGGGGATGGCCAGGAACCACTTCACGAGTGGCAGCCAGCGGTTCAGGTCGGCGGCCACGTCGGGGTACGGCAGGTCGAGGTGCACGTGCTGCTCCTCGTCGGTCGACGGGTACTCGTCGACGAGCAGGAGGAGGTAGGCGAACACCCGGTTGTGGAAGCGCAGGTAGGCGAGGTTGAAGTCGAACCACCAGCGCGGGTACTTCTGCCGGAAGACGATCAGCAGCAGCGGCGGGAGGAACAGGACCCCGGCGGCGATCCCGAGGAACGTCCCGCCGTCGTCGTGGCCAGCTTCGAAGCCGGTGGCGCCGACAGCGGCGAGCACGAGCAGGATCGGGAGGGCCAGGACCAGGCGGAAGAGGGTCGTGACCCGGTCTCGCTGACCCTCGGGGCGGTCGACGTCGAACTGGATCGGGTGGGTGGGTGCGGTCGGTTGCACGGTCAGCTCCTGTGGGTGTGGGGTTCGGGTGCGACGGCTGGGACGACGGTGATGACGGCCTTGCCTCGGGTGTGGCCGTCCTCGACGTGGCGGATGGCGGCCGGCGCGTCGGGCAGCGGGTAGGTCCGATCGATCACCGGGACGACCTCGCCGCGCACGGCGAGGTCGGCGAGCAGGTCGAGGTCCCGCCGGTTCGGTGCCACCGTGAAGCTCGTCATCCTCTGGCTGACGAACGGTGTGCGCAGGGCGGCGGCGACCATCCGGTCGAGCGGCCCGATCCAGCGGTTCGTGGAATCACCGCTGATCGAGATGAGTGTGCCCCGCCGCTCGAGCGCCCGCCGGCATGCCGTGGGTGAGTGGGTGCCGGCGGCCTGGAGGATCAGGTCGAAGCGCGGGCCGCCGGCGGTGAAGTCGGTCGTCGTGTAGTCGAGGACGTGGTCGGCGCCCAGCGACCGCACCAGCTCGAGGTTCCTGGTGCTGCACACGGCGGTCACCTCGGCGCCGAACGACTTCGCCAGCTGCACCGCGAACGTCCCGACGCCGCCCGAGGCGCCGACGACCAGTACGCGCTGGCCGGCGGCGATGCGCCCGTGGTCGCGCAGGGCCTGGAGGGCGGTCGACGCCGCGAGTGGCAGGGCCGCCGCGTGTTCGAACGTGAGGCGCTCGGGCTTCCTCGCCACGAGCTGCTCGGGGAGGGGCACGAGCTCGGCGAAGGCGCCGAAGCCCCGGAGGAAGGAGGTGCCGAAGACCTCGTCGCCGACCTGCACCGACGTGACGTTCGGGCCGATGGCCCGGACCGTGCCGGCCACGTCGGAGCCGGGGATGCGGACCTTGGGTCGGCGCAGGCCGAACTTCAGCCGGGCGAGGTACGGGGTGCCGCGGACGAGGTGCCAATCGACGGGGTTGACCGAGGCGGCGTGCACCTGCACGAGCACCTGGTCGTCGGCGATCGTGGGGTCGTCGACGTCGGCGAGCGCCAGGACGTCGTCGGGTGCGCCGTAGCGGCGGGTCGTGACGGCCTTCATGCCGCCACCAGGTCTGCGTCGAGCGGGGCGGCCGTGGGCTCGGCGTGCTCCAGCTCGATGTGGGGCAGGAGCCGGTCGAGCCAGCTCGGGAGCCACCAGTTGCGCTCGCCGAGCAGCTCCATGGTCGCCGGGACGACCACCATGCGGACGAGCGTGGCGTCGAGGAACACGGCCAGGGCGAGGCCGAGCCCGAACAGCTTGATCTCCCGGATGTCCTCGAGCATGAACGAGGCGAAGACGACCACCAT
>JAODBP010000370.1 GCA_025464025.1 Actinomycetes bacterium | reverse complement strand
ACGACCAGACGCTGGTCGCAGTCGCCGACCTGGTGGTGCCCCGGCTCGCGGACTGGTGCGTCATCCAGGTGCTCGAGCGGGGGGTGCTGCGCAACGCGGTCGTCAAGCACTTCGACGAGAGCAAGGTCGCGTGGGCGCTGAGCATGGAAGGGCGCTACCCCACCGACATGGCGGCCGAGACGGGGGCAGCCGGCGTCATCCGCACGGGGCTGAGCGAGCTCTACCCCATGCTCCCGCCGGAGCTGCTCGAAGAGGTCGCGGTCGACGCAGAGCACCTCGAGATCATCCGGCAGCTGGGCATGTCGTCGGCCCTCGTGGTGCCGCTCATCGGGCGCACCGGCACGTTCGGCGCGATCAGCATGATCCAGGCCGAGTCAGGGCGGGTGTACGACGAGGCAGACGTCGCCTTCGCCGAGGACCTCGCCCGCCGCGCGGCGCTCGCCGTGGAGACGGCACACGCCTTTCTCGAGCAGTCGGGTCGGCTCGCCGAGGTCAGCCGGATCGCCGAGGCGGCGCAGCACGCCATCCTCGCGCCGCCGCCCACGAGGATCGGTCCGGTCGCCTTGTCCGCGCGCTACATGAGCGCAACGGCGGAGGCCCTGATCGGCGGTGACCTCTACGAGGTGGTGACGCGACCCGGTGTCGTCCGGCTGCTCATCGGTGACGTCCGCGGCAAGGGACTGGCCGCCGTGCGCACGGCAACCATCGTGCTCGGTGAGTTCCGCGCCGCCGCCGCCGACGTCGCCGACCTGGTCGAGGTGGCGGTGCAGATCGATCGACGCCTGCGCCCCTACCTCGGAGACGAGGACTTCGTGACTGCGCTGCTCGCGGAGATCGGCGACGACGGCACCTATGCCATCGCCAGCTGCGGGCACCCCCCGCCCCTCCTCGCCACCGACGGAACCATCACGACCGTGGACACGGAGGCCACGATGCCGCTCGGTCTCGGCGCCAGGCCGGTCCTGGTGACCGGCCGGCTGTCCGCGGGTGACCGGCTGCTGCTCTACACCGACGGCATCATCGAGGCCCGGGACCCGTCGCGTGAGTTCGTCGACCTCGCGAGCCTCGTGAAGCCGCTCGGCACCGGGCCCCTCGAGACGGTGCTCGACGACATCCTGACCACGCTGCGGCTCCGGGTCGGTTCCGATCTCGACGACGACATGGCCCTGCTCGTCGCGGAGTACCAAGGGTCCTAGCCCTCAAAGGCCGAGCCGCTTGGCGATGACCTCGTTCATGATCTCGTCGGTACCGCCGCCGATCCGCAGGATGCGGCTGTCCCGGTAGTGCCGCTCGACCTCGCTCTCGCGCATGTAGCCGAGTCCACCGAACAGCTGCACCGCCTCGTCCACGACGTAGTCGCACGCAGCACACGCCGTGTTCTTGGCCATCGACACCTCGAGGACCGCTGCGTCGATCGCGGTGCCCTCGAGCCACTTCTCGTACGCCGCCCGCGTGTAGGTCCGTGCCACGTCGGTCTGCCGGGCCATCTCGGCAACCTTGTGCCGCACGACCTGCCGGCCGACCAGCGGCCGGCCGAAGGTCTCCCTGTCCTTGACCCAGGCCAGCGTGAGGTCCAGGCACCGCTGCGCTGTGGCGTAGGCGTGCACCGCCAGCGCGAGCCGCTCGGACTGGAAGTTCTCCATGACGTAGAGGAAGCCCTGGCCCTCCTCGCCCACGAGGTTGCTGACTGGAACGCGCACGTCCTGGAAGGCAAGCTCGGCCGTGTCCGACGCTCGCCAGCCCATCTTGTCCAGCGGCTGGCTGACCGTGAACCCCGGCAGTCCCTTGTCGATGACGAGCAGCGAGATCCCACCATGGCCCGGGCCGCCCGTGCGGACCGCCGTGGTGACGAAGTAGGCGCGGATGCCTGACTTGATGTAGGTCTTGGCGCCGTTGACGACGTAGAAGTCAGCATCGCGTACGGCGGTGGTTCGCAGCCCCGCGACGTCGGAGCCGCCGCCCGGCTCGGTGACGGCCAACGCGCCGATGAGGTCGCCGGCCAGGGTCGGTCGCACGTAGCGGTCGATCAGGTCCTGGGTGCCGTGCCCGACGATGTGCGGCAACGCGATCCCGTGCGTGAAGAGGCTGGCGATGACACCGCCGGAGCCACCGCCGAGCATGACCTCCTCGGCCAGGATCGCCGAGTCCACCGCATCCCCGCCGCCCCCGCCGACCGCGGCAGGGAACGAGACCCCGAGCAGCCCTGCTTCGGCGAAGGCCTTGTGCAGGCTGCGAGGCAGCATCCCGTCGCGCTCCCACTGCATGACGTTCGGGGCGATCTCCTTCGCGACGACGTCGCGCGCGAGGGCGCGCAGCGCCAGTCGTTCCGGCGTGGTCCAGCGATCGGTCATGACTTCGCCCTTCCGGGTCCGGGTGGTCTGGCGAAGCACTGCGCGATCGAGAGCCACTCGTCCGCGAGCGGGCCCTGTGCGACGAGGGCGAGGTCGTCGCGGTGCCGGCGCTGGGTGACCAGCAGGCAGAAGTCATGTGCGGAGCCGGTGACCCGCTCTGACGCGCTGTCGTCGCCGTACGTCCATGTCGTGCCGTCCGGAGCGGCCAGCTCGACTCGCACCTCGTCGGTGGGCACCGGCAGGCCGCGGTTGACGTAGCTGAAGCCACGCGTGCGATAGCCGAGGTGGCAGATGTGCCGGAGCCGGCTGGTCGGGACGCGGTCGACGGACAGCCCGTCCGCGATGTCCTGGCCGTGCGCCCAGTACTCCATCAAGCGCGCGGTGGCGAAGGACGCCGGGTTCATCGGGGGGCCGTACCAGGGAAGCTTGATCCCAGCCGGCAAGGCGACGAACGCGGCGAGCATCGCCTCGAACCCCTGCTGCCAGTCGGCGATCAGCTCGGCCTGGCCGAAGCCGCGCCGCTCGATGATCTGGCGGTTCAGGAACCCGTCGATGTCGGCGCCGACGGACGGCAGCTTCGCCACGAACGCGTCGGGGTCCGTCATCGACAACGTGGCCTCGACATCGGTCCCGGCGAGATGGCTCAGGGAGTCGCGGACGTCCCAGCCGGTAGCCGGTGTCGCGGCGCTGAGGTCGCTGCCTTCGACGATGCCGCGCAGGTCTGCCTGCTCGGCGCGCAGGTCGTCGAGGAGGGGGCGTACGTCGGCGATCACGGCCTCCCGGGGGATGTGAACGAACGCTAACGTAGCCCGGGTGACGTCCTCCA
>JAODBP010000264.1 GCA_025464025.1 Actinomycetes bacterium | reverse complement strand
GCACGGCCCAGGGCGTGCCCTTCGCCCGCGACTACGGGGGCCTCCTCGACAACCGCTCGTTCGGCGGCACCCAGGTGTCCCGCACGTTCTACGCCCGGGGCCAGACCGGCCAGCAGCTCCTGCTCGGTGCCTACCAGGCCCTCATGCGCCAGGTCGACGCCGGCACGGTCGAGCTGCACCCCCGCACCGAGCTGCTCGACGTCGTCGTGGTCGACGGCGTCGCCGCCGGCATCGTCACCCGCAACCTCCACACCGGCGAGGTGCGGTCGTGGGCGGCCGACGCCGTCGTGCTCGCCACCGGCGGCTACGGCAACGCCTTCTACCTGTCGACCAACGCCAAGGCGTCGAACACCTCGGCGATCTGGCGGGCCCACCGCAAGGGCGCCCTGTTCGCCAACCCCTGCTACACGCAGATCCACCCGACGTGCATCCCGGCCAGCGACGAGTTCCAGTCGAAGCTGACCCTGATGTCGGAGTCCCTGCGCAACGACGGCCGGGTGTGGGTGCCCCAGCAGATGGACGACCCCCGCTCCCCCGACCAGATCCCGGCCGAGGAGCGCGACTACTTCCTCGAGCGCCGCTACCCGGCGTTCGGCAACCTCGTCCCCCGCGACGTGGCGTCCCGCGCCATCAAGATCGAGTGCGACGCCGGTCGGGGTGTGGGTCCGCTGAAGAACGGCGTCTACCTCGACTTCACCGACGCCATCAACCGGCTCGGCCGCGACGTCGTCGAGGAGCGCTACGGCAACCTCTTCGAGATGTACGAGCGCATCACCGACGAGGACCCCTACAAGGTCCCGATGCGCATCTATCCCGCCGTCCACTACACGATGGGCGGCCTCTGGGTGGACTACAACCTCCAGAGCACGATCCCCGGCCTGTTCGTCGGCGGCGAGGCCAACTTCTCCGACCATGGCGCCAACCGCCTCGGCGCCTCGGCGCTGATGCAGGGCCTGTCGGACGGCTACTTCGTGCTGCCGGCCACCATCGCCAACTTCCTGGCCGACCGGCTCGGCAAGGCCAAGCCCGGCACCGACCACCCCGCGTTCGAGGAGGCCGAGGCCGAGGTGCGGGCCCGCACCCAGCGGTTCCTCTCGATCGGCGGCACCAAGCCGGTCGACCACTTCCACCGCGAGCTCGGCCACATCATGTGGGACAACTGCGGCATGGCCCGCAGCCGCGAGAGCCTCCAGAAGGCGCTCTCGGAGATCCCCGCCCTGAAGGAGGAGTTCTACCGCGACCTCCGGGTGCTGGGCTCCGCCGACACGCTCAACCAGTCGCTGGAGAAGGCCGGGCGGGTCGCCGACTTCTTCGAGCTGGCCGAGCTGATGTGCATCGACGCCCTCCACCGGGAGGAGTCCTGCGGCGGCCACTTCCGCGTCGAGCACCAGACCGAGGACGGCGAAGCGCTCCGAGACGACGAGAACTTCGCCTACGCCGGCGCCTGGGAGTTCACCGGTGACACCGGCAACCCGGCGCTCCACAAGGAGCCGCTCGTGTTCGAGTACGTCCACCTCGCGCAGAGGAGCTACAAGTAATGGACCTCACGCTGAAGGTCTGGCGCCAGGCTTCGCCCAGCGCCCAGGGCGCCATCGAGACGATCGACGTCCGGGACATCAGCCCCGAGATGTCGTTCCTCGAGATGCTCGACATCGTCAACGACCGGCTCACGGTCGAGGGCAAGGAGCCCATCGCCTTCGAGCACGACTGCCGCGAGGGCATCTGCGGCTCGTGCGGGATGATGATCAACGGCCAGGCCCACGGTCCCCAGAAGGGCACCGCCACCTGCCAGCTCCACATGCGGAAGTTCAACGACGGCGACACGATCGTGGTCGAGCCGTGGCGGGCGGCGGCCTTCCCGGTGGTGCAGGACCTCGTGGTCAACCGCTCGGCCCTCGACGCCATCATCGCCGCCGGCGGCTACATCTCGGCCCCGACCGGTGCGGCGCAGGAGGCCAACGGCATCCTCGTGCCCAAGCCGGCGTCCGACCTGGCCATGGACGCCGCGGCCTGCATCGGTTGCGGCGCCTGCGTGGCGGCGTGCCCGAACTCGGCCGCCCAGCTCTTCACGTCGGCCAAGGTCGGCCACCTCAACGCCCTGCCCCAGGGCCAGCCCGAGCGCTGGACCCGCGTGGAGCGCATGGTCGAGGAGATGGAGCAGTGGTTCGGCTCGTGCACGAACCACGGCGAGTGCCACGAGGCGTGCCCCAAGGAGATCTCCCTGGACTTCATCGCCTACATGAACCGCGACTACCGCAAGGCCAAGGTCAAGAACCGCGGCCTCGCCGGCCAGTCCGCCTAGCTCGTCCTCGATGGCGCCGCCCCATCGGGCGGCGCCATCGTCGCGTCTGCACGGCGCGCCTGCACGACATCTCCACATCGCGGCCGGGACTTCTCGACACCCGGCTTCGTAAGGTGCCGGCATGGGTCGGACCGTGGTGGTCGTCGAGGACGAGGAGGCGATCGCCGGGGCGGTGGCCGCCCGGCTCCGGGCCGAGGGCCTGACCGTCGAGGTCGCCGGCGACGGGCTCGAGGGCGTCGCCCTGTGCGAGCGGGTCCG
>JAODBP010000256.1 GCA_025464025.1 Actinomycetes bacterium | reverse complement strand
ACCAGGTCGAGGAGCTGGGCGAGCTGGCCCTCGCCCTCGGCCCAGACGTCCTCGACGAAGCCGAGCACCTCCTCGAGCATGGGCCGCACCACCTCGAAGCGGCGGCTCACCTGGGGGTGCTCGAACTCGTGGCGCAGGTTGACGAGGGTGAGGACCTGCCTGGTCACGTCACCGTGCTGGCCCCAGCCCTGCATCTCGTTGTGGCACAGCTCGGGGTAGGTGTTCCAGAACGCCGGGGCGTTGGCGTTCTCGTTGACCTGGGTCTTCCAGCGGGCGGCCGCGGCCGCACCGAGGTCGCCGCCGCCGTGGAACATGGGGATGGTGCGCCCGATCCGGCGGGCCAGCTCCTGGGCCGGGTTGGCGTCAGCGGTGAGCTCGTCGCGCCGCTCTCGCAGCTGCTCGACGGCGAAGTCGATCCATTGCTGCGCCCCGGGGAACAGCCCGATCTCCTCGAGCACCACCAGCGGCGGGATGGCCGTGGCGGCGATGCCTGCCCGCGGCACCGGGATGTCGGTGGGCACGGTCACGACCGGCACGCCCCAGGAGGCAGCGAGGCGGCCCAGCTCGCCGCCCTGGGTGACGACGACCATGTGGGCGCCCTCGACGGCAGCGGCCGAAGCGGCCTCGATGGTCTCCTCGGTGTTGCCCGAGAACGAGATGGCGAACACGAGCGAGGACTCCCCCACGAACGCGGGCAGCTCGTAGCCCTTCGACACCACGACGGGAACCGGGAGGAAGGGGCCGGCCGCCGCGACCAGCATGTCGCCGGCGACGCCGCTGCCGCCCATGCCGAGCACGACCACGTTCTCGATGCGCTCGCGATCGGGCAGGTCGCTGAGGCCGCGGGCCCGCTCGGCGGCGTCGAAGACCTGCTCGGGCAGCGACGCGGCGGCGTCGAACATGTCCAGGGTGTCGAGCACCTTCATCCCTCGAACGTCGGGCTGACGCCGTCGGCGGCGGCCTTGGCGGTCAGTCGTTCGTGCTCGGCATCGTCGACGGTGGTGGCCTCGTCGATGAGCATGACGGGGATGTCGTCGCGCACGTCGTAGCGGCGGTGCAGCCGCGGGTTGTAGAGGACGGACTCGTCCTCGAAGTACAGGAGCGGGCCCTTGTCCTCGGGACAGGCCAGGATCTCCAACAGCTGTGGATCGAGCGCCATCAGGACTCCCCCCGGATCAGGTCGAGGACGGCTTCGGTGTGGGCGTCGCACTCCTCGCGGGTGCGGGCCTCCAGGTTGAGCCGCAGCAGCGGCTCGGTGTTCGACGCCCGCAGGTTGAACCACCAGTCGCCCAGGTCGACGGTGAGCCCGTCGAGGTGGTCGACGGTGGCGCCGGCATAGGCATCGGTGACGCGGGTGATGACGGCGGCCGCGTCGTCGACCTTCGTGTTGATCTCGCCCGAGGCGGCGTAGCGGTCGAGCGGGGCGAGCAGCGACGACAGCGTGGCGCCGGTGACGGAGAGCTGCTCGAGCACGAGCATCGAGGCCACCAGCCCGGAGTCGGCCCGATAGTTGTCGCGGAAGTAGTAGTGGGCCGAGTGCTCGCCGCCGAAGACGGCGCCGGTCTCGGCCATCACGGCCTTGATGAAGCTGTGGCCGACCTTGGTGCGCACGGGCGTGCCACCCGACTCGCGGATCACCTCGGGCACCGACTTCGAGCAGATCAGGTTGTGCAGGATCGTCTCGCCCGGGTGCTTGGCCAGGATGCCCTGGGCCAGCAGCGCCGTGGTGAGCGAGCCGGACACCGGCTGCCCCTTCTCGTCGACGAGGAACACGCGGTCGGCGTCGCCGTCGAAGGCCAGGCCGACGTCGGCGCCGGTCTCGAGCACCTTGGCCTGCAGGTCACGCAGGTTCTCGACCTGGATCGGGTCGGCCGGGTGGTTCGGGAACGTGCCGTCGAGCTCCTGGAAGAGGTAGGTCACGTCGAAGGGCAGGCCTTCGAACACCCGGGGGGCCACGTAGCCACCCATGCCGTTGGCCGTGTCGGCCACGACCTTCAGGGGCCGCAGCACCGAGCTGTCGACGAAGGAGCGCACGTGGGTCGCGTAGTCGGCCACCACGTCGCGCTCGGAGACGGTGCCCTTGCGGTCGGTCGGCGGCAGCAGGTCGGCGGCGAGGGCCTTGATCTCGTGCAGTCCGGTGTCCTCGCCCACCGGCTTGGCCCCGGCGAGGGTGAGCTTGATGCCGTTGTACCCAGCCGGGTTGTGCGAGGCGGTGAACATCGCCGCCGGGGCGTCGAACGTGCCGCTGGCGTAGTAGATGAGGTCGGTCGAGGCCAGGCCGAGGTCGACGACGTCGACCCCCTGCGACGTGGCGCCCTCGGCGAAGGCGGCGCACAGCTCGACGCCCGAGGGCCGCATGTCGCGGGCCATCAGGATGGTCGGCCCACCGGCGAAGCGGGCGAAGGCGGCGCCGATGCGCCGGACCAGCTCGGCGTCGATCTGGTCCGGGTACGTGCCGCGGATGTCGTAGGCCTTGAAGATCGCGTCCAGGGACATGCGCGGCCGACGTTACCCGCGGCTGGGAGAGGGCTCGGAGGGCCCGAGGTCGTAGGCGCCCTCGCTCCCCCACCGCCGCACGCGGAACAGGTCGCGGACCATGCCGAGGGCGGCGCGGACCACGCGGACCGTCGACGTGCCGTCGTCGTCGGACCGCACCGGGACCTCGGTCAGCGACAGCCGGTAGCGCTCGACGAGGTGCAGGACCTCGACGTCGAAGGCGAAGCCGTCGAGCCGGGTGTGGCCGAACAGGAGCTCGGCGACGTCGCGCCGGAACGCCTTGCAGCCGCACTGGGTGTCCCGGTACTGGCCGAGCAGCACGGTGGCGGTGAGCAGGTTGAAGAGCTTGCTCGACACCTGGCGCACCAGCGCCGGACGGGTGAGCGCCTCCGACCCCGGGTGGCGGCGGTTGCCGACCGCGACGTCCCAGCCGTCCTCGACCGCGGCCAGCAACGACCGGAGCTGCTCGGGCGGGTAGGCCAGGTCGACGTCGGTGAACGCGACGGTGCGGCCGTTGGCGGCGAGCATCCCGGCCCGCACGGCGGCGCCCTTCCCCCGGTTCCGGTCGAGCCGCACGACCCGGGCACCGGCCTCGGCCGCCCGATCGGACGTGGCGTCGGTCGAGCCGTCGTCGACCACGACGACCTCGACGTCGATCCCCTCGAGGGCGGCGACGACCCGCCGAACGCTCTCGCCCACCCGGCCGGCCTCGCCGTAGGCCGGGAGCACGACGGTGAGGCGGCGGTCGCCGACGGCCGGCGGTCGGTCGTGGCGGGTGCGCAGGTCGCGGCGGGTGTCGGTGAGCACCACCGCCCGGTAGAGGGCGAAGCGCAGGAGGCCGGCCAGGAGCAGGCCGACCAGCTTGGCCACGGCCAGGTGCGTGCCCGAGGCCATCGCCGTCGTGACGGCCACGTCGACCGCGCCGGCGACGGCGGCGGCGACGACGAACGTGCGGGGCTGGCTGACCCAGCGGACGAACGGGTCGTCCGACAGCGAGACCGACCGGTGGACGAGGAAGGAGAGGAGCGACGCGGCGACGACGGCGGCGGCATCGGCCACCACCACCGGCAGCCCGGCCCCCCGGCCCACGGCCAGGACGAGGAGGTCGGCGGCGGTGACGACGACGCTGACGGCGGCGAAGCGCCGGAAGCGGCGCCTCACGCGTCGGGCGGTGGGCCCCAGCGCTCGCGATCGAGGCCCTCGCCGCCCCCGACGGTGGCCAGCACGTCGTCGGACCACGGGCTGGGCGGCGTCGAGTCGGGTTGGCGGGCGGCGCGGGGCGGGCGGGGCGGGATCCGCAGCCGCCGGCGGCGGGCGATCCCGATGGCCAGGGCGATGCCGCCCAGGGTGCAGAGGATGCCGAACCAGTCGACCGACGTGCGGCCGTACTCCAGCGACACCAGGTTGTCGGTGGGCACGACGACCATGAGGTTGGGCGCGACGCGGAACGGGCCCTCGGCGTTCTTCGCCTTCCAGTTCGGGAAGTACGACGCCTTGATCAGGATCGGCGCGCCGGTCCGGTCGACGGTGAAGGAGATCTTGTCGGTCTTGACCACGAGGTCGGTGACCGTCGTCTTCGAGTAGCCCTTCTCCAGCGGGGTCTGCGTGGCCTTGACCCGCTCCCACGGCGACGGGCCGTTGGCCGCGAGCATCACGCCCCAGCGCGATCGGTCGAGGTACCAGTCGACCGCCATCTTCTCCCAGCCCTTGCTGGTGTGCGGCACCCCCTTCACCACGGCGGGCTGGTTGGCGAGGGGCTGGACCAGGTCGGAGTGGGCCACCTCGTAGACGTGCCACTTGCCGGTGGTCGACACGAGCTTGAGGTCCGGCTCCTTGTCCGCCGCGGCCACGGCCGAGTCGGAGAACGCCATGTAGTACTTCACGCCCATGAGCTGGAGGTGGTCGACCCCGAGCGTGAGGTCGAGGTTGCCGTAGGGCAGCCCCCGCTCGGCCCGCGACGGCGCCGCCGAGAGCTCGGACTGGTTCACGAAGTGGTACGGCGTGGTGGCCGACGCCTCGAAGTAGAGGCCCTCCATCGAGCCGATGCAGCCCTCGGTCCAGTACGGCAGGAGCATGAGCGCCATCGGCGTGCCGAAGCGGTCGAGGTCGCCGCTGTACTCCCACATGGCCCGCCCGCAGCCCCGCTGCTCGCCGACCTTGCGCATGGCCGAGACCACGTCCTGGTACTCGGGGTACGCGGCCTTCTCCTCGTAGCCGGAGAAGTTCCACCGGGCCCAGTCGGGCACCACGCTCTTGTCACCCGTCTTGACGATGCCGAGCCACGAGTAGGTCGCGCCGTCGGCCGAGGTGTGGCCGAAGGGCAGCACCCGCAGCGGCAGGGCGACGACGGCGATCGTCAGCAGGGCGGCGACGACCGGGCCCCCGACGAGCACGGCGCGCGACGGCTGGTCCTTGCGGGCCAGCACGGCCAGGGCGGTGACCAGCTCGACGACGGCGATGGCGGCGAGCAGGTAGAGGCAGAGGTACCAGAACGGCAGGAGGCGGGCGTTCCAGAGCCGGCCCTGCGGTGCGACCACGAACGCCACCGCGAGCGTGAGCGAGACCAGCGAGACCCAGATGCCGAACCGCCGGCGGTAGACGATCGACGTGCCCACGCCGAGGACGGCGAGCAGGATCACCAGCGTCATGTCGGCCGGGGTGGTCGAGCCGGCCTGGAGCACGGGATGGCCCACCGAAGCCGGGTGGTCGCCGAGCAGCGACGACATGCCGCGGGCGAGGTGGGCCATGCGGTCACCGACGTGGCCGGGGAAGAGCGGCTGCCAGTAGTTCGGCAGCTTCTCCCAGCCCATGTCGGTCATGAACTGCCGGCGCATGACGAACGGGATCGTCCAGAAGCCGGTGAGGAGGGTGCCGACCCCGACCACCGAGGCGACCCACCAGGCCCGCAGCCGGTTGCCGGTGTAGCGGGCCAGGAGCTCGTCGCGGTCCCGCCAGTTGAGGGCCACCGCCCCGGCCGCGACGACCACGAGGGCGAGGACGGTGAGCGTCGGGCCGAACAGGGACACCAGGCCGAGCAGCACGACGGCGCCGGCGAACGCCGCCGCCGCCCACCGCCGGGTCCACTCCAGCGCCATCAGCAGGGCCACGCCGGCACCGATGACGGCGAAGATGGCCGGGATCAGGTGGCAGCAGACCGTGAGGGCGAGGAGCACGGCGGCCAGCGCCCGGCTCCGCCCGGTCTCGAGACCGCGGAGCACCACGCCGAGGAACACGAGGGCGAACACCAGGCTGATGGTGAAGGCGAACTCGCCGGCCAGGGTCGAGGCGGCGTTGCCGCCGTAGATGCTGAACGACCGGTCGAAGATGAACGGCACCGTCGCCACGGCGAGGGCCGCCGGCATCGGGAACGGCAGGCGGGCCAGCTTGCCCAGCGCCCACGCCGCCACCGGCAGGGCCAGCAGGCCCGACACGGCGATGAGCTTGAAGGCGATGTTGTACGGGACGAACAGGACGACGTCGAGGAAGACGATCAGCAGGCTCGGGACGACCATGTAGAACTGGTACGCGGGGAAGCCGTCGTACCAGTCCGGCGCCCAGCCCGACAGGCGCAGCCGCGGGAGCAGCTCCTCCCGCAGGTAGGCGGGGCCCCAGACGTGGGCGCCCATGTCGCCACCGGCCGGCGTGGTGTCGAGGAACAGCAGGTGGGGCTGGAGCTGCAGGAAGACGAACACCACCGACCCGACCACGAGCACGGCCGACACCCACGCCTCGAGCGGGCGGTTGCGGAGCCAGTCGATCAGGCGGGACACGGGCACAGCTTGGCATCCCCCCAGGGGCTACTGGGTGCGCCCGCGACCAGAATCAACGCAAAATCAACGCACCGCACGCAGCGGCCGGCGGCGGCGGTCACCCTCGGCCACGGCGGTGAGGACGCCGTCGAGGTCGGTGGAGCGGTCGCCCCGCGTCCAGAAGCGGCTGTCGCAGTTGGAGCAGGAGCGCAGCGTCAGCTCCTCGCCCAGCCGGATCTCGACCAGCGGGGCCAGGCAGCTCGGGCAGGTGTGGACGGGAACGGACGAACGGGCCATGTCCCGTGTTTCGGCACGAAAGGGACGAACCTTGAGCCATCACCCACCGTGCCTCACCCTCCTCACCCACCGTGCCTCACCCTCCGTGCCTCACCCTCCTGACCCACCCCGTGGTGCGGTGCCGGCCCCGCTGTCGGTGACCCGGGTGGCCTCGACGGTGCCGTCGCTCCCGGCCGTGCCCTGCACCACCACGGTGTCACCGGGGCGGATGTCGCCCACGGTCGCGGGCGCCGAGCGGGTGACGGTCGAGCCGGTGCCGGTGCGGACCTTGACGATGTCGCCGGACGTCGTGGTGACGTACAGGACGTCGCCGTCCACCAGCTTCACCTGGCCGACGGTCGCGCCGCCCGCCCCACCGAGGCCGCCGGCCGCCGTCCCACCGGGGGCAGCACCGGTGGCGCCAGGGAAGCCCGTCCGGGCGCCGCCGCCCTGGCCCTGGCGGGCGGCAGCGAATGCGGCGAAGTTCGCGGTGCCACCGGTGCCGCTGCCGCCCTGGTGCTGCTGCACCTTCACGCCGCCGACGAACCCCAGGCCGGCGACGAGGGCGATGAGGAGGACGGCGGTGAGGCCGCCGATCGCCCGGCGGGGCGGCGCCGGCGTGGTGAGCGGGAGGTCGGCGAGGTACACCGAGGTGTCCTCCTCGAGCGGCACGAGGTCGGTCGAGGCCAGCTCGGGATCGTCGATCTGCCCGTCCTCGATCTGCGTGTCCTCGGTCTGCCCGTCCTCGATCTGCGTGTCCTCGGTCTGCACGTCGTCGGTCTCCATCGAAGGCTCCTGGGTCACTCGTAGCGGAGGGCGTCGATCGGGCGCAGCGATGCGGCCCGGTTCGCCGGGTAGATGCCGAAGAACAGGCCGACGAGCACGGCGACGCCGAACGCCAGGCCGACCGAGTAGGGCTGGACCACGGGGGTGACGCCCACGATCTTGAACCGGCTGCCGACCAGGCCGCCGACGACGCCGCACACCCCGCCGAGCACGGTGAGCAGCACGGCCTCGACGAGGAACTGGCCGAGGATGTCGCCCTTGCGGGCCCCGACCGCCTTGCGGATGCCGATCTCCCGGGTCCGCTCGGTGACCGTGACCAGCATGATGTTCATCACGCCGATGCCGCCGACGAGCAGCGAGATGGCGGCCACGGCGCCGAGCAGCACGGTGAACACCCGGTTCGACTCGTTGGAGGTGGCCAGCAGGCTCGCCTGGTTCAGCACCCGGAAGGTCGTGCTCACCTGGGTGCTCGAGAGCTTGTGGGTCGAGGCGAGGACGGCGAGCACCTCGGCCTGCGCCGCGTCGGTCGAGCCGGCCGACGCCGCCTCGACGGTGATGCTCGAGTAGCCGGCGGTGCTGCTGCCCGTGAGCGAGTCCTGCACGGCGGAGAGCGGCGCCATGGCGATGTCGTCCTGGTCCTGGATGCCGTTCGTGCCTCGTGACTTCAAGACGCCGACCACGCGGAACCGGGCGCTGCCGAACCGCACCACCTGGTCGATGGGGTCGACGCCCGGGCCGAACAGGCTGGTGACGACGGTGCTCCCCAGCACGACGACCTTGCGGTGCTGGGCCTGGTCCTCCGCGGTGAAGAAGCTGCCCTCGGACACCTCGTAGTTCCGGATCTCGGCGTAGTTGGCCGTGGTCCCGAGGAACTGGCTGGGCTGGTGGGTCGCACCCTCGTAGGTGCCCGTGACCGACGCGTTGACGGTCGGGGCGACCTCCTTCACGTCGGGGGCGAGCGCCTCGTCCTGGAGGCCCTTCACGTCGGCCGCCGTCAGCGTGACGCTCCGGCTGGTCGTGCCGTTGCGCCGGCCCCCACCCCCGCCGAAGCCGCCGAACCCGCCGGTCTGCACGGTGAGGGTGTTGGTGCCGAGGCCCTGGATCTGGCGCTGCACGGCGATCGACGACCCGTTGCCGACGGCGACGAGCACGATCACCGCCCCGACGCCGATGAGGATGCCGAGCATGGTGAGGGCCGACCGCAGCCGGTTGGCCAGCAGCCCCTGGAGCGCGATCCGCAGGTTGTCGGTGCTCATGAAGCGATCTCGGGGACGAGGGACAGGACGCGGCTGTCGGCGACGATGCGGCCGTCGCGGAGGCGGATGGTGCGCTTGGCCCGGGCCGCCACGTCGTCCTCGTGGGTGATGAGCACGACGGTGCGGCCCTCGTCGTTCAGGGCGGCGAAGAGGTCGAGCACCTCGCCGGTCGAGGCCGAGTCGAGGTTCCCCGTCGGCTCGTCGGCCAGCACCATCGCCGGCTCGGTGGCGATGGCCCGGGCCACGGCGACCCGCTGCTGCTGGCCGCCGGAGAGCTCGGCTGGCGTGTGGTGCATCCGGTCGACCAGGCCCACCGCCTCGAGGGCGGCGAGGGCCCGCTCCCGCCGCTCGACCTTCTTCACACCGGCGTAGACGAGCGGCAACTCGACGTTGGCCAGCGCCGAGGTGCGGGGGATGAGGTTGAAGCTCTGGAAGATGAAGCCGATCTTCCGGTTGCGCACCTCGGCC
This sequence comes from Actinomycetes bacterium, assembly GCA_025464025.1. Next base: position 2,483 of record JAODBP010000256.1, on the reverse strand, counting down.
AGCTGCGACTCCTCGAGCCCCTGCACGTCGACGCCGTCGAGCAGGTAGCGCCCGGTCGTCGGCAGGTCGAGGCAGCCGAGGATGTTCATGAGCGTGCTCTTGCCCGAGCCCGACGCCCCCATGATCGCCACGAGGTCGCCGCGCTGGACGGCGAGGGAGACACCGGCCAGCGCGTGGACCTCGGTGTCGCCCATGCCGTAGGTCTTGGTGACCTGGTGGACCACGATGACGGGGGTCATCGGGGCCCGGCGAAGCCGCCGCCGGGAACGGCCCCGCCACCGGTCAGCGTGCCGGCACCGGTGGCCCCACCGCGGGCGCCAGCGGCGCCGGTCGACGCCGCGCCGCCGCCGGTCACGACGGTGTCACCCTGCTTGAGGCCGCTCACGACCTCGGTGCTGTCGTCGCCGGTGAGCCCGACCACGACCGTGCGGCGCTCGTCCTTGCCGTCGACCTGGAGCGTCACGCTCGACTGGCCGGCCTGCGTCGTGACGGCCGAGCTGGGCACCTTGAGCACCCCCGACTTCTCGTCGATCACCACCTGGGCCGAGGCGGTCATGCCCGGCTTCACGTTGGGCACGTCCTGGGTGAGCAGGACCGTGACGTAGTAGGTCACCACGTTGTTCACCACCGTCGACGTGGTGTCGACCGAGACGACCTGACCCGACGCCGAGGCGGACGGGAGGGCGTCGAAGGTGACCACGGCGGCCTGCCCGACGTGGACCTTGGCCGCGTCCGCCTCGCTGAAGCCGGCCTTCACCTGGAGGGTGCTGAGGTCGGTCAGGACGATGAAGCCGCTCGTGGTCGAGCTCGAGCTCGACGAGGATGCGGCCGCCGCCGACGACGCCGACGACGAGGCCGACGACGAGCCACCGGAGACGGTGTCGCCGACGGCACCCGACACGCTGGCCACCGTGGCGGCCGCCGGGGCGACCAGGGCCGTGTCGTGCAGGTCGTCCTCGGCCGACGTGACCGCGGAGCGGGCGGTGATGAGCTGGGCCTCGTCGGCCGCCAGCTCGGCGGCCTTGGCCGGTGCCATCTTCACGAGGTCGCCGGCCTGGGTGGCCCGCAACGACAGCTGGGCCGACGCCAGCGAGGTCTCGGCGTTGCCGACCGACTGCTGGTCCTTGAGCAGGCCGGACGTCTGGCTGGTCTTGGCGTTGGCGTACGACGTCTCGGCGTTGGCCACCGACTGCTGGTCCTTCAGCAGGTTCGACGCCTGGCTGTTGGTCGCGTTCGTCACCGCGTTCGTGTCGCTGATGACCTTCGTGCGACCCGACGACACGGCCGAGCTCGACGTGTTGTAGGCCGACTTGGCGTCGTTCAACGCCGAGGTGGCGCGGGACTGGGCGGCCTGGTCCTGGACGAGCTGCGAGTCGAGGCTGCCGCACGCCACCCCGGAGCTCGGTCCGGTGCTGCTCGGGTTCGCCGCGCAGTAGGTCTTGTCGGACTGCTCGTTGGTCACCCGAGTGTTGGCCGCGTCCGAGGTGGCCTGGGCCGTCGCCAGCGTCGAGGTCGCCGTGACGAGCGTCTGCTGGTCGGTGTTGTACTGGGCCTGGTCGGTGGCGAGCTGGGCCGCGGCCTGGTCGAACGACGCCTGGTACTGGACGGCGCTGAGGGCGGTCGACGCCTTCAGCGCGGCGACGTTGGCCTTGGCCTGGTCGACCGAGGCCTGGAGGCTCACCGCGTCCTGGGTCGCCGTCGCCTTGGCGTTGGCCAGCGCCTTCTCCGCCGAGGCCACCTGGGCCTGGGCCTGCGCCTCGCTGATCTCGAGCTGGGCCCGCTCGGCCGCGGTGAGCCCGGCCTTGGCCTCGGCCAGCTTGGCCTCGGCCGACGTGAGGTTGGCCTGGGCCAGGTCGAGGGCGGTCTGGGCGTCGGTGGCGTCGATGCGGGCCAGCACCTGCCCGGCCGTGACCTTGTCGCCGACCTTGGCGAGGACCTGCGTCACCTCACCCGAGCTCCCGAAGTCGAGGCCGATCTCGCGGTCGGCGATGACGTTGCCCGTCGCCGACACGCTGGCGAGCACGAGGCCCTTGGTGACCTGGGCCGTGGCCACGGCGCCCGACGCCTGGGTCGGCGACCCGAGCGACGCCCACCCGGCCAGGACGAGGCCGATGACGGCGGCGCCGAGGCCGCCGTTGACGAGCAGCTTCTTCCTCTGCACGGCCATCTCCTCAGCTCGCGGTCGTCGTCGACGGACTGCCCTGCTGCGGCAGCAGGGCCGAGCAGGTCTCGTTGGCCTTGGCGAAGTCGGGGTCGTTCCGGTCGATGCCGGGCCGGGCCGGCTGGCCCGCGGTCGTCGACGCCGTCGTCACGGTCACCCCGTGGTCGGCGAGGCAGCTGGCGTAGGCCTGGAAGGCGGTGCTCCCGGCCGCACCACCGCCGCCGCCACCACCGAAGCCGCCGCCGGCCGGGCGCTTGTCGGCACAGGCGTCCTGGGCGGCCTGGAGCTGGGCCTGGGTGACGCCGGCGGGCAGCGACGGCGG
>JAODBP010000252.1 GCA_025464025.1 Actinomycetes bacterium | reverse complement strand
ACCGCGCGCACGTCGATGCCGGGTGACCTCATGTCCACCCGGAAGTAGGTTATGCCCTTGTGCTTCGGCGCGTCAGGATCGGTGCGGGTGAGGAGGATGCCCCAGTCGCTGTGGTGCGCGCCGGAGTTCCAGACCTTCTGGCCGTTGACGACGAACTCCTCGCCGTCGAGCACGGCGCGCGTCTTCAGCACGGCGAGGTCGGAGCCGGCCTCGGGTTCGGAGAAGAGCTGGCACCAGACCTCCTCACCACGGATGAGCGCAGGCAGGTACCGCTGCTTCTGCTCCTCGGTGCCGTGGGCGATGAGGGTGGGACCGCACATGCCGATGCCGACCGCGAACGCGCCGGTCGACACGTCGTAGGCCGCGGCCTCCTGGTTGAACATCGTCTGGTGCCAGCCGCTGAGGCCCTTGCCGCCGTACGCCACCGGCCAGGTGATGGCACCCCAGCCGCCCTCGTACATGGTGTGCTGCCAGCGCTTGCAGTTCTCGACGTAGTCGGGGTGCTCGCTGTTGCGCGACCAGTCACCCGGGCCGGAGCGGGGCTTGGCGTTGGCCGCCAGCCACTCGCGCACCTCGGCACGGAACGCGGCGTCCTCGGCAGAGTCCTCGAAGTCCATGGCTGTCCTCCTCAGGTCCCGTGCACCGGGAAGGGCGCGCGGGCCTTGCTCAGCAGGTCGGTGATGACGGAGCCCAGCTCGGCCGGGTCCCAGCGGTCGCCCTTGTCGATCTGCGGGCCGCGATCCCAACCCTCGGCCACCATGATCAGGCCGCCCTCGAGCTCGAACACCCGGCCGGTCACGTCCCTCGACTCCTCGGAGCCGAGCCAGACGACGAGCGGCGAGACGTTGGCCGGGTCCATGGCGTCGAAGGCACCGGGCTCGGGCTTCGCCATCATGTCGGCGAAGGCGCCTTCGGTCATCCGGGTCCGCGCCGCCGGGGCGATGGCGTTCACCGTGATGCCGTAGCGACCCATCTCCGCCGCGGCCGTGATCGTGGCGGCGGTGATGCCGGCCTTGGCCGCCGAGTAGACGGTCTGGCCGATCGAGCCGTGGAGCCCGGCACCGGAGCTGGTGTTGATGATGCGACCCTGGGGGTCCTCGCCCACCTTGGCCCGGTCGCGCCAGTGCGTGGCGGCGGCCTTCATCGTGCCGAGCGTGCCCTTGAGGTGCACGGCGAGGACGGCGTCGACCTCGTGCTCCTCCATCGACACGGCCATGCGGTCGCGCACGATGCCGGCGTTGTTGACGAGCACGTCGAGCTTCCCGAACGTGTCGACGGCCTGGGCGACGATGTTCGCCGCGCCCTGCCAGGACGAGACGTCGTCGGCGTTGACGACGGCCTCGCCACCCATCGCCTTGATGGAGTCGACGACCTCGCCGGCCGGGCCGGTGGCCCCGCCGCTGCCGTCGAGCTCGGCACCGACGTCGTTCACGACGACCTTGGCGCCCTGGGCGGCGAAGGCGAGGGCGTGCTCCCGCCCGAGGCCGCGCCCGGCGCCCGTGACGACGACGACCCGACCTTCAACGATGCCTGCCATCTGTGCTGCTTCCCCTCGTTCGCCTACAGCGGGGCGACAGTAGAACAGGTTGCGACTTCGTGCCGCCTCGAAGGACCCCGGTTGCATACGATCGCCGCATGGGGACCAACCAGCGCGCAGCCATCACCATGTCCGAGGACGAGATCACCGCGTTCATCGACCGGAGCCGGACGGCGACGCTGGCCACCAACGGTCCTACGGGCCGGCCCCACCTGATCGCCATGTGGTACGGCGTGATCGACGGGAAGATCTACTTCGAGACGAAGTCGAAGGCCCAGAAGTCGGTGAACCTCCGCCGCGACCCCAACGTCTCGGTGATGATCGAGGCCGGCGAGACCTACGACCAGCTCCGGGGCATCGCCATCGAGGGCACGGCCCACCTGATCGAGGACACGACCGATCCGGAGTACTGGGCGGCGGCCAACTCGGTCTACGAGCGCTACAACGGGCCGGTCACCGAGGAGACGAAGCCGTTCGTCGAGTTCATGATGAACAAGCGCATCGTGGTCCGGGTCGACCCGACTCGCGTCCGCTCCTGGGACCACCGCAAGATCACGCCGAACCCCATGCCGCTGGCCGGCACCACGGCCGAGTTCATCGGGAAGGAGTAGCGATGCCGAAGGAGCTGCTGCCCGATCCCGAGCCCCGCGAGGTGAAGTACACGATCATCTCGGTCGACGACCACCTGGTCGAGCCGCCCGACATGTTCGAGGGCCGGCTCCCGGCGAAGTACCAGGCGCTGGCACCCAAGGTCATCGAGACCGAGCAGGGCCACGAGGTCTGGGAGTTCGACGGCCAGACCTACACCCAGGTCGGCATGAACGCCGTCGCCGGCCGACGACCCGAGGACATCAAGCTCGAGCCGACCCGCTTCGAGGACATGCGCAAGGGGTGCTGGGACATCCACGAGCGCATCCGCGACATGGACATCAACGGCATCTGGGCCGCGGTGAACTTCCCGTCGATGATCACCGGGTTCTGCGGCCGGGTGTTCGCCAACGCGTCGGACAAGGACCTCGGCCTGGCGACGACCCGGGCGTGGAACGACTGGCTGTTCGAGGAGTGGTACTCGCCGTACCCCGAGCGGATCATCCCGCTGGGCATCACGTGGATCGCCGATCCCGTGCTGGGTGCCGAGGAGGTCCGCCGCAACGCCGAGCGCGGCTTCACCTCGGTGACGCTGCCCGAGCGCCCGCAGCACATCGGCTACCCCTCGCTGTTCAGCGGCTACTGGGACCCGATCGTCGAGGCCTGCGCCGAGACCGAGACCGTGATCTCGCTCCACGTCGGCTCGTCGGGCGGCTACGACTCGCCGGCCGACGCTCCGAAGCTCGAGCTCGGGGCGACGATGTTCGGCCAGCTCTCGCTGGCGGCGTGCGCCGAGTGGTTGTGGTCGGGCTACCCGGGCCGGTTCCCCGACTTGAAGATCGCCATGAGCGAAGGCGGCATCGGCTGGGTCGCCATGCTGCTCGACCGGCTCGACAACATCGTCGACCGGTCCGGCTACGGCACCACCTACCCGAGCGACCTCCGCCCGTCCGAGGTGCTCCAGCGCAACTTCTGGTTCTGCACCATCGACGACCCGTCGACGATCGACACCCGCCACCGGATCGGCGTCGAGAACATCCTGTTCGAGACGGACTACCCGCACGGCGACGGCACCTGGCCCGACACCCAGGCGCTGGTCGAGAAGGTGTGGGGTCACCTTCCGAAGGACGAGCTGCGGATGATGCTCAGCGAGAACGCGGCGAAGCTGTTCCGACATCCGCTGCCGGAGAAGGTGCTGCCGTGACGTTCCAGCCGACCGCCGAGAAGCTGCTGCCGGAGCTGACGCCGCAGCAGGAGCTCACGATCCTCGCCCGCACGCTCTGGCGCGAGGGCTACGACGACCACCTGGCCGGCCACATCACCATCCGCCGGCCCGACGGCCTGCTGTGGTGCAACCCGTGGCTGCTCACGTGGGAGGAGTTCCGGCCCGAGGACGTCATCGTCATCGACCTCGAGGGCAACCTGATCGAGGGCGACTGGCCGGTGCCGCTCGGCATCCCGATCCACCTCTCGCTGCACCAGCACCGCCACGAGGTCGGCGTCGCCGTCCACTCCCACCCGCGGTACGGCACCATCTGGGCCGACTCGGCCCGCCTGCCCGGCATGTTCGACCAGAGCTCGGCGCTCGGCGGCGGCACGCTCGTGTTCGTCGACGAGTACGAGGGCGCGGTGAACGACCTCGGCATCGCCGACCGGGCCGTGCGGGCCATGGGCCAGGCCGACATGGCGATCCTCGCCAACCACGGCGTGTTCGTGACCGGCACCAACGTGCGGGCCGCCCACCAGCGCGCCGTCGCCCTCGAGCAGCGCTGCCGCAACGCCTGGCACGTCGAGGCGCTGTGGGGCGGCAAGGAGCTGGCCAACGACGTGCAGGAGAAGATGCTCCGCTCCGACGGCACCGGCTTCATCGGCTTCTGGGAAGCCGCCGCCCGCCGAGAGCTGCGCGAGGACCCGACCCTGCTGGGCTGAGTCACCGTGGTCGTCGGCATGCTCGTCGGGGTCGTGGTGGTCGTGATCGGCACGCGCCGCCTTCGCCAGCTCGATCCGGAGCTGGGCCGGGAGCAAGCAGGGCGCCGGGTCGGCCTCTACCCCTGATCGGCGGCCTCATCGGCGTCGCGCTCATCGCCTTACTGGCCTAGCAGAGCGGCAAAACGGCAACCACGGGGGCGAGGCCGTGTGTCGCACGTCTCGCGGCGCCGAGGCCCGGGACCGTTGTGGGCAGTTGCGGTCCTCAGGTGCGCACGACTGCCCACATCCCTCACCCGCCATCAGCGTTGTGTGCACTTCACCTCGACATGCGAGGTCAACTGCGCACAACGCTGGACTCGCTGGCCGCACCGACGGGCGCGCCGCCGTCCACACCCCCTTGGTCGCATCCTTGGTCTTCGACGCTGACGCGGACGAACGTGGATGGGATCTGCAGCTAACGGATCTCGCGCTCCTGCACGGTCGTGGTGACGACCGCGTGGGGCTGGGCCACGACGACCGGCTCCGGCTGCGAGACCACGACGGTGCGACGGCGCATGCCGCTCATCCGGTCGAAGCCGCCCCAGCTCGCCCAGTACGCGATCGACAGGGCGGCGCCGACGAGCCCGACGAAGATCAGGATCAAGCCGGCGGTGTGGACGTCGAAGCTGTTCGCCTGGACGGTGACGGCGAAGCGCATGAACGCGCCGACGGTGATCAACAGCAGGCTGACGACGATGCCCATGGCACACGACCGATCGGTGGTGCAGCCCGGTGGGCCGCTGGCTCGACCCCTACCCGAGGGGTGAGACGGCAACCGGCACCGCACGCGCAACTGGCGACGGATCGACAACACAAGCGTTGTCAATCCGTCGCCAGTTCGGCGAGAGCGAGCTAGTTCAGGCGCTCCACGATCATCGCCATGCCCTGGCCGCCGCCGACGCACATCGACTCGAGGCCGATGGTCTTGCCCGAGTCCTCGAGGCCGTTGAGCAGGGTGGTCATGATGCGGGCGCCGGTCATGCCGAACGGGTGGCCGAGGGCGATGGCCCCCCCGTTGACGTTGAGCTTGTCCCAGCTGATGCCGAGCTCCTTGGCCGACGGGACGACCTGGGCCGCGAACGCCTCGTTGATCTCGACCAGGTCGATGTCGTCGATGGTCATGCCGGCCCGCTTGAGCGCCTGGCGGATGGCCTCGATCGGGCCGAGGCCCATGATCTCGGGGTTCAGGCCGGTGACGCCGGAGGCGATGATCCGGGCCAGCGGGGTGAGGCCGAGCTCGGCGGCCTTGGTGTCGCTCATGACGATGACGGCAGCGGCGCCGTCGTTGAGCGGGCAGGCGTTGCCGGCGGTGACCGTGCCGTCGGGGCGGAACACCGGCTTCAGCTCGGCCAGCTTCTCCTTGGTGGTGCCGGCGCGGGGACCGTCGTCCTTCGACACGACGGTGCCGTCGGCCAGGGTGACCGGCGAGATCTCCCGGTCGAAGAAGCCGCGGTCCTGGGAGGCGACGGCCCGCTGCTGCGAGAGGGCGGCGAACTCGTCCTGCTCCTCGCGCGACACCTTCATGTACTGGGCCACGTTCTCGGCCGTCTCACCCATGCCGGTGTAGACGTCGGGGAAGGCGCCCTCGAGCGGCGTCCACGTGGGGGCGCCGCCCTGCGACCGCTCCTTGGTGCGCTCGTTGGCCGCCTCGAACTTCGGGTTCTTCGGGCCACCGTCGGCCATGCCGAACTGGAAGCGGCTCACCGTCTCGACGCCGCCGGAGATGAAGATGTCGCCCTCGCCGGCCTTGATGGCGTGCGCCGCCATGCGGATGGTCTGCAGCGACGACGAGCAGTACCGGTTCACCGTTGTGCCGGGCACGTCGGCCATGCCGGCGAGGATGGCGGTGACGCGGGCGATGTTGGTGCCCGACTCGCCGGCCGGCTGGGCGCAGCCCCAGATGACGTCCTCGACGGTGTTGCGGTCGAGCGCCGGCACCTTCTCCAGCACGGCGTTGACGATGTGGGCGCTCAGGTCGTCGGGGCGGCACTCGACGAGCGAGCCCTTGTTGGCCCGGCCGATGGGCGTGCGGGCGGTGGCGACGATCACGGCTTCGGGCATTCGATCCTCCGGAGTCTTGGTCCCGCCGTTCTAGTGCAGCGTGCGGGCCGTGGGCACATCGATGTTACCGGTGGGTAGCTTCACCGGGCGAGGGTGCAGAACCCGAAGCCCGGCTCCGACGCCGGCACCGAGCGCGAGGCGAGGCCGGCGACGGCGCGGCCGGGCACGCCCACGGACCACCGTCCCCCGGGCTTCGGTCGCAACCGCGGGTCGAGCTCCACGACGTTCAGCCCGTTGACCCGGCTGCCGAACCAGATCTGCCCGGTCGCCGGGAGGTAGCGGGGGTACGTCGTCGCCGAGTCCTGGGTGCGGGTGGAGCCCTCACCCACGGGCGGGTTGTAGTAGGCGACCTCCCGCGGATGCCGGGGGTCCCGGATGTCGAACACCCGTAGCCCCGAGCCGTACCAGGTGTAGAAGGCCAGCGACGCGTTCGAGGGATCGTCGACCGACAGGTAGTGGCTCGTGAAGTGGAGGACGTCGCCGTTCTGGTTGTACGAGGCCTTGTCGCAGTTGGGCAACGTGTTGATGGCGAGGGAGAGCTCCCCCACCTCGACCGGGTGGCGCTCGTCGGTGATGTCGACGATGCGGCCGCTCCCGGCCGGGCAGTACGCCTCCTCGGCGCCGAGCAGGTACTCGCGCGTCCCGATGCGGGCGTAGACCTCGGTGTGCTGCCGGCCGCCCTCCAGCTGGCCGAGGACGGCGAGCTTGCCCTGCCGCACGTGGGTGATGTCGACGACCTTGATCCCACTGAGGGCGTGGGCCGGCTGCCCCACCGGCGTGAACGCCCCGACCACCGCGGAGGGGTGCCCGACCGTCGGTGCGTAGTAGCCGACGTAGGCCCGCTTCCCATCCGGCCGGAGCTCGAGGTCGTGGCACGGGAAGTCGAGGCCCCACCGCGTGAGCAGCTTCGGGTGCCGCAGGTCGGCGAGGTCGAAGATCGTGAGGCAGGGACCGTTCGGGGCGACGGCGCCGTTGCCGATGTCGGTGGCGAAGTACAGCGTGCCGTCGGGCGACAGCTGGCCGGAGTGGATGCCGCCGGCGCCGGCCGCCTCGCTGTGGGTGGGGTCGCCGTCGGTGCCGGCGTCGACGTCGGCCACGTGCACCGGGCGGCGGCAGTCCTTCGACACGTCGTAGATGCTGAGCATCGTCCCGATGGGCACGATGAGGATCCCGCGCGCCGCGCTGGCGTGGACGCCCTCGTGGATCCCGAGGGCCGGGCCGCCCCGCCCGGCCCAGGCCGGCTCGCGCAACGTCGTCACCAGCCTGGGCCGTCTCGGGTCGGCCACGTCGAGGACGGCGACGCCCTCGCTGGCCGCGTCCCCCTTCGGGGACACCTGGTACGCGCACGTGCGGAACCACGTGAGCTGGATGTCGCCGCCCAGCCCGTCCAGGTCGTTGCTGCCGACAGGCCGCACGTTGCACCGGTAGCCCTGCTTCGACCGCCCGCTGAGCTGGTCGGCCGCGGGCACCTCGCCCTGCACGCCGGTCTCCGGCAGGTCGCCCGGCCCGCAGGCCGAGGCCCGGGCCTCCGGCACCGACACGAACCACGCGGCGACGAGCGCGACCACGAGCACGACCTTCCCCCCACGCACCCGGTGGGGGTTCGCCGCCGAGCTTCCCGACTCCTGTCAGCGGGCGGTGGCCTGCACCGGGTAGTGAAGCCAGCCGGCGAACTGGTTGGCCCGCAGCCGCTGCGGCTCCCCCGCCGGCTCGAAGGTCCCGACCGAGCGGAACAGCTCGCTCAGCACGAGCCGCAGGTCGAGGCGGGCGAGCTGGGCGCCGATGCAGAAGTGCGGGCCGCCCCCGCCGAAGCCGACGTGGTCGAGCGGGGTGCGGTGGGCGTCGAAGCGGTCGGGGTCGACGAAGTGGCGCTCGTCGCGGTTGGCCGAGGCGTACGACAGCAGCACCTTGTCGCCCGCCTCGATCCGCTGGCCGCCCAGCTCGTGGTCCTCGGTCGCCGTCCGTCGGAACGACAGCACCGGGCCCCGCCAGCGGATGAGCTCCTCGACCACGTTGGGCGGGCAGTCGCCGCCGAGCCACTCCCGGAAGGTCGCCGGCAGCTCGATCCAGGTGTTCACGGCCTCGGTCATGGTGTGGGCCGTGGTGCTCAGGCCGCCGACGAGCACGGCGGGGAAGAACGCCACCAGCTCGAGGTCGCTGAGCCGGTGGACCTCGCCGTCCTCCTCCAGCTCGGCTTGCACCAGGTCGACGACCACGCCGGTGTGGACGTCGGGGTTGGCCCGCACGTCGGCGATGAGGCCGGAGGCGTAGCCGAACATCGCCTGCTGGACCTCGGGTCGCGGCGCCAGTCCGGGGTTGACCTCGGGGTCCTGGAAGTCGGCCAGCTGTCGGGTGACCTCGAGGAGGTCGGGCCAGTCCGACTCCGGCACGCCGAACAGGGTCGCGACCATCTGGAACGACAGCTCCTCGGCCACCTCGACGAAGTCGTGGACCTCGCCGTCGAGCAGCTGCTCGACCAGCCGGGCGCACGTCTGCTCGACCAGGGGCGTGAGCCGCTTCACGTGACCGGGGGTGAACGCGTAGCTGACGAGCTTGCGGTAGCGGGTGTGGTCGGGCGGGTCCTGGTTGACGAAGATGCGGCGCCGGACGGCCAGCTCCTCCTGGCTGCGGGCCTCCTCGATCGAGCTGCCCTTCAACGCGTTGGAGTAGCGCTGCCAGTCGCGGTTGGCCGCGACGACGTCGTCGTAGCGGGCGAGGAACCAGTAGCCGGGCCCGTCGGGTTCGTCGTGCCACGACACCGGCTCGTTGTCGCGGAGCCAGCGGAAGTAGTCGCGCGGCACGCCGTCGACGTAGAGGCCGGGGTCGACCAGGTCGAGCCTGTCCACTAGAGCCGGGGCGTCTGAGCGGTGTGGCCGCCGTCGACGGGGAGGTCGATGCCGGTGATCCACGCCGACTCGTCGCTGGCGAGGAAGACGGCCGCGGCGGCGATGTCCATCGGCTCGCCGATGCGACCGAGGGGCAGGCCGGCGGCCAGCTCGGCCTCGCGCTCGTCGACGACGTAGGACACCATCGGTGTGCGGATCACGCCCGGCAGGATGGCGTTGACCCGGATGCCGAGGGGGCCGAGGTCGAGGGCGGCGGTCTTGGTGAGGCCGCGCAGGCCGAACTTCGACGACGTGTAGGCCGCGGTCCGGGCCTGCGACGCGAGGCCGTTGAGCGACGAGACGTTGATGATCGAGCTGCCCGCCCGCATGTGGGGCACGACGGCCTGGATGCCGAGGAACGGGCCGAGCAGGTTCACGTCGAGCACCCGCTGGAAGTCGGCGATCGCCATCTCGTGCACCGGCGCGGCGTGGTGGATGCCGGCGTTGTTCACCAGCACGTCGAGGCGCCCGTGGCGCTCGACCGCGAGGGCGACCGCCGCGGCCCACGACTCGGCCGACGTCACGTCGAGGTGGACGCCGCCGGGCAGCTCCTTGACCTCGGGCAGCACGTCGCCGGCGATGACGTTGGCGCCCTCGGCGGCGAACCGCTCGGCTTCCGCCCGTCCCTGCCCCCGAGCCGCGCCGGTGACGATCGCGACCTTGCCTGCCAGCCTTTCCCCCATGCGGGGAAGGTAGCCGCCGGGGTCAGCCCTCGCTCTCGGAGTCCTTGGACTCCGATTCGCCGCCCTTGGCCTTCTTCTTCAGCTTGAGGAGCTTGCGCTTCTTGGCCCGCTTCGAGCCGTCGCCGACCTTCTCCTCGTCCTCGGACTCGCCGCCCTCGGACTCGAGCGTCTCGACGAGCGCCTCCTCCTGGGGGGTGATCTCCTCGAGCTTGCCCTCGTCGGACTCGGACTCGCCGCCCTCCGACTCGAGCACGTCGAGGACGGCCTCCTCCTTCGGGGAGAGGTCCTCGGACTTGGCGTCGTCGGACTCGTCGCCCTCGGACTCGCCGCCCTCGAGCTCCTCGTCGAGGGCGAGCTCGCCGTCCTTGCCCTCGGACGACTCGCTCTCGCCGCCCTCGTCCTCGCCCTTCTTGCGCTTGCGCTGCACGGGCGCCGAGCTGCGGGCCAGGAGCGCAAGGGTGGCCTGGTTCCCACCGCTGGCCTGGAGGCGCATGATCTGGCCGGCGACACCGCCGGTCGGGGCGGCCTTCTCGTCGTCGGTGGTGGGGGTGGCGCCCGCAGGCTGCTTCCGCCGGACACGCG
>JAODBP010000220.1 GCA_025464025.1 Actinomycetes bacterium | reverse complement strand
GTTTCCTACCGCCTTTTGTGTTTGTCCCGCCCTCGTAGCTCAGCGGATAGAGCATCGGCCTCCGGAGCCGTGTGCGCAGGTTCGAGTCCTGCCGAGGGCGCTCACATCTTCTCCGGGCGTCGATGGGGCATTCGCTCCGAACTGCCCACCCCGTCCCAAGCGCGACGGAGTCCGTACCCTGAGCCCATGGCGGCGCCGGTGGTCTTCGTGGTCGACGACGACGTCATCGTGCGCGAGGCGCTGGCCATCGCCCTCGGCCGGCACGGCTACGAGGTGATCGCCCCCACCGACCTGGCGCCCGACGCCATCATCGCCGCGGCCAGGGAGGCCGGGCCCGACGTGGTGCTGCTCGACCACTTCCTCGGCACCGGCCTGGGTCACGACCTGATCCGCCCGCTGGTCGAGGCGACCGGGGCGACCGTCCTCCTGCTGACCGGGACCGACGACCCGGAGGTGCTCGGCTCCAGCCTCGAGCAGGGTGCCGCCGGCACGCTGCTCAAGCGCCAGCCCATGCAGGACCTGCTCGACTCGATCGCCCTCGCCCTCTCCGGCCACACCGTGCAGCGGCCCGAGGAGCGCGACGAGCTCATCGCCTCGGCCCGGTCGTCGCGCCAGGAGCGGGCCGAAGCGCTGGCCCCGTTCGCCGAGCTGACCCCGCGGGAGGTCTCCGTGCTCGGCGGCATGCTCGACGGGTTCTCGGCCGAGCAGATCGCCGAGCGCGACTTCGTGTCGCTGGCCACGGTCCGGACCCAGATCCAGTCCGTGCTCCGCAAGCTCGGCGTGACCAGCCAGCTCGCCGCCGTGGCCGCCGCCCGCCGGGCCGGGTGGCGACCCGACGCCTGATCAGCCGGCCAGGGCCAGTGGCACCGACGAGGCCGAGCGGATCGAGCGGGCCGACGCCCGTCGCAGGTGTCCGCAGAGGGCGGCCTCGGCCGGGTAGCGGCGAGCCGGCGCCGACACCCACCCGCACGAGCACACCAGCACGACGGCATCGCCGTGGGAGGTCACGACCCGGTCGAGCTCGTGGGCACCGTCGTTCCGCATGCCCTCACGGTGCGGCCCGTCGCTGGGAGCGAGCTGAGGAGCAGGTAGGAGGCTCCGTAGACCTCGCTCGCCCGGCACGCGAAGTCTGATTCGGACAGACTCTCGGCCATGTACGACGTTTTCGACGTCCACCACCACGTCGGCCGGGCCTTCGACGCCCTCGGCGGCGCGCTCCCGTCCGACGCCGAGCAGGGCGAGTTCGACCGGGTCGAGCTGGCCGACCGCATCCGGATCATGGACGAGGGCGGCGTCCGGCAGTCGATGGTCATCCCCGGCCACGGCTACCTCCGGCCCCACGGCATCGCCGACACCCGCTCGGTCAACGACGGGATCGCCGCCTACCGCGACGCCACTCCCGACCGCTTCCCCGTCGCGTGCGGCATCGTCGAGCCCAGCCACGGCACCCACTCGTTCGCCGAGATCGATCGCTGCGCCGGCGAGCTCGGCCTCGTCGCCCTCAGCTTCCACACCCGGTTCCAGGGCGTGTCGCTCGACAGCCAGTGGATCCACCGCTACCTCGATCGCATGGCCGAGGCCGGCCTCGTCCCCGTCATCCACGCCATGGACGACACGCCGGAGGAGGCGCTCTGGAAGCTCACCACGCTGGCCCGGGCCCACCCCGACCAGACCATGCTCGCCCTCGACGCGTTCGGCGGCTTCGAGGCCACGCGCCACTGCTTCCACGTCGCCGAGCTGGCGCCCAACATCGTCTGGGACACCAGCCTCTCCTACAACTTCGACTTCATCGCCGACTTCGCCAAGCAGTTCGGCATCGAGCGGGTGGTGTTCGGCACCGACCTCTACTCGCACCCGGTCGGCCAGCGGATCAGCCACATCCTCGCCCAGATCGAGGCGTCGGCCCTGAGCGACGACGAGAAGGCCGCCGTCCTGGGCGGGAATGCCCGCCGCCTCCTCCGGGTGCCGTAGCTTTTGCCCGTGACCGATCTGGCCAGCCCGACCAAGACCGACTGGACCCTCGACGAGATCCGGGCGATCTACCACCGCCCGTTGCTCGAGCTCGTGCGGGACGCGTCCGAGGTGCACCGGCTCCACCACGACCCGGCCGAGGTCCAGGTCTGCCAGCTCGTGTCGATCAAGACCGGCGGCTGCCCCGAGGACTGCGGCTACTGCTCGCAGTCCGTGCACAACGACTCGGGCGTGAAGCCCCAGCCGCTCATGAGCCGCGACGAGGTGACCCGCATCGCCCGCCGGGCCAAGCGCAACGGCGTGACCCGCCTGTGCCTCGGCGCCGCCTGGCGCGAGGTCAAGGACAACGCCCAGTTCGACAAGGTGCTCGACATCGTGCGAGGCGTCAACGAGGAGGGCCTCGAGGTCTGCGCCACGCTCGGCATGCTCAACGCCGAGCAGGCGGCCAAGCTCGAGGACGCCGGGCTCTACGCCTACAACCACAACCTCGACACGTCGGCCGAGTACTACGAGCAGGTCATCACGACCCGCACCTACGAGGACCGGCTCAACACGATCGAGGCCGTCCGCACCACCGACGTCACCGTCTGCTCGGGCGGCATCATCGGCATGGGCGAGACCGACGACGACCGCATCTCGATGCTGCACACGCTGGCCAACCTCACCCCGCACCCCGAGTCGGTGCCGGTGAACGTGCTGTCGCAGGTCGAGGGCACGCCGATGGACGGGCTGCCCGAGGTGCCGATCACCGACACCGTGCGCATGGTCGCGACGGCCCGCATCCTCATGCCGACGTCGGTCGTGCGCCTCTCGGCCGGCCGCCACCTCATGGGCGTGGCCGACCAGGCCCTGTGCTTCCTCGCCGGTGCCAACTCGATCTTCTCCAGCGAGAAGAACATCATGCTGACCGACGCCGTGCCCTGCGCCGACCACCAGTCCGACCGCGAGCTGCTGTCGTCGCTGGGCCTGCGCCCGCGCTCCTAGCCCTACCGGAACAGCCAGGAGGGGGTCACCCGGAGCAACCCCTCCGTCGCCGCCGCCGGTGCCGGCCGGGCCAGGTGGAAGCCCTGGACGGCGTCGGCCCCGAGCTCGCGGAGGATCCGCAGCTGCTCGGGGGTCTCGATGCCCTCCACCACGAGCCGCTTGCCCAGGGCGTGGGCCAGCTGAACGATGCTCTCGACCATGCCGACGCTGCTCGCGTCGTGCTCGAGGTCGACGATGAACATGCGGTCGAGCTTCAGGACCGACGCCTCCAGCGAGCGGAGGCGAGCGAGCGAGGAGTGACCCGTCCCGAAGTCGTCGATGGCCAGCGTCACGCCGAGCGACCGGAGCAGCCCGAGCGTGGCCCGGGCGCCGTCGACGTCGGCCATCACCGCCGACTCGGTGAGCTCCAGGCACAGCGCCGTGCACGGCAGCCCCACGGCGGCGAGGGCGTCGATCACCGTCGACACGAAGCCCGGGTCGGCCAGCTGCTGTGCGGCGACGTTGACGGCCATCGTCACGTCGTCGGCGATCAGCCCGGACGCCCGCCACACGGCGGCCTGGCCGACGGCCTGGCGGAGGATGGACGCGCCGAGGGCGACGATCATGCCGCCTCGCTCGGCGACCTCGATGAACTCCAGCGGGCTGATCACACCGTGCTCGGGCGAGGTCCACCGGGCCAACGCCTCGAGGCCGACGAGGGCGCCCGTCTCCAGGCTCACCACCGGCTGGTAGTCGACGGTCAGCTCGCACGCCTCGATGGCCCGACGCAGGTCCTGCTCGAGCGCCGACCGGCGGACGGTCGCCTCCCGCACCGCCGGCGTGAAGACCGTGTAGCGGTTCCGCCCGTCGCGCTTGGCCTGGTACATCGCCGTGTCGGCGTCGCGCAGCACCGAGTCGGGCGTGGTCGTGGCGTTGCCGACGGCGATGCCGGTGCTGGCCGACACGTGGAAGCTGCGCCCGTCGAGCTGGAACGGGGCATCGAGGGCCTCGAGCACGCGCCGGGCGATGGCGCCGGCCTCGACCACCCCGATGCCGTCGCACAGCACGGCGAACTCGTCGCCGCCGAGCCGGGCGATGAGGTCCAAGGGGCGGACGACCGCGGCCAAGCGGGCGCCGGCCTGGCGCAGGAGCTGATCGCCCACGGCGTGGCCCGACGTGTCGTTCACCGTCTTGAAGTCGTCGAGGTCGACGAACAGCACGGCCACCTCGCCGTCGGTGCCGGCCCGGGCCAGCACCCGACCGAGCTGGTCGAGGAAGCGGGCTCGGTTGGGCAGGCCGGTGAGGGCGTCGTGGGTCGCGGCGTGGGCCAGCTCCCGACTCGATCGGTCGCGGGTCAGGGCCAGACCGGCGAGGTGGGTGGCCAGCTCGAGCACCTGGACCTGCTCGGCGGTCGGCTCGGACATCTCGGCGAAGAAGGCCACGATGCTCCCCAGCGCCGGCCCCGTCGGCTCGCAGATGGCGCGCGACCAGGAGCCGGTGATCCCGAACGTGTGGGCCAGGTCCTGGAAGCCGGCCCACTCCGGGCTGGTCTCGACGTCGGTGACCAGCACGGGCGGGTGCTCGGCGCCGAGCAGACCGATGTGGCCGGGATCGAGCACGAGGTCCTCGCCGCCGGTCATCGAGCCGACATCGATGCTGGGCGAGGCCCGCTTGACGAGGCGGTCCGGCCCCTCGAGGACCCACACGGAGGCGATGCTGCCTCGGATGCGCGACTCGACGAGGAGGCACAGCGTGTCGAGGATGCCCTGGAGCGGGGCCACGGCGGCGATCTGCTGGAGGATCTTGTTCTCGACGGCGAGCAGCTCGCCGGCCAGGTGGCGCTCGGTGACGTCCCGCGCGGTGATGACGATGGCGGCCACCGCGGGGTCGTCCAGCAGGTTGTTGGCGGTGATCTCCATCCACCGATCGGTGCCGTTGGCGTGGCCGATGCGGTACTCCGTGGTCGGGTTCGGTCCGGGCGTGCCGATGACCTCGGCGAAGTCGTCGGCGGCTCGGGCCCGGTCGAGCACGTCGACGAGGTCGAAGAGGCTGCCCCGGAGGAGATCGCCCTGTTCCCAACCGAGCACCGCCCGGACCGCGGGCGACACGTCGAGGACCTTGCCGGTGGCGGACACGACGACGATGACGTCGCTGGCGTAGCTCAGGAGGGCGGCGTGACGGCGCTCAGCCAGCGACCGGGGCCTGACCTCTCGAGCCAGCAGCTCGGGCAGGCGGGACTCGTCGATCTCGGCCGCGATGTGGTCGGCGACCGCTTCGATCACGCGGAGGTCGGCCTCGCCGTGGTCGTGGTGCTCGCAGGTGCAGATCGCGGACAGGGTGCCGATCACCACGCCTCGGACCCGGAGCGGCGCGATCAACGAGCCCCGGAAGCCGACGCGCTGCTGGAACGCGCGGAGCATCGGTCGCTCCTCGACGTGGTTCTCGTCGACCGAGACGTACACGGCCCGACCGGTCCGGAAGGCGCGGCGGACCATGCCCGGCGGGCGCCCGGTGTCGAACGTCCGCACGACGTCCTCGGAGAGCCCGACGGCGGGAGCTCCGACACCCACCACCTCGAGCTCGTCCTCCGAACCGCCGAGCCGCAGCACGGCCGGGTCGCCGAAGGCCTCGGCGACCAGGCGGCAGATCTCCTGGGCGGCCAGGGTGATGGCACCGTCGGTCGCTACGAGGGCCTCGGAGACAGCCGCCAGCAACATCTCGCCATCGTGGCGACGACGCGCAGCGAGCAGTTCCGGCACGCCCCCTCATCGACGCACTGGAGGTCGACCTGAAGGTTCAGGTCGATGCGTTGTCGATCAGGCCCCAGCGCCGACGCAAGGAGAGGTCGGCCTTGGTGAACAGCGAGTCGATGACGATGCCAAGGATGAGGATGACGACCATCCAGCCGACGAGCCCGGCCATGTCGTTCACGTTCTTGGCGTTCTCCATCTCCTGGCCGATCGAGAACTTGCCAGGGAAGAAGGCGATGAGCTCACCGGCCATCAGGCTGCGCCAGGCGAACGACCAGCCCTGCTTGAGGCCGCCCACGAACGTGGGGAGCGCCGCCGGCATCACGACGTGGCGGTAGGTCGCCAGACCCTTGGCGCCGAGCATCCGGCCCGACCGCAGCAGGAGCGGCGGCACGTGGTCGATGCCCGAGATCACGCCGTTGGCGATGGACGGGGTGGCGCCGAGGATGACGACGAACAGGATCGCCCCTTCCCCGAGCTGGAACAGCACGACGGCCAAGGGCAGCCAGGCCACCGACGGCATCGTCTGGAGGCCGGTGATCATCGATCCGATGGCGACGCGGAGGATCTTGACCCGGGCCACGGCCATCCCGATGAGCGTGCCGAGCACCACGGCGACGAGGTAGCCAGTCAGGCCGCGCTTCAGCGTGCGCCCGATGGCGCTCCAGAACCGACCGGTGTCGGCCTGGTCCCAGAGGTACCGGAAGACCGTGCCGGGGGCCGGCAGCACGTACTCGGGCTTCCAGTGCCACCAGACCACGCACTGCCACAGGAAGATGGCGAGGATGATGGCCGCCAGCTTGGGCCAGAGCAGGCTCCAGGTCCGGCGGGGCCAGCTCGGCTCGTGGAGGAGGGCCTCCTCCAGGGCATCGAGGCCGGCCAGGGCCGCCGACAGGGCTCCCGCTTCAACGGCCATGGCGGCGCACCTCCTCGCGCAGGCGGTCGGTGATCCGCGCCGCCAGGGTGGAGACCTCGGGCGAGTCGATGCGACGGGGGCGGGGGTTGTCGACCACGAACTCCTCGGCGACCTTCCCGGGTCGGCTCGTCAGCAGCACGATGCGATCGCCGAGGCGGGCGGCCTCCCGCACGTTGTGGGTGACGAACACGACGGTGAGCCCGGTGGTCTGCCAGATCCGCTCGAGCTCCTCGTGGAGGATGTCGCGGGTCATGGCATCCAGGGCGCCGAACGGCTCGTCCATCAGGAGGATGTCGGCGTCCTGGGCCAGCGAGCGGGCGAGGGCGACCCGCTGGCGCATGCCGCCCGACAGCTCGTGGGGCCGGCGCTGGCCCTGGCCCTCGAGGTGGACGAGCTCGAGCAGCTCCTCGGCCCGGGCGTAGCGCTCCTTCTTGCCCACGCCCCGAAGGCGAAGGGGGATGGCCACGTTGTCGATGACCTTGAGCCACGGGAAGAGCGCCGCCTCCTGGAACATGAAGGCGGGCTTCCCGTGGACGTCGACGTGACCCACCGTCGGCCGGTCGAGGCCGGCGATCAGGTTGAGCATCGTCGACTTGCCGCACCCGGAGGCCCCGACGAGGCACAGGAACTCGCCTCGTCGGACCTCCAGGTCGATCCCGTCGAGCGCGACGACGGCGTCGGTCCGGCTGCCGAACGCCTTGGAGACGCCCTCGAGTCGGATGGCCGTGGGGCCGCTTGCGGTGACGTCGTCAGGCACGACGGGATCGGTCATGGTCATCCAGCTTGGACCTTCTCTTCGCCGGCCGCAGCCAGGATCTGGTTCAGGGGGTCGAGGTCGTAGATGCCGTTCAGGTCGACCTTCTCCAGCAGGCCGACCGCGATGGCGTGGTCGGCCGACGTCTTCAGCGACGAGGCGATCGGGTCGTTGGTGAACTCGAGGTTGGCCCACGCCGCCTTGATCACCGCATCACCGAGCTTCTTGCCGGTGATCTTCTCGATGCCGGCGTTCACCACCGCCTGGGCTTCGTCCGTGTTGTCGTTGACCCACTGGTTGGCCTCGACCTGGCCCTCGAGGAGGTGCTTGATGGTCGTGGGGTGGGCGTCGAGGAACTTGGTGGTGACGATGAGGTGCGTCGTGACGAACTGGCCGTCGGGCCAGAGGTCCTTCTCGTTGACGAGGACCTTGCCGCCACCCTCCTGCACGAGCCGGGTGGCCCACGGCTCGGGCACCCAGGCGCCGTCGATGGTGCCCTGCTTGAAGGCGTCGAGCGTCCGGCTGTTGTCCTGGGGGATGATCGAGACGTCACCGCCGCCGTTGGTGTCGGTCTTCAGGCCCTGCTCGTCGAGCCAGCTGCGGAGCGCCACGTCCTGGGTGTTGCCGAGCTGCGGGGTGGCGAGCTTCTTGCCCTTGAGCTGGCCGGCGCCGGTGATCGCCGGCTTCACCACCAGCGCGGCGCCACCCGAGGTCGCGCCCGAGACGATCTTGATCGCCTTGCTCTTGGCCCAGGCGCTGATGGCCGGGTTCGGGCCGATGTAGCTGGCGTCGATGGCGCCGGCCAGGAGCGCCGTGCTCGCCTCGCTCCCGGCGTTGAAGGTGCTGACCTTGAGCGTGTCGTTGCCGAGGTGCTCCTGGAAGATGCCCTTCTCGACGCCGACGATCGCCGTGGCGTGGGTGACGTTCGGGAAGTAGCCGAGCCGCAGCGTCGTCGGCTTCTCGGCCGCGGTGGTGCTGCTGCCCGAGCTGGCCTTCCCGTCGGAGCCACCGTCGCTGCCGCAGGCGACGAGCAACAGGGTGGCGAGGACGAGGACGGTGGCGACGAGGGGACGACGACGGTGCATGGGGGCTCCTTGGGGCCGGACGTGGATCGGAGCGGTCCCGCCGGACCGCTCCGATCTTCAGTTCGACAAGTTCTGGAGAAACCCTATCGACTTCATCGACTTTGTGCGAGCTCCTCCTAGAGCCCGGCCGACGAGACCGTCGGCTGCTTGGCCGCCTTGAGCAGCGAGTTGAGGATCGAGAGGTCGTAGATCCCCTTCAGGTCGACCTTGTCGAGCAGGCCCACGGCCTGGGCGTGCTCGGCGTTCGGCTGCAGCGACGAGGCGATCGGGTCGTTGGTGAAGTCGAGGTTCTTCCAGACCGCGTCGAGGAGCTGCTTCGAGATGCCCTGGTTCGTCAGGCGGGTGATCCCGGCGTCGATGGCGGCCTTGGCCCCCTCGGGGTTGCTGTTGAGGTAGCCGTTGGCCTTGATCTGGCCCTGGAGGAGCTGCTTCACCGCGTCGGGGTGGTCCTTGAGGAACTTCGTGGTGACGATCAGGTGGGTGGTGACGAACTTGCCCTTGGGCCACAGCTTGCGCTCGTCGAGGAGCACCTTGCCCTTGCCCTCGAGCACCATCCGAGATGCCCACGGCTCCGGCTCCCACGCACCGGCGATCTGGCCCTGGCGGAAGGCGTTCAGGGTCTGGGCGTTGTCCTGGGGGACGATCGAGACCTGGCCTCCGCCGTTCGTGTCGGTCTTGATGCTCTGGGTCTTCAGGTAGTAGCGGAGGGCGACGTCCTGGGTGTTGCCCAGGCCCGGCGTGGCGACCCGCTTGCCCTTGAGGCTGTCGACGTCGGCGATGTCCTTGTTCACGACCAGCAGGGCGCCGCCGGACGCCGCGCCGGAGATGATCTTGATGGCCTTCGACTGGGCCCAGCCGGTGATGGCCGGGCTCGGGCCGATGTAGGTGGCGTCGATGGCCCCGGCCAGGACGGCCTGGATCGCCTGGTTGCCGGAGTTGAAGGTCCGCACGCTCAGCTTGTTGCCGCCGGCCTTGAGGGCGTCCTTGAAGTAGCCCTTCTCGACGCCGACGATCGCCGAGCCGTGGGTGACGTTGGCGAAGTAGCCGAGGCGGAGCGTGACCGGCTTGGACTGGGCGTTGGCCGGCGCGGCGAACGATGCCAGCAGCGCGGCCACCAGGGCGAGGATGAGGACCGGGAGCGCCCGGCGGCGGTGGGTTGACATGACTACGGAACGTACGGGTCAAACCCGACCTTGTCAATCATGTTTGTCTGGAACATTGGAAAGGTGGACATGTCGGTGCAGAAGTTCGTTGCCTTTCGCAACGTACTTCCGTATGGTCAGTCCTATGAAGCAACTGACTCCCCCAGGCGACCGCAGGTGGGCCGCCCTCGCCGTGCTGTGCCTGGCCCTGGTCGTCGTCACCATGGACACGACGATCCTCAACGTGGCCCTCCCGAGCCTCGTGCGCGACCTCCACGCCAGCGCCAGCGGGCTGGCGTGGATCGTCGACGGCTACACCCTCGTCTTCGCCGGGCTGCTGCTCACGGCCGGCAGCATCGGGGATCGCTTCGGCCGGCGGGGTGCGTTCGGCGCCGGCCTCCTCGTGTTCGCCGGCGCCTGCGCGGCGTCTGCCCTCTCCCACACCACCGGGCAGCTGATCGCCATGCGCGCCCTCACCGGGATCGGCGCCGCCCTCGTGTTCCCGGCGACGCTGTCGATCCTCATCCACGTCTTCACCGACCCGGTCGAGCGGCAGCGGGCCATCGCCGTGTGGGCCGGCACCGCCGGCATCGGCATCGGCCTGGGCCCGGTGGCCGGCGGTCTGCTGCTGCGCCACTTCTCGTGGGGCTCGATCTTCTGGGTCAACGTGCCCATCTGCCTGGTCGCCCTCGTCGGCGCCCGGGTGCTCCTCCCACCGTCGGACCGCAGCGACGGCCGGCTCGACCTCGGTGGTGCCGCGCTCTCGGTGGCCGGCCTCGTCTCGCTCGTCTACGGGATCATCGAGGGCCCGGACCGGGGCTGGAGCAGCCCGGTCGTGCTCGGCGCCTTCGTCGTGGCCGCCGCCGCCTTCACCGCGTTCGTGCGGGTCGAGCTGGGCACGGCCGAGCCCATGCTCGACCTCCGCCTGTTCCGGAACCCGCGGTTCAGCGCGGCCAGCCTCTCGGTGACGACGCTCTACTTCGCCCTCTTCGGCGTCATCTTCTTCCAGACCCAGCACCTCCAGTTCGTGCTGGGCTACGACCCCCTCGGCGCCGGCCTCCGGTCGCTTCCCTTCGCCGTGGTGCTCCTCGTCGTGGCCAACACCACGCCCCGGCTCGTCGCCCGGGCCGGCACCCGCTCCGTGATCGTCACCGGGCTGTCGATCGTGGCCGCGTCGATGCTCCTGCGCACGCAGTTCGACGCCACGTCGACGTACGCCGCCATCTTCTGGAACCAGTGCCTGTTCGCCCTCGGCATGGGGCTCACCATCGCCCCGGCCACGGCGTCGATCATGGGCTCGGTGCCGCCCGACCGGGCCGGCGTCGGGTCGGCCATCAACGACACCACCCGCCAGGTCGGTGGCGCCCTGGGCGTGGCCGTCATGGGCAGCATCGGTTCCTCCGCCTTCCGGCGGGCGGTCGACGTCGACTCGGTGGGCGGTGCGCTGGCGGCCGGGCTCCAGCACGACGCCGTCGCCCGGGCCTTCGTCCACGGCCAGAACCTGGCCGCCCTCGTCGGGTTCGCGGTGGTGGCCGTCGGAGCGGTCGGCGCCTGGCGGTTCCTGCCCCGCCAGGCGCGGGTCGTCGTCCCCTCGGTGCCGATCGAGCTGGCCGTCGAGGTGGACGTCTAGGTCATTCGGACTCGGTGACGATGACCGAGTTGATGACCACGTCCTCCTTGGGCCGGTCGCCCGGGCCCGTGGCCACCTTCTCGATGGCGTCGACCACGTCGAGGCCCTCGACGACCTTGCCGAAGTGGTTGTACTGCGGGGGCAGGCGCACGCCGGACGAGCCGCTGATGAGGAAGAACTGCGACCCGTTGGTGTTGGGGCCGGCGTTGGCCATGGCCAGCGAGCCCAGCTCGTAGGGCTTCTTGACCTCTTCGTCCTGGAACTTGTAGCCGGGGCCGCCCCGGCCGTTGCCGTCGGGGTCGCCACCCTGGGCGACGAAGCCCTGGATCACCCGGTGGAAGATGATGCCCTCGTAGTAGCGGTTGGTCGCCAGGAACACGAAGTTGTTGACGGTGAGCGGCGCGTTCTCGGCGTCGAGCTCGATCGTCATGCTCCCCATCGACGTGTCCATGACCGCCGTGTAGGTCTTCGCCGGGTCGATGACCATCGGCGGCGGGGCGTCGAACCGGGTCGTGCGCTCGTCAGTGAAGGGAAGCTCAGCCATGACACCCATCATGGCAGCGGGCAATAACCTCACCGCCATGGCCGTGATCGAGGAGTCGCCCGCGCCGAAGCGGGAGCGGTGGACCGCCCAGTGGTTGGAGCTCTTCGACGAGGTCATCACCTCGGGGTTGTGCACGGGTTGCGCCGGGTGCGTGATCTCGTGCCCGCACGACGTGATCGGGTACAACCACGAGTCCGGCGGCTACAAGCCGTTCCACCTCGAGGACGAGCTCGGCCCGGGCGACTGCACGCATGGCCAGAAGGGCTGCACGACCTGCACCCGGGCCTGCCCCCGCTTCCGCCTCTGGGAGGAGGAGGCCGACG
>JAODBP010000216.1 GCA_025464025.1 Actinomycetes bacterium | reverse complement strand
CACAAGCCCCGAGATCGTCAACAGCGGCGGTGAGTAGATCCAGATCGGCGCAGCAGCCAGGTCCGATCTTGCATCCTCCACGCGTGCCCAGTCGTCCGGGTTGAGGCGGCCCCTCCAAAGCCGCCCGAAGGCGATCCGCCCGTGCGCAGCGATCAGCGCACGAGCTAACTGCTCGCGGTCGGCGGCGCCTCGTGCGTACAACACCGGCCGGTTGAAGTGGAGGGCGACATGGCGCGCTGCTCCGAGGACAAGACTCATCGCGCCCATGCCCTGGCGTCCGGCGATCACTGTCAGTGTTCCGGGTCGGAATCCGCCGAGCAGTTGGTCCAGGTCTGGCAAGCCGCTCGCGAGCCCCACCAGCGTCGAGGGCTCGCCAGCGAGGGAACGGAGCCGAGTCGCGAAAGCATCGAGTGCTGCGCCGACGTGGTCCAGGTCCGGGAGTGCTTCGGTCATCGAAGGAGTGTCCCCCGGCGCGGTGACACTCGCTTGTAGAACCAGGGTGACTCAGGACTAGATGTACCCGGCCATCACGTCGGTGACAGTCGGCTGGTCGGTGGGAGTCCTCCGAGGGCGGAGTGTCGCCGTCGGTGGTTGTAGTAGTCGAGCCATGGTGCCAGGGCTGCGGCTCGCTCGTCGTTGGTGGTGAAGACCTGCCGATAGGCCCACTCGGTCTGGAGGGTTCGGTTGAGCCTCTCGACCTTGCCGTTCTGCCACGGGCAGTGGGGCTTGATGAACAGGTGCCGGGTTCGGTCAGCGGCGAGGAGTTCGCGCAGCCGGCGGCCGTGTCGGTAGCTCCATGCGTTGTCGGTCATCAACCGTTCGATGCGGTCGATGCCGTGGTCGGCGAAGTAGGCGGCCGCTCGCTCGTAGAAGCCGGCGACGGTGTCGGCGCGCTCGTCGGGATGGATCTCGCTGTAGGCGAGGCGGCTGTGGTCGTCGACGAGCGAGTGGACGTAGTCGTAGCCGACCTTGGTGTTTTTGCGCTCCGAGCTAGAGCCCATTTCGCGGCCGTGGGCGCGCCAGCCGCCGCCGTCGGGGATGCGCCCGATCTTCTTGACGTCCATGTGGGCCAGGTCGCCGGGCCGGTCTCGCTCGTAGCGGACAGCGGTGGCCTTAGATGACCGGATGCGCTGCCCGGTGAGCGGGTCGAGCTCGCAGAGCCTCGGCATCTGATGGCGGCGCAGGATCCGGCTCACGGTCCGCGCCGGGACTCCGAGCGCTGGACCCAGCCGGTCCGGGCCCTGGCGGTGCTCACCGCGGGCCGCGACCACCAGCGCCTCGACCTCGGCGGAGGTTCGCCTCGGCGAGGTGTGGGGCCTCGAGCTGCGGTCGACAAGACCAGCCTCGCCCTCGGCGTCGAACCGGCCGACCCAACGCGACGCGCACTGCCGCGAAACCCCCATGGCCTTCGCCACATGGGCGATCGGCATTCCCTCGGCACGGACCCGCTGCACCAGCAGCAGCCGGCCATGAACAGTCAAACGAGCGTTACGGTGACCCACGAAGACCTCCGGTTTGTGAAGACGGCAATCTCCACATCACCGGAGGTCTTCACCGCGCGCAATCCGCGTCACCAACCTCGTGGCCGGGTACAGCTAGACGCCCGTACCAGGTGGCTCCCACCGCCGAATCCGTGAGTGCGCCAACGGCACGTCATTTACGAGGAGGAGTGATCCTCGTCGGAAAGCTCGGGCCGCTTAATTTGGACCCGAGTGATCGTCGGACTGTCGGCGCGATTGGGGGTGTCGTCGGCTGGTGGCAGTCGCGCTACCCGGCCCGAGGATCAGCTCGGGTCTTCGACGCTGTGGACCGTCTGGCGACGGACGATCCCGAGGTGGTCCCGCCCGAACGGCGGAAACTGGATGAACTCGCGCACCGGGGACGGAACCGCCGACCAGTCGGACGTGAGCGTCACCACCGTCCGAGACGGGCCGGGCTCGTCGAAGTCGTACCACCAGATCCAACCGCCGAAGCTTGACCTCTCGCTTGGGCCCACGGTTGGTTCCTGTGGCAACCAGCCTCTCAGACGGTCTCGGGGGCCAGCTCGGTGAGGAACGCCTCGTCGTTGGGCGAGGTGCCGATCGTCATGTGGTGCTCGTCGGGCGAACCGTGCACCACCATGCTGAGCGGCCGACGTGCGATCTTCCAGTGCTGCACCGACGAAACGCTGGGTGCGCCGACAACGGCGCGCACCTGGTCTCGCGGCCATCGGGCCACCTCGGTCGTCGGCACGAAGCGGAGCCCGCCGAACACCTTCGCCTTGGCCTTTGTGTCGAACACGACCAGCTCAGCTGCGGTGAGCACCGTGAGGGAGTGGATGGGCAAGCCGCCAGATGCCGGCGCGATCCGCCGGTTCACGAGGCGCTGGCCGTCGGTGCCGAACCAGAGCACGGCCAGCAGCTGTCGAGCGACGACGGCGTCGACCTCACGTTCGAGGTCCCACTTCCACAGCATCGTGACCGCAAGCACCTCGTCGTCGACCCTGCGCCGAGCGCTCTCGAACGCGTCGGGCACCCACCGGTCGTCGCCCACCGCACCTGTCTTGGCCACCGCGCGCTCCTCTCGTCACCGCCGGCTCGTTCACCCAGTGTCCACCACGCCGCGTCGTGGCGCCCAGAGCTTCTGGTGCGCGCGAGACCCCGGAAGGACAACTGCACACCCCACCCAAGAACAACCACCGGGGACTGCCCATCCGGGGGTGACCGGTCGCTCGGAGAGCCCCACCGAAGCGTCTCGCTGCAGCGGCGCACGTGAAATCGCCGACGTGTCGCGGGCGCCGTTGCCACCGAACGCCGGCTGTGGGGGTTCACATCGGTCCAGCTGCCCCCGAACGCCGGGTCAGGGCGAGGGCGCCGGCGTCATCGCTGGAAGTCGACAGCGACCTCGAGGGCGGTGCACATCGCACGCATCGTCGAGCTGCTGAGCGTTCCGAGGCGATCGACGAGGACCGCAATCGACACGCTCTCGACCGAGTCCAGGTTTACGGCCGTCCTGCGAGGCACCGGATCTTCTTCCGGCTCCAGGATCACCTCACTCGCAAGGTTGCGAATGGTGGTCGTGCACGGCGCGACGAGGGCGCGGCCAAGGCGTGGGATCGCAGCGTCTCGCGACAGCACGACGACCGGCCGTCGGCCGATCTCGGGTAGCTCGCACCACCACAGCTCGCCACGTCGTGGAGCGGCGGTCATGTGGCGGCTGCTGCGGATCGGAACGACGCGAGATCTCCCCACTCGTCGGGCTCGTCGATGGGGTGCTCGTCGTAGGCCGCGTAGGACGCGTCAAGCTCACC
>JAODBP010000180.1 GCA_025464025.1 Actinomycetes bacterium | reverse complement strand
TGCGCAAGCTCGACTGCTGCCAGGAGAGCGACGGCGGCGTGGCCGTGATCGTCACCTCGATGGAGCGGGCCCGCCACCTCCGCCAGGCGCCCGTGCGGGTGGCGGCGGCCAGCCAGTCGCACCTGGTCGACGGCGACATCATGTTCAACTACCACCACGCCGACATCGCCGACTTCCCCGAGGCGCGGTCGCTGGGCGAGCAGCTCTGGAAGGCCGCCGGCATCACCCCGGCCGACATCGACGTGGCCATGATCTACGAGAACTTCTCGCCCGTCGTGCTGCTCCAGCTCGAGGCGTTCGGCTTCTGCGGGCCGGGCGAGGCCAAGGACTTCATCGCCGACGGCCACATCGAGGTCGGCGGCTCGCTGCCGGTCAACACCCACGGCGGGCTGCTCGGCGAGGCATACATCCACGGGGTGAACAACATCCTCGAGGGCGTCCGCCAGATCCGCGGGACGGCGGTCAACCAGGTGGCCGGCGCCGAGCACGTGCTGGTGGCCGCCGGCCGAAGTGCGGCGATCCTGGCCTCCGCCTAACGTTCCCGTCATGGCTGACGACTCCGTCATCGAGGTCAAGGGCTGGCTCGAGGAGAACTGGGATCCCGACCTCACGGTGCGGGAGTGGTGGGCCCGGCTCGGCCCCAGTGGTTGGGCGGCCCCGACCTGGCCGGTCGAGTGGTACGGCAAGGGCCTCTCCAACGCCGAGAGCGCCCAGGTCGCCCGGGCCTTCGCCGAGATCGGCGCCCTCGGCCCGCCCGGCGGCCTCGGGATGCTCCTCGCCGGCCCGACGATCATCACCCACGGCACCGAGGAGCAGAAGCAGCACTTCCTGGCCGACATCGTCACCGGGCGGGTCGCCTGGTGCCAGCTCTTCAGCGAGCCGGTCGCCGGCTCCGACCTGGCCGGCCTGCAGACCCGAGCGGTGCAGGACGGCGAGGAGTGGATCGTCAACGGCCAGAAGGTGTGGACGTCGTCGGCCCACATCGCCGACGTCGGCATGCTCATGGCCCGCACCAACACCGACGTGCCGAAGCACAAGGGCATCACCTACTTCGCCCTCGACATGCACCAGGACGGCATCGACGTCCGCCCGCTGCGCGAGCTGACCGGCCGGGCCCTGTTCAACGAGGTCTTCATGACCGACGTGCGGGCCCGCAGCGAGGACATCATCGGCGGGGAGCAGAACGGCTGGGCCGTGGCCAACACCACGCTCGCCTTCGAGCGCGCCGGCCTCGGCGCCGGCGGCGGCAGCGCGGCCGAGTCGGCCGCCCAGCCCGGCACCGTCGTGGGCGACCTCGACAAGCGGGCCGGCGACTTCGTGCGGCCCCGCGGGTCGCGCGGCGGCGAGACGGCGACGTTCTCGGTCAACGCCCGCACCCTCATCGATGCCGCCCGCCGCCACGGCAAGCTCGACGACCCGGTGGTCCGCCAGGGCATCACGAAGATGCACACCGAGGCCGAGCTGGGTCGCTACATGGCGCTGCGCCACAAGGCCCTCCGGACCGCCGGCCAGGACCTCCCGGGCATGGCGAACATGGCCAAGCTCCGCATGAGCGAGATGTTCCGCCAGTCGCGCGACGTCGGTCTGGCCATCCTCGGCGCCCGCGGCATGCTCCACGACTACGAGGGCAACTCGCCCCTGCCGGGCGAGGACGACGGCGTCGACCGCGCCGTCACCGCGGTGTCGATGTGGTCGCCCGGCCCGTCGATCTACGGCGGCACCGACCAGGTGCAGCGCAACATCATCGGCGAGCGCATCCTCGGCCTCCCCCGAGAGCCGGGCGACGATCGCAACACGCCCTTCAAGGACCTCCGCAAGAACGCCTAGCCCTCCCGGTTCGGTGGGTCAGCCGGCGGTGACGCCGTTGTCGATGCTGAGGATGGCGCCATTCATGCGCTTGCCCTTGTCGGACGCGACGTAGGCGAACAGCTCGGCGACCTCCTCGGGCTGCACCATCTCGCGGAAGCCGGCGTAGCGCATGAAGAGGTCGGTGTCGATGTCCTCGGTCGGCATCTGGTAGCCCACGACCAGGTTCGTCATCACGCCGCCGGGGGCGATGGCGTTGACCCGGAGCGGCTTCTTGGCGAACTCCATGGCCAGGGCCTTGGTGAACTGGACGATGGCGCCCTTCGACATGCAGTAGACGACCGTGTACGCCTGGCCCATGAGGCCGGCGTTCGACGCGATGTTGACGATGTTGCCGCCCGTCTCGAGCAGGTGCGGGATGGCGGCCTGGGCGAAGAAGAAGTAGGCGTCGGTGTTCACGCCCATCATCCGGCGGTACTGCTCGACGGTCACGTCGGTGACGTGCTCGCCCCGGGCGATGCCGGCCACGTTGCCGAGGACGTCGAGCCGGCCCAGCTCCGACACGGCGGCGGACACCGCCGCCTTGCACTCGTCCGGGTCGGTGACGTCACCGACCCGCGTGACGAGCCCGCCCCCAGCCAGCTCGTTCGTCTCCTTCAGCCGACCCTCGTCGACGTCGTGGGCGAAGACCTTCGCCCCCTCCGCCACCAGGCGCAACGTGGTGGCCCGCCCGATCCCCGAACCCGCGCCCGTGACGAGCGCGACCTTCCCCTCGAAGTCGCTCATGCCGGGGATGGTTGCAGGTTCCACACCCTCTCTGCGTTGCCGCTGAGCATGAGCCGCCGTTCCTCGGCGGGCACGGCGGCGAACTGCTTGTCGATGACCGCCAGCGAGTCGGGCCACGAGCAGGCCGGGTGCGGGTAGTCCGTCGACCACATGATGTTCTCGACGCCGACGTCGTAGCGCAGGTCGTGCACGGCGAACTTCTCGTCGATGAACGTGAGGGACATGTTGCGGTGGAAGTAGGTGCTCGGCAGCTCGGTGATCGCCGGGAACTTGTAGCCGATGTCGGTGACCTTGCGGTCGATCGAGTTGAGCCAGAACGGCACCCACCCGATCCCGGGCTCGACCATGACGACCTTCAGCCGCGGGAAGCGCTCGAACACGCCGGACAGGATGAGGTTGCCCATCTGCGTCGACGTCCACATGGCGGCGACGGGCTGCACCACGCCCTGGGCATGGGCCGGCTGCTCGCCCTTGAACACCTCGATCGGGGCCAGGCCGATGTGCATGCACGCGGGCAGGCCGGTCTCCTGGATGGCGGCCCACAACCGGTCGTAGCAGTGGTCGTGGTAGTCGGGCACGCCGAGCTCGGCCGGGTAGACGGGGAGCTGGAGCGAGCGCCCGCCCTCGGCGGCGACGCGGTGCACCTCGTCGACGGCGATGTCGAGGTCGTGCAGCGGGATCTGGAACGACGACACCAGTCGGTTCGGGTCCTCGGCCTGGAAGGCGAGCAGCGTGTCGTTGAACGCACGCGTCGCCTCCTTCCACCCGCCCTCGATCAGGTACAGGTACCGGAAGGCGCTGAACTCGCAGTAGAGGACCTCGACGTCGACGCCGTCCATGTCCATGTCGGCGAGCCGGGCCTTGGGGTCGTGGTTGCCGTCACGACCGATGCCGTTGCGGGTGCCCTTGATCCAGTCGGGCATCTCGTTCTGGCCGGGCCGGATGGCGACGCCGCCGCCGCCGATCTTGTCGACCGCCGAGTCGTAGCTGGCGTGCATCGACGCGGGCAGGTGCTCCTTCACCGCCTCATGCGTGATGCGCACGTGCGAGTCGGCCGAGATGATCCGTTCCCCCATGCCGTGATCCTACATAGCAACTGCTATCGAGGCTAGAGAGGTCGCATGAGAACCGTCGTGGTCACGGGGTCGGCATCGGGCATGGGGGCGGCCACCAAGGCGCGCCTCGAGGCGGCCGGCGACACGGTCATCGGGGTCGACCTGCGCGGCGCCGACGTGGTCGCCGACCTCGGCACGCCCGAGGGTCGGCAGGCGGCGATCGAGGGGATCGGCGCCCTGACCGATTCGCTCGACGGCCTCGTCACGTGGGCCGGCCTGCCCGGCCTCACCGACCGCCCCGGCAGCCTGCTGGCGTCGGTGAACTACTTCGGCTCGGTCGCCCTGCTCGAGGGCCTCCAGCCGCTGCTGGCCAGGGGCGACCGCCCGGCCGCCGTGGCCATCAGCTCCAACTCGACGACGGTCCAGCCCGGCGTGCCCATGGACGTCGTGCACGCCTGCCTGGCCGGCGACGAGGCGGCGGCGTGCGAGGCCGCCGATGCCGCCAGCTCGCTGGCCACCTACCCGGCCACGAAGACGGCGATCGCCTGGTGGGTGCGCCGCAACGCCCCGACCGAGGCGTGGGCCGGCGCCGGCATCACGCTCAACGCCGTCGCCCCTGGCGCGGTCGAGACGCCGCTGCTCCAGGCCAGCCGGGAGGACCCGACCGTCGGCGGCTTCATCGACGCCTTCCCGATCCCGGTCGGGCGCAAGGGCACGGCCGACGAGCTGGCCGCGTTCGTGCAGTTCCTCCTCGGCCCCGAGGCCCGGTTCTTCTGCGGCTCGGTGCTGTTCTGCGACGGGGGCACCGACGCCCAGGCCCGCCCCGACGACTTCCCGACCCCGATGGCATGACCGGTCGTCTGGAGGGCAAGGTCGCGCTGGTCACCGGCGCGGCCCGGGGCACCGGCGCCGCCATCGCCGAGCACTTCGTCGCCGAGGGCGCGGTGGTGACGGTGGCCGACGTGCTCGACGACAGGGGCCAGGAGACGGCCGACCGCATCGGCGCCTCGTTCCGCCACCTCGACGTCACGAGCGAGGCCGACTGGGCGGCGGCCGTCGACGCCCTCGACCGGATCGACGTGCTGGTCAACAACGCCGCCGTGCTCCACCTCGCCACCATCGACCTGACCACGGCCGAGGCGTTCGAGCGGATCCTCAAGGTGAACGTGCTGGGCCCGTTCCTCGGGACCAAGGCGTGCCTGCCCAAGCTGCGGCAGTCGTCGGGCTCGATCGTCAACGTCGGCTCGATCGACTCGGTCCACGGCGTCACCCTCACCTCGGCCTACACGTCGTCGAAGTTCGGCCTTCGGGGCCTCACCAAGGTGACGGCCATCGAGAACGGTCGGTGGGGCGTGCGGGCCAACATCGTGTGCCCGGCGGCCGGGAACCCCGAGATGCACCCTCGGATCGTGGGTGCCGAGGACTGGCCCACCGGCGATCACCTCACCCCCGAGGAGCGCCATCGCCGCGGCCCTGGCGCGGTGGCGCCGGCCGTCGTCTACCTGGCGTCCGACGAGTCGAAGCTGGTGAACGGCACCGAGCTGGTCATCGACGACGGGCAGACGGCGGGGGAGCGGATCGACCTGCCCGACTCCGTCTACGGCATCAGCTGACCTGGAGCAGGTACCAGGCGCCGAACGCGACGAGCAGCCCGCCGAAGGCGCGCTGGACGCCCTCGGCCGGGACGTGCCGTCCGAGGGCGGTGCCGGCGAGCGTGCCGGGCAGGAGGCCGACGGCGAAGAGGGCGGCGACCCGCCAGTCGACGTGACCCAACCACCAGTGGGTGGCCAAGGTCGGGATGGTGAGGACGGCGGCCACGACCATGCTCGTCGCTGCGGCCTGGCGCACGCCGAGCCCGGCGACCAGCACGAGCACGGGGATGAGCAGGAACCCCCCGCTGTTGGCCAGCAGGCCGGCGGCGAACCCGACACCGGCGATGGCGACGAGCGTCGTGCGGCGCGACCGGACGTGGGGCGTGGCCGCCGACCCGGCGACCCAGGCCAGTCGCAGGCCGGCGAGGAGGAGGACGAGGGCGGAGAGCACGAGCAGCGTCGTGCCCGGCACCGACGAGCTGCTCAGCGCACCGGCCAGCGCGGCCGGCAGCCCGACGGCGATGCCCTGCTGGGCGAGGCGACCGGCGACCTCGCCGTGGCGGCGGTGCGACCAAGCCCCCAGGAGGGCGGCGGGCAGGGTGGCCGGCAGCGGGGAGGCGACGGCCAGGAGGGCCGGCACGCCGGCCAGGGCCAGGACCGGGGTGGCGAAGGCGGACGCCCCGGCGCCGAACGTCCCGTAGAGGAGCCCGATGCCGGCACCGATGGCCGTGAGCTCCGGGGCGCCGATCACGGTTCCATCCAACCGGTCCAGGACCCATAGGGCCAGCTACTTGTTCTGATTGAACCAATAAGCTGGGCTTGTGGACCTCCGGCAGCTCAACGCCTTCCTCGCCGTGGTCGAGCACGGCACGATGACGGCGGCGGCGCCGGCGACCTTCGTCTCGCAGCCGGCGCTGTCCCAGACGCTCCGGTCGCTCGAGGCCGAGCTCGGCACGGCCCTGTTCCACCGCATCGGTCGGGGCCTGGTCCTCACCGCCGCCGGCGAGGCGCTCGTCGGCCCGGCCCAGCAGGTGCTCCGCTCGGTCGACCAGGCCCGCCGGGCCGTCACCGACGTGGCCGGCGTCGAGGGCGGCACCCTCGACCTGGTCCTGCTGCCGACCCTGGCGGTCGACCCGGCCGCGCCGCTGCTCGGTCGCTTCCGTCGTGAGCACCCCGGCGTGTCGCTCCGCCTCACCGAGCCCGACGGCACGGCCGATGCCCTGGCCCGGGTCGTCGACGGTCGGGCCGAGCTGGCCCTCACCGATGCCGAGAGCGGCGCTGGCCTGGTGTTCCACTCGCTCGGGGCCCAGGAGCACCGGGCCGTCTTCCCGGCCGGCACCGCGCCCGGGCGCAAGGTCATAAAGCGGTCGGCGTTGGTCGGTCTGCCCTTCGTGACGACCCCGCCGGGCACGTCGAGCCGGCGCCTGCTCGAGCAGGCCCACGAGGACGCCGGGGCCGTGCCGGTCATCGCCGTCGAGGCCGGGCCGCGCGAGGCGATCCTCCCGCTCGTCGTCGCCGGCGCCGGCGTCGCCCTCCTCCCGGTGGCGCTCGCCGACGAGGCCGCCGCCCTGGGTGCCGATGTGCGGCGCATCGACCCGCCCGTCACCCGCGAGGTCACGCTCGCGCACCGAGACGCCGCGCTCTCCCCGGCCGCCGCCGCGCTCGTCATCCTGGCCACGTCCGGGTAGACCGGGGCCATGGCGAACGAGGTGCGACGCAACGATGCCGAGGGCCGCTACGAGCTCCTGGTGGACGGGGAGCTGGTCGGCACCGCCGACTTCCGGCTCGACGAGGAGCGGGTGGTCCTCCCGCACACCGTGATCGACGCCAGCCGCCGGGGCCAGGGCCTCGGCGCCATCCTCGTCAAGGGCGCTCTCGACGACATCCGCCACGCCGGGCGCACCGTCGTCCCGGTCTGCTGGTACGTGGCCCAGTACCTCGACGAGCACCCCCAGGAGCGCGACCTCCTCGCCGCCTGACCCCGACCGGGCGGAACGGGACGGATCGGGCGATGTGGGTAGGGGCACCCACATGCGCACCCAGGATGTCGGCACGCTCGCCCTCCGCCTTGGGGTCGGTGGTGCCCTCGCCGCCCACGGGGCCCAGAAGCTGTTCGGCTCCTTCGGCGGCCCGGGCCGGGAGGCGACGGGCCAGGCCTTCGGCCACCTGGGCTTCCCCAACCCCGACCAAGCCGTGCTCGCCGCCGCGGCCGGCGAGCTCGTCGGCGGGACGATGCTCGCCGCCGGCCTGGCCACGCCGGCCGCCGCCGCCGCCGTCATCGGCACCATGCGCACGGCGTCCGACGTGCACAAGTCGAACGGCTTCTTCGCCGCGTCGGGCGGCTACGAGCTGCCGGCCACCTACGGCCTGGCCGCCGCGGCCATCGCGCTCAAGGGACCCGGGAAGCTGTCGCTCGACCACCTGCTCGGCTACCGCCTGGCCCGGCCGTGGATGGCGATGGCCGGCATCGCCGCCGGCGTGGTCGCCGGCACGCTCGTCGCCCGCACCCGGCAGGCCCCGCCCGAGCAGCACGACGACGAGGTCGTCGACATCACCGCCGCCGAGCGGGCCGACGACGCCGTGGCCGAGGGGGTTCAGACCCCCGTGTAGGTGATGTCGGTGCGGTCGCGGTGGCCGACCGTGAAGTCGGCGCCGAACGTGAAGCCCACCGACGGGTCGAACGGCACCGTGTAGGCCCAGTCGAAGGCGCAGACCCGCTTGGCGATGAGCCAGGTGCCGTCGCGCTTCTCGAACCGGTCGACGTAGCGGAGGCCCATCACCATGTCGCTGTCGGTGCCGACGTGGTGGGCCTCGCAGTAGGTGTCGCACTGGGCGACGTCGCCGTCGAGCTGGATGTACGGGTCGGCGATGAAGTGCATCGTCGCCTGGAAGTGGGGGAGCACCTCGCACACCCACGCCGCGAAGTCGGTGCCCGAGCCGCGGAACGAGTTGTGGTCGTCGAAGCCGTCGGGGTGGTAGCAGGACGCCATCAGCGCCTCGTCGAGCCGGTCGGTCCCTCGGGCCAGCCGCTTGATGACGTCCTTGATCTCCTCCTTGGCGAGGAGGTCGTCCAACGTCACGCGCCGCACCACTCGTCGAGGTTCTTGTGCAGGTTGATGACCCGGCACTCCTCGGCCGACAGGGCCAGGTGCTTCAGGCCGGGCTGGTGCAGCCCCCGCTGGGCCGTCTTCATGATCCCGATGTCCTGGTTCATGACGAAGCCCATGTCGGTGTTGTCCGGCAGCACGGCGGTGAACGGCTCGGAGCGGGGCGCGCCCAGCGGGGCCCGGTGGAAGTTCATCGACACGAACTGGCACTCGTCGGGCGTGAGGCCGGGTCGGGTCGACAGCACGTTGACCATGTCCGACCACACCAGCACGGTGGCGTTCGGGAAGAGGTTGTACTGCGAGGCGCCGGTGGCCTGGGCCGTGTCGTAGCGCGAGATGTCGACGCCGAGGCTGGCCTGGTGGGCCTTCACCCGGGCGGCGATGACGTCGCGGATCGTCTGGCCCTCGGGCACCTCGGGGCACGGGTACGTCTGGGTCGAGTCGAGGCCCATGCGGTTGCCGATGCACTGGATCCACGTGTCCCACACCGTCTGGTCCGGCACGTTGCGGCCGAGGCGGGGCGAGGGGACGCCGTAGTGCTGGTAGCTGACGCCGTGGCGGTGCCACAGCTTCTGCGGGGCGTCGACGTCGTCGATGTGGCCCAACATCTCCCGGTGGATCCCCTGGATGTGGTACGTCTCGGAGAAGCCCTCGGAGACGACCTTCCAGTTCGCCGGCATCGGGCGGACCACGAGGCTGTTGCAGCGGAACTCGTCGATGTTGGCCCACGACGCATCGTCGGGGATGCCCTCGAGCCACTCGTCGAGCGGCATGCAGTCGAGGTCGAGGTTCACGAACACCATCGGGCCCCACGTGCCGACCTGGGCCGGGATGAGGCCGAACTCCTCGTTGTCGATCTTGCCGAAGCCCTTGCGCGACGGGACCTCGCGGAGCTTGCCCTCGGTCGTCCACGCCCACCGGTGGTACGGGCAGCGCAGCTCGCTGAGGCCCTTGCCGGTGCCCTCGCAGAGCATGTTGCCCCGGTGGCGGCAGGCGTTCTGGAAGGCGCGCAGCTCGCCGTCGTCGCCCCGCACGATGAGCACCGACAGCCAGCCGGCGCGGTACTCGTAGAAGTCGCCGGGTTCGGCCACGTGGTCGAGCGAGCAGGCGACCTGCCACGCCTTGGGCCACACCTTCTCGTTCTCGATCGCCATCCACTCCGGCGAGATGTAGCGGGAGACCGGGACCAGGGTCGGCCCGGAGCGGTCGATGCCGGAGGCGGTGACCGCGGTGCCCAGGAGCTGGACGTCGGTGCCGTCGACGAGCGTCATGCAGACCTCACAAGTCGGCCGGGGCGGGCCCCGGTGTCGGTGTCGTTGCGGCGGGTCACGGCGCCCGCGACCAGCGTGGCGTCGTAGCCCACCGCTTCCTGCACCAGGCGGGCGGCGCCGCCGGGCAGGTCGGAGCGGAACTCGGGGGCGCGCAGCGTGATGCGCGCCATGTCGATCACGTTCACATCAGCGCGCAGGCCGGGGGTGAGCACGCCCCGGTCGGCGAAGCCGTACAGGTCGGCGTTGTTCTTCGTCATCTTGTGCACCACGGTCTCGATCGGGAGGGTGGCGCCCCGCGACCGGTCGCGGACCCAGTGCGAGAGCATGTACGTCGGCGTCGACGCGTCGCAGATCACCCGCACGTGGGCGCCGCCGTCGCCGACGCCGAGCACGGTGGCCGGGCTCAGCAGCATCTCGCGGACCGGGTCGAGGGTGAGGTCGCTGTAGCCGACCAGCGGGCGCAGCAGCAGCTCCCGGCCCTCGCGGCGGAGGAGCAGCTCGTAGAGGAGGTCGTAGGCCTCCATGCCCCGGCGGCCGGCCTGGGCCGCGACCGAGGCCTCGGGCGCCGGCTCGTACTCGGGCGGGTCGCCCAGCTCGAAGATCCGATCGAGGCCCATGCCGATGTAGCTCGGCATGGGGACGGAGTCCTCCTCGCCGAGGATGGCCTTGCGGATGGCCGGCTCGCGGAGCTTCGCGACGAGGTCGTCGAGCGGCAGGTCGGCGATGCCCATGTAGGTGGGCCGGGTGCGGAACGGGTTGAACCCCTGGATCCCGAGCAGCATGCCGATCGGGCGGCCGGTGATCTGGGGGCGGAGCGGCACGCCATCGGCGTCGGCCTTGGCCGCGAACTCGAGCTGGCGCTCCCAGTCGCGCGGGGCGACGTCGTGCTGGAGGAAGCCGTAGGTGATGGGCCGGCCCGTCTCGGCGGCCAGCTTGCGCATCCAGGCCACCTCCTTGTCCGGCGCCGACAGGTCCTCGCCCTGGATGCCGGCCGGGGCGAGCTCGAACACGCCGCGGCCGACCTTGGCCAGGGCCCGACCGAGGCCGAACAGCTCGTCCTCGGCGGCGAAGGTGCCGGGCACGGCCTCGCCGTCGACGGCCTTGTGCAGGATCGTGCGGGAGGTCGACACGCCGACGGCGCCGGCCTCGACCGCCTCGGCCACGATGGCCGCCATTCGGGCGATGTCGTCGGGCGTGGCCGGCTCGTTCTTGGCACCCCGCTCGCCCATGACGTAGGCGCGGATGGCGCCGTGGGGCGCGAGGGCCGCCACGTCGAGGGCGAGGGGCGACGAGTCGACGGCGTCGAGGTACTCGGGGAACGTCTCCCAGGCCCACTTGATGCCCTCGTGGAGCGCGGTGCCGGGGATGTCCTCGACGCCCTCCATGAGGCCGATCAGCCACTCGCGCTTGTCGGGGCGGACCGGGGCGAAGCCGACGCCGCAGTTGCCGAGCACGAGCGTGGTGACGCCGTGCCAGCTGGTGGGCGAGAGGGTGGCGTCCCAGGTGACCTGGCCGTCGTAGTGGGTGTGGATGTCGACGAACCCGGGGGTGACGACCTTGCCGGTGGCGTCGAGCTCCTCGGCCCCGGCCACGTCCACCCGGCCCACCTCGGTGATGCGACCACCGTCGATGGCCACGTCGGCGTGCCGTGGCGCGCCCCCCGTGCCGTCGACCACGAGACCGCCGCGTACCACCAGATCGTGCATGGATCCCCCTCGTCGCCGTGCCCACCCATGCTGGCAGGGTTGCGTCCGCCATCACAACGGTTGCACATGGCAACCTCTGAGGAGGATCACATCCATGTGATCCGGGTAGGGGGGTCCTCGTGCTTCGCTCACTGCTGCGGCTGATGCCGCGCCTGCTGCGGCCATCGCGGTTCGACGCCGACATCGACCCGTTCCTGCGGGACGACACCGCCGGTCTGTTCGACTGAGGCTCCGTCCCGCCACCGTCGGCGGTGTCGCCGGCCCGACCGCGTTCATCGCGGCGTGGGCCGTGGGCGGCGCCGTCACCGACGGCTACTCGCCGGTCCGGGACGCCATCAGCCACCTGGCCGAGCTCGGCGCGCCCACCCGGCCCTGGATGACGGCTGGCATGGTCGCGTTCGGGATCGGGGTGCCGGTGTTCGGGCTCGGCCTCCGCAAGGCGGTCGACGGACCGGCCTGGTTGGCCGCCCTCGCCGCCGGCGCCGGCTCGCTCGCCGTGGCCGCCGTGCCGCTGCGGCCGGGGGAGGACGTGCCGGGCCACGCCGTCGCCGCGTCGTTCGCCTACCTCACGGTCTCGCTCGTGCCCTTGCTGGCCGCACCCCACCTGAAGGGCCGGTGGCGGGCCGCGTCGATCGCCGCCGGCGTCGGTGCCGGCGCCTGCCTCGCCGCCACCGCCATCGGACCGGCCCACGGCCTCTTCCAACGCGCCGGGCTCACGATCGTCGACGCCTGGATCATCGCCATGGCCCTGCGCCTCCACCGAACCGGCGACGGATCGTCTACAGATCTGTAGACGATCCGTCGCCAGTTCGAGGGTCAGGCGATGACGTTGCGGGCGCGGAGGTCGGCGAGCTGGTCGCCGAGGCCGAGCTCGGTGAGCACCTCGTCGGTGTGCTCGCCCAGCGCCGGCGAGCTGCCGCCGAGCTTGGCCGGCGTCCCGCCGAACAGGATCGGGTGACGGGGGATGCGGGTGCGGCCGACGACGTGGTGGTCGGCCTCCTCGAACAGCCCGATGGCCACCGCATGCGGGTCCTCGGTGAGCTGCTCGGGCGTGAGGATCATCGAGAACGGCACCCGCTCGGCCTCCCACCGCTCCTTGGCCTCGGCCATCGTCATGTTGGCGGCGTGGGCGTAGCAGAGGTCCATGACCGGCTCGAGCACGTCGCGGTGCTTGATGCGCTCGCCGATGGTGGCGATGCGGGGGTCGTCGTAGCCCTCGACGCCGAGACCCCGGCACAGCCCGGCGAAGTCGTGGTCGGACGTCGGCGTGCAGATGCCCCAGCCGTCGAGGAACCGGAACGGCTTGAAGCCGGCGACGAACGACGAGTTCATCGTGTGGTCGGAGTCGAGCAGCACCTCGTTGGCGGCCGAGTCGGCCCAGAGGAACGAGGTGACGGCGTCGGTCATCGAGACCTCGACGTGCTGGCCGCCCTTGCCCCGCGCTCGGGCGAAGAGGGCGGCGGCGATGGCCTGGCTGGCGAACAGCGACGTGACCTTGTCGGCCGCGGTCTGGCGGAGGAACACCGGCACGTGGTCGGCGGGATCGGCCTGGTTGGCGGCCAGCCCGGCGTAGGCCTGGATCACCGTGTCGTAGGCGCTGCGGTCCTTGTAGGGGCCCTCGCTCCCGAAGCCCGACAGCGACACGTAGACCACGTCGGGGTTCACCGCCTGCACCGCCTCGTAGCCCAGGCCCAGGCGGTCGAGCACGCCGGGGCGGAAGTTCTGGAGGACGACGTCGGCCTTGGTCGCCAGCTGCAGGACGATGTCGGCACCCTCGGGCGTCTGGATGTCGACGACGATCGACCGCTTGCCCCGGTTGCACACCAGGTAGAGCGAGCTCATGCCGTTCACGGCCACGCCCACCCACCGGGCGATGTCGCCGATGCCGGGGCGTTCGACCTTGATGACGTCGGCCCCCTGGTCGGCCAGCAGGGCGCCGGCGTAGGGCCCGGTGAGGGCGATCGACAGGTCGAGGACGCGGATGCCTTCCATGGGACCACCGGTCATTCGACGAACTCCTTCTGGGTGCGGGGCCGACCGTGGGGGCCGCTGTAGGCCAGGCCCCACCCCGGCTTCACGGCGAACTCGGGGACGACGACCGAGGCCCGGGCCGCCTGCCACGAGTCCATGAGGGCATCCTCGGCGGCGTAGTCGAACGGGTCGGTCAGCACCACCTCCTCCTGGGCGCCGGGGGCCAGCGGGTGCTCGGCCAGCCACCGGGCCGTCAGCGGCAGCGCGGCGCGGGCCGGCACCACGTCGCGGTGGCCGAGCTGGTGGTGGAGCCGGGTGAGGTCGAGCACCCGGTGGGTGGGCAGCGGCTGGGCCAGCAGCGGCCACGCCGGCACGGCCAGGTCGTAGGGCATGGAGACGATCTCCAGCTCGGCGCCGAGGGCGGTGGCGCACAGCTCGACCACCTGGCGGACGGTGAGCACCTCCTCGTCGGCAGCGTTGAAGATCGTGCCCCCCGACCGCTCGGGCTCCTCGATGCCGAGCACCAGGGCGGCCGCCAGGTTCTCGGTGTAGCCGTGGTGGTGGAGGGTCAGGCCCTCGTCGGCCCCGATGATCCGGCGCCGGCCGTCGTGGATGCGGCGCACGATCGACCACTCCCGGGGCACCACCTGGTGGGGGCCGTAGACGTACGGGTAGCGGACGTGGGCGGCGTCGGGGTGGGCGGCGACCACGGCCTGCTCGGTGCGGACGATCCGGTAGCCCTTCTCGTCGATGGCCGGGTCCTCGACCAGGTCGGCGTCCTCCTTCACCGGCACCGGCAGCCCGGCCGGGTCGTGCTGCCAGGCGTCGGTCCAACCCCGGTAGGCGGGCACGCCGCCGACCGACACGAAGTGCCCGCACCGGCGATGGGTCAGCTCGGCGATGCGCCGCAGCCGCCCGTACATGGCCACCACCACGTCCCACGTGCCCTCGCCCAGGGCCTCGGCCAGCGACGCCTCGTCGTAGGGGTCGGCCCGCAGCAGGGTGACCTCGGGCGGCGTCTCCGGCCGGGGGTGGAGCCCGCGGTTGAGCAGGGTGACGAGGTGGCCGTGGTCGACCAGCGACTGCACCATCGGGATGCCGGTGGGCCCGGTGCCGCCGATGACGAGGATGTTCATCCCTGGGCCGACGCCTTCATGATGTGCTCGAGCCACCAGGCCGGGGCGTTCTCGGTGATGTTCGGGATGTTGGAGTAGTCGTGCCAGCGGCAGATCTTCCCGTCCCGCAGCTGGGTGACCGACACGAACGAGTGGTCGATGACCTCGCCGGTGTGGAACGTCCAGCGCTCGGTGTGCTCGGTCATGACCAGGTCGCCCTCGCCGATCATGTTGGTGCCGGGCAGGTGCTCGTAGCCCTCGAGCGGCTCGAGCCCGATCTTCACCCGGTTGACCACGCCGTCGGGGCCGGTGCCACCGGGGCCGGGCGTGCCCACGTCGGTGTAGTGGGCGTCGTCGGTGAGCAGGGCCTTCATGCCGTCCCAGTCCCGCGCGGCCAGCGCATCCCAGTACTGCTCCACGACCTGCTTGTTGTCCATCAGCTGATCTTTGCCGCGGCGGCGAACGCGCGGAGCTCCCGAGCGATGTCGGGACCGGACGGGGCGTAGATGATCTCGGTCGTGCCGGCCACCTCGGCGTCGGCGATCTTGGCCGCCATGGCGTCGGCCTCGGCCACCCAGCCCATGCCGACGATGCCCTCGCCGGCGGCGTCGACCAGGATCCGATCGAGCTCGGTGACGGTGGTGGCGTGGCCCTCGTGCACGGCCAGGTGGCGCTCGCCCTCGGGCCGCATCGACTCGAGCTTGGCCCGCCACTCGGCGCCGCCGGGGAAGCCGTCGACCGCCTCCGGCACGGCCTCCCACGCCCCGTGGCCCATGATGGCGTACCACGGGCCGGCGGACTGCTTGACCCGCTCCGACGTGAGCGCCT
Source organism: Actinomycetes bacterium (assembly GCA_025464025.1). The sequence goes on along the minus strand of JAODBP010000180.1, from coordinate 2,974 downwards.
CCCCCTGGTCGAGCACGGTGCCCACGACGAGCCGGGCGCTCCAGTCGAAGCCGGGGGCGTCGAAGCCCACCGTCATGATCCCGTCGGCCACCTCCCGGGTGAGCTCCTGGCCCTTGGGGCCGAGGGCGCTGAGCAGCAGGGGGACGGCGATGGGGCGAGCCGGGGCGAAGCGGGGGAGCTGCGTCATCTGGCAGGCGAGGCCGTCGACCTCCACCACCTCGCCGGCGAGCAGCCCTCGCAGCTGGCGCAGGTGCTGGCCGACGGTGGCCAGCGACAGGGCTCGCTTGCCGAGCGTCCACCGGGCGGTGGCGCCGGTGCCGAAGGCGCACGCCAGCCGGCCCGGGGCCACGGCCTCGATGGTGGCGATGGCCGAGGCGGTGGCCACCACGTTGCGCAGGCTGGGGACGAGCACGGCGGTGCCGAGCCCGATGCGCTCGGTCTGGGTGGCGACCAGGGCGAGGGAGGCCCAGATGTCGAGGTAGATGGCGGGGGAGTCGTAGAGCCAGGCCCGCTGGTAGCCGAGCTCCTCGGCCAGCTTGGCGTGCTCGACGACGTCCAGGGAGGGCACCAGGCCACAAGAGATCCGCATTGCGGCGGGAGCATATTTCTCCCGGTCTTCCTCAGGCTCCCCCCATGGGCGTCGAGCAGTTGTCGACATGCCTGACGTGATGCAGCCCAGCCGCGCCCTCATGGGTCGCCTGACCTTCGTGCAGAAGTTCGCGGCCCTGGCCCTGGTGCTGCTCCTGCCCCTCGGACTGGTGACGCGCGGCTACTTCCAGGAGAAGGGCGCCCAGATCGCCTTCAGCGATGCCGAGCGCGACGGCGTCGTCTACCTGGCTCCCGCCACCACCCTGCTCCACGACGTGGTCCAGGCTCGCGCTGCGGCCGTGCGCGGTGACTCGACGGTCGCCACCCAGCGGCTGGCCGACGCCCGTCGCACCCTGGTGTCGGTGGGGGCGGTCGAGAAGCGGCTGGGTGGCACCCTCGGCACGACCAAGCAGTACGACCACGTGGTCGAGCAGCTCGGGGCCCTCGATGCCGAGGCCACCGGCGCCGTTGCCCTGGATCCGTTCAACGCCGCCGCCGATGCCGTGGCCGCCCTGGTCGTCCAAGTCGGCAACGGGTCCAACCTCATCCTCGATCCCGACCTCGACTCGTACTACGTGATGGACACCTGGCTGGGCCGGGTGCCGGCGCTGCTCGACGTCATCGGTCGGGCCGGTGATCGCGCCGCCCTGGTGGCCGGTCGCTCCACCCCGGTCACCGCCGCCGAGCGGATCGAGCTGGCCCTGGCCAACGGCAACGTGGCCGCCACCGCCGCCGCCGTGGCCGGCAACCTGAAGACGGCGTTCGCCAACACCGCCGACGCTCGCCTGGCTGCCGACCTGAAGGGGCCGGGCACGACCGTGGCCACCGAGGTCGGCGCCTTCCAGGCATCGTTGACCGGCGTGCTGGCCGGCGACCCGGGCGCCACCACCGTCGGCGCCGCCGAGCAGGCGGGTCCGGCCATGGACGCCGTGCTGGCCCTGGCCCGGGCCGACGCCCCCCGCCTCGACGACCTGCTCTCGTCCCGGGTCGACCGGGCCAGGGCCAAGGAGCAGCGGGTCGTGGTGTGGGCGACCCTCAGCCTCCTCCTCGCCCTCTACCTGGTGCTGGGCTGCGCCCAGACCGTGCGCCGCGGCACCAGCGCCCTGCTCGCCGGGCTCACGGCGCTGGCCGACGGCGAGCTGGGCCGGACGGTCGCGGTGGTCACCACCGACGAGGTCGGTCGCATGACCGAGGCCCTCAACGTCGTGTCCCAGCACATGAGCGAGGTCATGGCCGCCATCGACGGCCAGGCCCGGACCCTGGCCGACTCGTCCGACGAGCTGTCGGCGGTGAGCGAGCAGCTGACCGGTGCGGCCAATGAGACGGCCGAGCACGCCGTGGTCATGTCGTCGGCCGCCCACGACGTGTCGACCGACATCGCCGGTGTGGCGACCGGTGCCGCCGAGCTGACCTCCGCCATCGGCGAGATCGCCCGAGGGGCGAGCGACGCGGCCGGCGTCGGCAGCGAGGCCGTGGCCGCCGCCGCCGAGATGAACGAGGCGGTGGCCAAGCTGGGCCAGAGCTCGGCCGAGATCGGCGAGGTGCTCCAGGTCATCACCTCGATCGCGGCGCAGACGAACCTCCTCGCCCTCAACGCCACCATCGAGGCGGCCCGGGCCGGCGAGGCCGGCAAGGGCTTCGCCGTGGTGGCCAACGAGGTCAAGGAGCTGGCCAAGCAGACGGCCGACGCCACCGGCGACATCGCCCGGCGCATCGAGAGCATCCAGGCCGACACCGGCGTGGCCACCGATGCCATCGGCCGCATCACCGAGGTGATCGACCGCATCAACGCCACCCAGGCCTCCATCGCCACCGCCGTGGAGGAGCAGACCGCCACCACCGACGAGATCGGTCGCATCGTGGCCCACGCCGCCGAGGGGTCGTCCGACATCGCCGCCCAGATGGCCCGGGTGGCCGAGTCGGCGAACGACAGCTCGGCCGGCGCCGCCCAGGGCCGCCGCTCCGCCGAGGAGCTGGCCGGGATGGCCGCCGAGCTCCAGCGCCAGGTGGCCCGCTTCCACCTGGTCGAGGCCTAGTACCTCAGGCCACTAGGCGCAGCGCATCCAGCCGACCCGCTGGTGGCGGATCAGGCGCTCGCCGTCGACGGCGTCGAGCGCCACCAGCCGGCCTTCGAACGGCGACCGCACCGGCACGGCCTCGTCGCCGGCGTGCACGAAGCCGATGGTGGTCCCCACGGCGACGATCGTCTCGAGCAGGTCCTGGACCACGGCGAACACCCCCGCCGCCGGGCTCACGACCATGCGCTCCAACGTGTCCAGGTGCTCACCTTCCATGGGTGCACCATGAAGCACGGGGTTGACGTGGCCGTATCCCCGGAGTGAACGGCGAACGATCACTCTCTTCGAGGTGACTGAACGGTAACCAC
>JAODBP010000115.1 GCA_025464025.1 Actinomycetes bacterium | reverse complement strand
TTCTTGAAGTTCCCCGAGAAGTTCGGCCAGATCGGCGCGCGCATCCCCAAGGGCGTGCTGCTGGTCGGGCCTCCCGGCACCGGCAAGACGCTCATCGCCCGCGCCGTCGCCGGCGAGGCGGGCGTGCCGTTCCTGTCGGTCACCGGCTCCGACTTCATGGAGATGTTCGTCGGCGTCGGCGCGTCGCGCGTGCGCGACCTGTTCCAGTCGGCCAAGAAGCTCGGGCGGGCGATCATCTTCGTCGACGAGATCGACTCCATCGGCCGCAAGCGGGGCGCCGGCCTCGGCGGCGGCCACGACGAGCGGGAGCAGACGCTCAACCAGATGCTCTCCGAGATGGACGGCTTCGAGGCCACCGAGGGCATCGTCATGATCGCGGCCACCAACCGGCCCGACATCCTCGACCCCGCCCTCCTGCGCCCGGGCCGCTTCGATCGCCAGGTCGTGGTGCCGCTGCCCGAGGTCGGCGAGCGCGTGTCGATCCTCGAGGTGCACGCCAAGGACAAGAAGATCGCCAAGGACGTCGACCTCACGACGGTCGCCAGGGGCACGCCGGGCATGAGCGGCGCCGACCTGGCCAACCTCGTCAACGAGGCGGCGCTGTTCGCCGTGCGCCGGGGCGACGACCAGGTCCACATGACCGACTTCGAGTCGGCCCGCGACCGCGTGCTGATGGGCATGCGCCGCGACTCGATGGCGCTCTCCGACCAGGAGAAGGAGGCGGTGGCCTACCACGAGGGCGGCCACGCCGTCTGCGCCGCCGTGCTGCCCAACTCCGACCCGCTCCACAAGGTCACGATCCTCCCGACGGGCATGGCCCTCGGCGTCACCATGCAGCTGCCCGAGGAGCGCCACCTCTACCGCCAGGACTACATCGAGGACTCCCTCGTCGTCCGCATGGGCGGGCGCATCGCCGAGGAGCTGGTCTACGGCCTCTACTCCACCGGGGCCAACAACGACCTCCAGGGCGCCACCGAGCTGGCCCGCAAGATGGTCCGGGAGTGGGGCATGAGCAGCCGGGTCGGACCCATGGCGTGGGGCTCGCAGGGCGCCGTGTTCCTCGGCGACGACCTCATGCACGGCCGCGACTACTCCGACGAGACGGCGCGCGTCATCGACGAGGAGGTCGAGCGCATCCTGCGTGAGCAGGAGGAGCGCTGCCGCCAGACGCTGCGCGAGTACCGCCTCGGGCTCGACGCCGTGGCCGCCGCCCTCCTCGAGCACGAGACGATCGACGGCGCCGAGGTGCACCGCCTGATCCACCAGGCCATGGGCACCGAGGCGCCCGAGCCCGTCACCGTCGACTAGCTACTCGATCACCTCGGGCGGAGCCGGGGCCGGCGGCACCGGCTCCAGCAGGGCGCACACCTGCTCGATGGCGGCCTCCTCCTGGGCCGTGACCGCCTGGCCCACGATCGGCGACGCACCGGCCACGGCGTTGCACACGATCCGGACCACGTGGCGGAACGACTGGGCCTGGGCCGGCTCGGCCCGGTCGAGCAGGCCTCGGGCGTCGGCGAGGGCGAGCTGGAACGTCATGCCGCCCCGACGCGCGTCGTCGAAGCGCTGGAGCAGCCGCTCGTGGTCGTCGCGGACGGACTCGAACACCTCGCGGACCAGCGCGGCGGCCGGCGCGTCGAGCCCGGCCACCTGGTGCAGCTTGGTCAGGAACTGCGCCGTCTCCGGTGGCGAGATGCTCCCGTCGGCGTAGCCCACGGCGTGGTAGGCGGCGAGGGGCACGAACTGGAGCACCTGCCAGTCGTGCTCGCTGTAGCCCGCCCGGTAGCTCACTGCCCCAAGTGTGGCTCGGGCGACGAGCCGGGGAAGCGGACCTCGGCCACCGCCGCCCAGAGGTCGGTGGCGGTCATGGGCCCGACGAAGCTGGCCCGCACCACACCCTCGGCATCAGCCACCACGAGCGTGGGCACGGCGTCGATGCCATAGCGGTCGTGCACGTCCTTGCGCGCCCCGACCTCGACCTCGTCGACGGCCACGTCGTCGCACGCCAGGACCTTGGCCTTGTCCGCCGTGCCCTGGCACGACCCGCACGTGGCCGACGTGAACACCGCCACCAGCCACGGCGCCGCCGGTCCGGCGAAGTCGCCGCGGTCGAGCTGGTTCGGCACCGTCCACGACGCCTGGGTGGGAGCGTCGGCCCGGCCCCGCCGGTCGAGCACGACGGCCACGACCACGGCCACGGCCACCAGCACGATTGCGACGACGACCCGCTCCACGCCTCCCATGATGCGCCGGATGCCGGCCGACGCGGACATCGAGCCCGGACTCAGCGAGCGGGGATGCCGATGATCGTGGAGATGCCGGTCCGGCCGACGGCGTAGGCGTCCCGCTCGACGGCGACCGCGCCCGTGGCCTCGACCACGATCGGCAGGGGCGTGCGCGAGATGTGGTCGCCGAGGCGGATGGCGAGCCGACCGGCCGGCCCGACCTCCAGGTCCTGGAGCCCCTCGATGGCGAGCCGCTGCCCGTTGGCCAGGGCGTAGACCGTGACCGTCACCCGGCCGGCCCCCGGGTTGTGCACGGCGATCCACTCGTCGGTGTTCTCGTTGGCCTCGCCGATCGGGAACACCCACCGCCGGGCGGCCAGCGGCGAGCCGAGGGCGGACGACCAACCTCGCCGGAGCGACGGCTTGCGCACGTCGAGCTCGCGCTCGGCCACCACCGGCACGCCGTTGAGGGATCGGATCGTCGACGAGTGGGCCACCCCGGGCGTGATGCGGTCCTCGGTCGCGGGGATCACCATCTCGGTGCGCGGCGGCACGGTGACGTCGTAGGGCTCCGGCGGGTCACCCTTCGCCGGGATGACCTCCAGCGTGACCTGGGCCTCCTCGCCCGTCGGGTTGTAGACGTGCCACGCCTCGGCCACGCCCGGCTGGGCCAGGCCGTCGGGGAAGTGCCAGACGTCGGCCGGTGCCGGCGCAGCGAGGGCGAGCGACATCCCCTGTCGGCCGTTGGAGCCGTCGAAGACCTGGATGCGGTCGACGACGAGGCGACCGGTCCGGGCGACGACCGACACCGCGGTCACGGCCCGGTAGCGCACGAACTGCCCGAGCTCGACGAACGCTGTCGTGCCGGCCTCGATGGGCAGGCCCTGGAGCTTCGACGGGTTCGACCGACCGTCGTCGGTCGAGGTCGAGATGTCGACCACGGCGTCGTCGGGGAACGGGTTGAACAGGGCGAGCACCTGGCGGCTGTCGCGCTCGGTGGTGCCGTTGGCCAGGTACCACCGGGTCGACGGCTCCGACGCGCACGGCGCGACGCCGCTCCCCCGCGGCCCGCTCACGGCGTGCTCGACCGCGACCTCGCCGCCGTCGAGCTCGACGAGGGCCGACACGACCGGCGCGTCGACCGCGTCGCGGGCGACGAGGCTCACCGAGCGCTGGCCGCCGACCTCGAGGTGGACGGTCTTCTTCTCGCCGCCGCCCGTCGGGATCCACGTGACCGTGCCCGACCGCCGGGCGTCACCGAGGTTGGCCACCACCACGACGAGGTTGGCGAACCCGCCGTCCTGGGCCGTCCCGCCGGCGCAGTACCAGGTGGACGAGAGGGCACCGGCCGGGTCGGCCTGGGGCATCGGCTCGGCCTCGGGCCGCCCGTAGGCCACGGTGCGGGCGTCGTGGCCGTTGGCGCCGAGCGCGATGAGGCCGGCCAGCACGGCGACGATCACCACGAGGGCGGGGGCGCGGCGGGTCATCCGATCAGCTCCGAGGTGTCGCGCCGACGACGGCGCTCGCGCACGAGCCAGGCCGCCACGCCCAGCCAGAGGGCGAGCTGGACGGCCACGGCGGCCCAGCGCAGCGGCGAGGTGCGGTAGCGCAGGGTGGCCTCGCCGCCGGAGGCGACCTCGAACCGGTTGGCCCAGCCCAGCGCCTTCGAGCGCTTCGCGGTGCGGCCGTCGACCCGGAGCTGCCAGGCCGAGCTGGCCGCGTCGGCCACGTAGACCGTGCCGGCGTCGACGTGGCCGGTGTAGCGGGCCGAGCCGGCGCGGTCGGTCAGCACCGGGTCGGCGGCGGCGGTGAGGTCGTTGGCCGCCGAGGTCCGCAGCGAGCTCCCGGCGGCCAGGGCCTCGGTCGCGGCCTGGCCCTGGATCCGGGCCCGCTCGGGCACCCACGCCGTGTTCTCGTAGAGGGTCAGGGCCGGGTCGACGTCGATGCGCCGGAGGTCGAGCTGGCGCCCGACGGTGGCGGCCAGCCCGGCCGGGACGGGGCGGCGGGTCGCGCCGGTGCGGTCGGGGGCGGCCCGGTCGGCGAGCAGGACGTAGCGGATGCCGAGCGGCCCGAGCATCCGGCCGAGGCGCTCGGTGTCGCCGCGCGCCGCGAGCAGGAGGGCGTCGGCCACCAGGGGGGTGGCGCCGTAGGTGGGGGCCGACCATCGCTCGGTGAGCGAGCCGACGCCGTTCTCGGAGAAGCCGTAGGCCAGGTCGTCGTCGAGCCGGAAGCCGGCGACCGGCAGCACCTCGGGGTCACCCAGCCACAGCACGCGGAACGACCCCTCGGTCTGGAGGGCGGGCCGGCGCAGGAACGACAGCGACGCGGCGTCGTCGCTCGAGGGCAGGTCCCAGCGGCCGTCGATCGAGCCGGCCAGCACGGGCACGACGGAGAGCAGCACGGCGGCGCCGGCCACGAGCGAGGCCACCTGGCGCCAGCCGAAGTGGTAGCCCCGCAGGTCGCGCTCGAAGGCCACGGCGCCGAGCGCCACGGACAGCGAGAGGGCGGCGGCCGCCGGGGCGAGCAGCACCTCGGCCGGCGGGAGGGCCACGCCCAGCAACCCCTGGCCGCCGGCCCAGGCCAGCGACCAGCAGGCCAGCGCCACGCACCAGCACCGCACGGCCCAGGCGAAGCGCCAGTCCCGCCCGATGACGAGCGGCAGGGCGGCAGCCACGGGGACGGCCCACCCCAGGACCGACAGGGGGCCGCTGCCGGTGTGGAACCGGAGCAGGTCGGCGACGCTCGGGGCGTGCTCGACGAGCGGAGCCACGCCGCCGAGGCCCCACCAGTCGCTGCCGGGCAGGAGGAAGTCGATCGTCCAGGGCACGTGCAGGACGGCGGCCACGCCCGAGGCGCCGATCGCCACCCCGACGGCGCCGATCGCTCGCTTGGCCCCACCGGTGAGCAGGGCACCGATGACGAGGGCGAGGGCGATGACCGGCACGAGCACGACGACGAGCGGCACGAAGGCGGCGAGCAGGGCGACCAGCACGCCGAGCCCGAGGATGGCCCGGAGGTCGCGACGCCGCTCGGCCCGGCCATGGGCCGACGGCAGGTCGCCGCAGGCGGCGATGAGGCGGATGAGGATCCAGGGGGCGGCGGCGTAGACGAGGAGCCCGGCCCAGCTGCCCTTGGCCAGCGAGTCGTAGGGCAGGGCCACCACGGCGTAGACGACCATCGCCGCGGCCCGGCCCAGGCGAGAGCCGAGCGGTCGGGTCAGGCGCCAGGAGCCGACGACGCCGGCCGGGATGGCGCCGAGGACGAGCACCTGTTGGAGCAGACCCATCCCGCCGAGGAGCGGGATGCCGGCCAGCCCGAGCAGCCCGAACGCGGTGGGCTGAGGCGCCTCCGCCCCGAGGCCGGCGTGCCGCCACCCGCTGAGGTAGGTGCGCAGGAGGTCGATGACGCTCTGGTCGAACGGCGCCAGCCCGCCGACGGCCGGGAGCTTGCCGAACAGGAGGCCGCGGGTGCCGACCAGGAACAGCAGGGTGACGACCGCCCACGCCGTGATGACGACCTTCAGCGGTCCGCTCGTGCCGTCGCTCAGCTCGCGGCCGAGCCCGGCGAACTGCGACCGCAGCCGCTCGCCCGCGTGCAGCTCGCCGCGGACGTAGGCCCGGACCCGGACGCTGCCCCCGACCTGGAGCCGACGCACCTCGCTGTCGGGGAACTGGCGCACGGCGCGCAGCGACGTGCGCCGGGCGCGGATCTCCGACAGCCGGCGCAGGTTCCACGACCAGGCCCCGACCTGCTCCTTGGCGAGCTGGCGGCGCCCGGCGAACAACCCGAAGAGGATCTCGGCCACGCTCAGCACGATGAGCTGGGGCAGGACCCGCAGGAGGTGGAACCAGCCGTAGCAGGTGAGCACCGTGCGGAGGCGGTGGCGGGCAGCGAGGTCGCCCGCCAGCACGGCTGGCGGCCGGTCCTGCAACGACTCGCGGTGCTGGACCCGGGCGGCGGGCACGATGACGACCCGGGCGCCGGCCACCTGGGCCCGCCAGCACAGGTCGAGGTCCTCACCCACGAGGTCGATGGCCGGGTCGAACCCGCCGAGGGTGCCGAAGAGGTCGGCGCGGACGAGGGTGAAGCCGCCGGGGATGACGAACACGTCGCGGACGGCGTCGTGTTGCTCCTGGTCGAGCTCGCCCCGCTCGACGAGCGACGAGACGACACCGGTCTTGTCGACCGACATGCCCACCTCGAGCAGGTGCTCGGGGGCGTGCCAGCGCACGAGCTTGGGGCCGACGATGCCGGCGTTGGAGCGGTAGGCCTCCTCGACCAGGGCCCGGATGGCATGGCCGTCGAGCACCACGTCGTCGTGGCAGAAGGCGTAGAAGGCGGCGCCGTCGACGACGTGGAGCACGTCGTTGGCCGCCGGCCCGAAGCCGGGATCCCCCTCGATCCGCCGCACGTAGGCCGATGGCAGCACGGCGGCCACCCGGGCCAGCGTGTCCTCGGCCGAGCCGGTGGCGAGCACGAGCACCGAGAGGTTCGGGTAGTCCTGGGCGGCCAGGGAGGCCAGGCACTCCTCGAGCCACGGCCCGGCGTCGCGGGTGACCAGGGCGACGACGACCGGAGGGGCCTGCGCCTCCGCCGGGTCGTCGGGTTCGGTCGCGGTCACGGGGTGTCGAGGGTAGTGCGGGACCGTGGGGAGGTCAGGCCGCCCGGGTGCCGAAGTGCTTGCAAAAGTTACTCATCACCGCTACTCTGGCATGCATGAACGATCCTCGCACCCTGCTCAAGGACGCCGGCTACGTGGCCGTGGGCCTGGGCGTCATCGCCTTCCAGCGCGGCCAGGTCCGCCGCCGCGAGCTCGAGAAGCAGCTCGGCGACGCCGGCCAGCAGATCGACAAGCTCGCCGCCGCCGTCGAAGAGGCCAGGAAGCTGGTCGAGGAGCGCGTCGGCGCCCTCGGCGACCAGCTCGACCGCACCGTCGACGACCTCGAGACCAAGGTCACCGCCACCCTCGACGAGATCCGCACCCTCGTGCCCGAGCAGGCGCTCGGCGCCTTCGACTCGGCCGTCGGCGTGGCCAAGGACGCCACCGGCCAGCTCCTCGACCTGGTGCGGCCCGCCAGCGGGGCGTCGAACAACTAGGTCACCGCTCGCGACCCGCCGTCGTCCGGATCCCCCCTCCCGACGACGGCGGGTCGCTCCGCGTCAGAAGAAGAACAGTGCCGAGAGGACGGCTGGCCCGGTCCCGCCCCGAAGCGGACGGCGACGCGGACCACCGTGGATCCAGCGCGGCGGTCTGCGGCGTCCGCCGGGGCGGGGCCGGGTCAGGCGGCCGAAGGCTCGATCTCGCGGCCTCCGGCCGCCGCACGCGAAGCCATCCCGGTGCGCGCCGCAGGCGCCCCTGCGACGCCATGCGGGACCAGGCCAGCCGGCACTCTTGGCACTGATCTTCTGAGAACGCGCTAGCGCTTCTTGAGGTCGGCGATGACCGCGTCGGAGATGGCCGAGGTGCCGCCGAACACGTACAGGTCCCGCAGCGTGACGTCGGAGTTCCCCTGGAGGTACTGCTTCGTCGTGATCGGCAGCTCGGTGGCGCCGGTGAGCAGGAGGGGCCCGCCCTTCATCGCCGCGTGCACGCCGCCGCCCAGCGCGTCCGGGAAGTTCTCGCCGCTGGCCAGGCCGGCCACGAGGAGCCCCGGGAAGAACTGGTTGGCGACCTTGGTGGCCGTCTCGTAGCGGTCGGCCCCCACGAGCGGGGTCGCGGTCGGGTCGGCCTTGGCGGCGTCGGCGCCGACCGCGTAGCGGGTGACGGTCTTGCCGTTGAGGTAGGCCGCCGTCTCCGGGGCCTGGGCACCGGCGCCGGTGAGCAGGACGGCGCCCTTGACCTTGGCCGCGGCGGGGCCGGCGACGAGGGCCTCGGGGAAGGTCGTGCCGGTCGCCTCGAGGACCGTGGTCGGATCGCCCAGGGCCTGGGCAACGAGGACGGCGGTGGCATAGCGGGTGGCGCCGCCGTAGCGGACCACGGTGTAGCCGGCCGCCTCGAGCTGGGCCTTCACGCCGTCGCCGAGCGCGGCGGTGCCGCCGAGGAGGTAGACGGTCTTGGCCCCGCCGGTGGCCCGTTGGAGCTCGGCCATGGTGGCGGCCGGCACCGAGGTGGCGTCGCTGAGCAGGACCGGACCGCCCTTGGCCACGGCGAGGGGCACGCCGACGAGGGCGTCGGGGAAGTTGAACGCGGAGACCAGCACCGCGGCCTGGGCCGCGCCGGCGGCGAAGACGTCGTTCGACACCACGGCCGCGGTGGCGTAGCGGTCGTCGCCGGCCAGGCGGTGGGTGTCGAGGGCGACGTCGACCGGCGTGAACCAGTCGCTCTTGATCTGGAGCTTGGAGCGGAGGGCATCACCGGTGACGGTCGTCGAGCCCGACGACCCGGTGAGCTTCACCGAGACAGCCCGGCCGCCATCGGCACCCAGCTCGTTGCGCTTGGTGACCGCCACGGCCCGGAGGGTCCCGATGGTCGGATACGCCGTCTCGAACGTGGTGGTCGGGACCTTCGACGTCCAGTCGTGGTTCGGGTTGATCCTGGTGTCGTCGCCGGTGTCCTCGACCGCGGTGAAGTTGCCCCCGGCCGTGTAGCCGCCGGTCGACGACGAGAACTCGGTGCGGGCGATGGCACCCGTGGCGGTGAGCCGCACCTCGCCGGCCGTTTCGCTGACGGCCCGGTCCGACCGGCTGTCCTCGATGCGGGCGCCGTTCAGGCCGGCGCCGCCGTACACCTGGCATGACGTGGTGTCGCACGTCTTGAACAGCGCGCTGCGGCTCTCGGCCCAGGCGTAGGCCCGAGCGGCGACGGCCTGGGCCTTCAGCGCGTTGATGCCGATGCCACTGCCGGCGTCACCCCACGAGGCCGGGGACTCGCGCGGCACGACGCCACGCAGGTACTGCTCCATGGGCAGCGTGTTCACGACCCACGTGCTGGCGCCCGAGGCGACCAGGCTGAGCGTGCCGCGGTACGAGCGGAGGTTGCCGGTCGGACCGCACGCCCGGAGCATCAGCTTCACGTCGTCGCCGGCGTAGGCGGTGGAGGCGACGGGCGTGGCGGTGCCGCCGAGGGTGCCCACCTTCGTCCACGTCGGACCGCCACAGGACGTGCTCTTCGAGATGTCGGCCCCGGTGGCGGTGTGGTGCACCAGGGCGGCCTCGCCGGCGGCGAACTGGACCGCCGTGCTGGTCGCCGTCCCGCCCACCGTGTACGGCGAGCCGGAGATGATGATCATGTCCTTGGTGTCGAACTCGGTGAGGCGGACCGTGATCGGCCCGTCGGCCTTCGCCCCCTTCGTGGTCCCGCCGTAGTAGTGGTCGAGGATCCAGCCGTAGTCCTTGCCCTCGTCGACGGCGTAGCCGTAGCTGCCGTACTGGCCGAGGCCGCGGCCGTGGCCCCAGCCGTGCCCTTGGACGATGACCTGGTTGTTGGCGTAGGCGGCGGCCGGAGGAGCAGCGGCGACGGAGGCCAGGAGGCCGGAGCACGTTGCCAGCACGGCGACAAGGGCCGCGCCGCGGGAGAAAAGGCGCGTCATGGGATCTCTCGGTGGGGAGCGGACGTCCTGACCAACCGTAGACGGCATCACCCGTTGGGTCTGATCACCCTCACTGGCGAGACCCGGAACGGAGAGGTGCAAGCGGTAGGGTCCGGCGGGTGAAGGCCCTGCTCCGGAAGCTCGCGACGACGCTCATGATGCCGGCTCGCCGCTTCTTCGACCCCCGCTTCCGCGACCTCGGCAACGCCGTCGACGACGCCCGCCGCCTGGCCCGCGAGACCAACGCCCGCATGACCGAGCTCGAGGCGCGGGTCAGCTCCGACACCCAGACCTCAGCCGAGTTCGCGGCCACGTTCCGCCGCTCGACCGACCGCCTGCGCGACGAGCTCCACGCCATGTGGGGCTGGGCCACCGCCGGGCTCGAGCCGGGGCTGAAGGACCTCCTCGAGCGGTCGGCCAACGGCGAGCACCAGGCCGACCTCGAGCTCGGCAAGCTGCTCCACGACCTCGTCCCCGGCGCGGCCGACCGGGTCGTCGGCGCCCACGAGGGCGTGCGCCTCCCCATCGGTCCGGGCACGGCCGACTTCCTCAACTGGGCCGGTGGCCACACCGGCCCGGCCGCCCAGGCCGGCATGTGGTTCAACCCGGCCGTGGTCGTGAACCACCACGACGGCACCGTGCGCCCGGGTGACGTGAACGAGCGCATCGTCGAGGTCCCGTGGGTCATGGGCCTGGCCGCCAGCCTCGAGCCCGGCTCGCTGGTGCTCGACTTCGGCGCCACCGAGTCGACCGTCTCGCTGTCGCTCGCCTCGCTCGGCCTCGACGTGATCGCCGCCGACCTGCGGCCCTACCCACTGGCCCACCCGCGGCTGCGGTCGCTCACCGGGCCCATCGAGCAGTGGGACGGCCCCGAGCGCCCGCTCGACGCCGTGTTCTGCGTGTCCGCCCTCGAGCACGTGGGCATCGGCGCCTACGACGAGGTCCCGACGGCCGGCGACCTCGACCGCCAGATCATGGGCATGTTCGCCACGTGGCTCCGGCCCGGCGGCGAGATCGCCTTCACCGCGCCGTACGGCCCGTGGTCGGTCGACGAGCTCCAGCGCGTCTACGACGCCGAGCACCTCGACGCCCTGTTCTCGGGCTGGACGATCACCCAGCGGGCCATCTGCGTGCAGACGGCGGGCGATCGCTGGGAGCGGGTCGAGGGCGAGCCGCCGGCGTCGACCTGGGCCGACGGCACCCGCGGCGTGGTGCTCGTCCGGGCGACGCCCTGCTGATGGTCTCGCTCCGCAGGCTCCGCTCCACGCCGGCTGCTCGCTGGCGCTCACGACGCCGGTAGAAGTGAACCCGCTCCGCCACCGGATCCTCTTCGACCTCCAGGCGACCCAGAGCCAGGCCCACGCCGACCGGGGCGTGGCCCGGTACGTGAAGGACCAGGTCCGCGCCCTGCGCCGGCTCGGCGTCGGTGACGCGCTGCTGCTCAACCCGAACCTTCCGTTCCCGAGGAACCTCGACCAGGACCTGCTCACGTCGCCCGACCTGCGCTGGGCCACGCAGACCGAGGTGCGCCGGCTCGTCGAGGCCGACGACCGGCCGGCCGCCTACTACCTGACCTCGCCGTTCGAGCTGTCGATGTGGCCCGACGGCGACCTCCCCTCCCACCTGCTGCGGGGCGACCTGCCCACCGTCGGCACCCTGTACGACCTCATCCCGCTGCTGTTCCCCGACCGCTACCTCACCCGCGTCGACCTCGAGCGCCGCTATCGGGGCCGGGTCGAGCAGCTCCACCACCTCGACCTCGTGCTCACCATCTCCGAGCACACCCGCACCGACGCCCTGCAGCACCTCGGCCTCGACCCGGCCAAGGTCCACACCATCGGCTTCGGCGTCTCGCCCTACTTCCACCCGGTGCAGCCCGGCGACCAGCCCGACGTCGCGCTCGCTCGCCACACCCCCGCGGTGCGGCGACCGTTCGCCCTCAGCGTGCTCGGTGGCGACCCCCGCAAGAACGCCGAGCGACTGTTCCAGGCGTGGGCCGAGGCCCGGCGCTCGTCCGGCCTCGACCACCAGCTCGTGGTGACGTGCAGCCTCGACCCCGGCACCCAGCAGCAGTGGGAGGCCTGGGCCGAGCAGCAGGGACTGGTGATCGGCACCGACGTCGTGCTCACCAACTGGCAGCCCGACCACGTGCTGCGCGCCCTGTACCAGCGCTGCGAGCTGCTCGTCTTCCCCGCCCTCTACGAGGGCGCCGGCCTTCCCCCGGCCGAGGCGATCGCCTGCGGCGCACCCGTCATCACGTCGTCGACGTCGTCGCTGCCCGAGGTGCTCGACTGGGCCCCGTCGACGTTCGACCCCGAGTCGGTCGAGGACATGGCCACCCGCATCGTGCAGGGCCTCACCGACGAGGCGTTCCGCGCCGAGCTGCTGCAGCGGGGCGCGGTGCGCAGGAACCTCCTCACGTGGGACCAGGTCGCCCGCCGCACGGTCGATGCCCTTTCCCGCCTGCCCGAGCCGTCCGGGCCGACCGTGCTCCCGACCCGCATCGCACTCGTCGGTCCCACACCGCCCACCCCGTCGGGCATCGCCGATTACAACGCCCGCCTCATCCCGGCCCTCGCCCAGCGCTGCGAGGTCGACGTGTTCACGTCCAGCCCGGGCCGGACCCACGAGCACCCGAACCTGCGCTGGTTCCCGATGCGGGCCCTGCGGGACACGTGCACGCCCTACGGCTACGACGCGGTCATCTACACCGTCGGCAACAGCGACCACCACCACGAGCTGTACAACCTGGCCGAGGAGTTCCCCGGCCTCCTCTGGATGCACGACGTGCGGCTGCCGGGCCTGTACCTGACCTACGCCGAGGCCACGTTCCCGCGCCCGGAGACGCAGGACCAGTTCCTCGTCAGCCGACTGCTCGGGCAGTACCGGCGGCGCACGCCCAAGCACCTGGAGACCGAACCCCGCCAGACGCCGGCCCACTACAACGACCTCGGCCTCGGCCTGGCCCAGGAGCTGGCCGAGCGGGCGAGAGGCGTGATCGTCTCCTCCGCGCTGGCCCAGCGGCTGCTCGAGCTCGACCTCCAGCCCGACAGCCGCACGCCGCCGGCGTGGGTGCTGCCCCTCGCCGTGCCCGAGCCCTGGGGCGACGGCGCCGGGCGGGCGCCGGCCGACGCGCCGGTGCTCGTGTCGCTCGGCATGGTCTCGCCCCTGAAGGGGGCCGAGGAGCTCGTCGCCGCCCTCGCCTCGCTGCGGTCGTCCGGGGTCGACGCGACCCTCGTGTTCGTGGGGCCGGTCGACGACGACTACCGCGCCCACCTCGAGCGCCACGTCGAAGCCGTCGGCGCCTCCGGTCACGTCGAGATCACCGGCCACGTCTCCGAGGACGCGTACCGCGGCTGGCTGGCCCGGGCCACCGTCGCGGTGCAGCTCCGGGTGTCGACCAACGGCGAGAGCTCCGCCGCCGTCACCGACGCCCTCGCCGCCGGGCTGCCGGTGGTCACCAACGTGCACGCCGCCACCGAGCTGCCGCCGGGCACCGTGGCGCTCGTCGCATCCGACGTCGACCCCGCGGGGCTGGCTGCCGAGCTGCGCGCCGTGCTCGTGCCCCAGCGACTCGCCGCCCTGACCGACGCTGGCCACGCCTTCGCCCGCTCGTGGGGGTTCGGCGACGTCGCCGACCGCGTCCTCGAGGCGGTGCGCTCCCTGCGCTGACGCTCTACTGGCGCTGGCGGGCCAGGTCGTAGAGGTGGGCGTCGACCTCGGTGTGGTGGCGGATCTCGTCGAGGAGGGCGGCCGGCACCTCCGACGAGCGGAGCGGTGCCAGGCTCTCGTTGGCCCGGTCGAGGGGCGCCGGTGCCGGCTTCTGCCACAGCTCGGCGACCCGCCGGAGGACCGCGTCGAGGTCGTCGGCCACACCCACGACGTCGATCGTGGCCAACCGCTTCGTGGCTCGCTCGACCAGCTCGTCGTCGCCGATCGTGATCGGCCCGTCGATGCGGGCCTGGAGCGTGCCGGCCGGCAGCCGCCCGAGCCAGGCCTCGCCGACCGGGACGTCGCACGCGAGCTGGCGGGCCTGGTAGTTGCGCCACATCGGGTGCCAGGCCTCGTCGTGCAGGAACGCGTCGAGCGTGAGGTCGGGCCGCTCGCCGTGGGTGCGGAGGTGGGCCAGGTGCGACAGCGTGCGCGACACGGGCTCGCGCACCACGGTGAGCAGCGCCGTGTTCGCCGGCAGCAGCTCGACGACCGGATAGGGCAGGTGGCCGGTCACGAGCATCGTGCGCTCGAGCAGCGGGCGGGGCATGCAGAGGAGCTGGTCGGTCCACAGCTCGATGAGGCGGGGCCACGGGTCGCACATGGCGGTGAGGCCGTGGGTGAGCGCGGTGCCGCCGCACTTCATCGTGTGGAGGAAGCAGACGGGGCGGAGCCCGGCCGGCACGGCGTCGGCCGCCTCGCTGAACCGCCGGAGGTGGTCCTGCATGCCCGGTCGCTCGAGCGCGACCCTGGCCGCCTCGGCCGACTCGTCGAGGTGCCGGAGGACCGACTCTCGCGTGACCGAGCCGGTGCGCAGGCCGCGGACGTAGTGCGCCCGCCCGGTGGCGTCGGGGTCGCGCTCGAGGATCGCCCGGTAGCCGGCGTCGACGAACCGCCCCTGGCTGGGCGCTTGCCACTGCTCGCGGGCGGCCCGGAGGAAGCGACCCCAGGGACCGGCCCGCAACCAGTCGAGGGGCCGGGCGCCGGGACGCGGGGTGCGCTCGCCTCGACCCGGGATCCTCATGGTCGGGCGAGCGTAGTCAGCCCCGACGGGCGCGCACCCGCCGGCGGGCGGCGTCGACCAGGGCCCGCTCGCCGGCGTCGTGCGTGGTGTCGAGCAGGGCGAGCAGCCGGGCGTCCCACGCGTCGAGGACGGCCCGGTCGTCGTGGCGCTCCAACCAGACCAGGTCGTTCTCGAGCAGGGCGAGCTGGAGCTCGACCTCGGTGTGGCGAGCCGCGACCACCGGCAGTCGCTCGGCCTTGGCCACCGGGTAGGTGGTGCCGGCCACCAGCTCGTGGGGCTCGACCTTGAACACGCCGGCGAGGAGCGTGACGGTGCGCTCCCCCGGGTCGGTCATGCCGGCCTCGAGGTGGGAGACGGCGACCCGGGAGATGCCGACGCGGTCGGCCAGCTCCTGCTGGGTCCAGCCCAGCTTCGCCCGGCGCTCGGCGATCCGTCGTCCCAGGTTCTCGGGCATGTGCCAACCCACTTGGCAGACGACGGGGCCGGGCCAGCGTAGAACGGTGCCATGACGAAGCGCGCGCTCATCACCGGCATCACCGGCCAGGACGGCTCGTACCTCGCCGAGCTGCTGCTCGACAAGGGCTACGAGGTCGTCGGCATGGTGCGCCGGAGCAGCACCACGAACTTCGAGCGCATCGCCCACCTCCAGGACCGGCTGATCGTCGATCCCTACACGTCGTCCGGTGACCTGCTCGACGAGGCGTCGCTGATCCACATCCTGCGGGAGCACCGGCCCAACGAGATCTACAACCTCGCGGCCCAGAGCTTCGTGCAGACGTCGTTCAACCAGCCCGTGCTCACCGGCGAGATCACCGCCCTCGGCGTGACCCGGCTGCTCGACGCCATCCGCCTCGTCGACTCCGACATCCGCTTCTACCAGGCGAGCTCGAGCGAGATGTTCGGCAAGGTGCAGGCCGTGCCCCAGGTCGAGGGGACGCCGTTCTACCCCCGGTCGCCCTACGGCGTGGCCAAGCTGTACGGCCACTGGATCACGGTGAACTACCGCGAGTCCTACGACCTCCACGCCAGCTCGGGGATCCTCTTCAACCACGAGTCGCCCCGCCGGGGCATGGAGTTCGTGACCCGGAAGATCACCCACGCGGTGGCCAAGATCAAGCTCGGCATGCAGCAGGAGCTGCGGCTCGGCAACCTCGAGGCCCAGCGCGACTGGGGCTTCGCCGGCGACTACGTCGAGGCCATGTGGCTCATGCTCCAGCAGGACCACCCCGACGACTTCGTCGTCGCCACCGGCGAGACCCACTCCGTGCGGGAGTTCTGCCAGATCGCCTTCGAGCGGGCCGGCCTCGACTGGGAGCAGTACGACGTCGTCGACGAGAAGTTCTTCCGGCCGGCCGAGGTCGACCTCCTCATCGGGAGCGCCGAGAAGGCCAAGCGGGTGCTGGGCTGGGAGCCGAAGACTACGTTCCGCCAGCTCGTCGAGTCTATGGTCGACGCCGACCTGGCGCTGCTCAG
>JAODBP010000083.1 GCA_025464025.1 Actinomycetes bacterium | reverse complement strand
CGCCTTCGACAACATGGGCCAGGGCTGGCGCGACGAGATCCTGCCCCGCCTCACCGACGTCCTCGCCGCCGACTAGCTGTAGATCCCATCCACGTTCGTCAGGGTGGCTGCCGGTATCGCCCCGTCTGCCTCCGCGGAAAGACCAAAGACGCTCCGAGGGGCGGCCCGGGCGCGCCGGACCTGGTGCTTCCGAACTGGCGACGAATTGACAACGTTTCTGTTGTCAATCCATCGCCAGTTCGAGCGCAGGGACTCGGGCGCGCCCACCGTCGTCTCAGGGCGTCCTTTGCCTTTCGACCCTGACGCGAACGCCCGTACTCCGATCAGGGGGCGATCGTCAGGGGCACGACGTGGGCGATGTCGGCTGAGCTCCGTCCGATGTGGAGGCGGTACTCGCCGGGCTCGACGTGCCAGCCCCGGGGCGGCTGGTCCTCGCTGGCCGGCGCGACCGAGATCGTCGAGGCCTGCTGGCGCTGCTTGATCGCCTCGTAGCCGCTCGGGTCGGGTGACCAGTGGGCGAACGCCCGGTCGGTGAGGCCGAGGGTCACGGTCGCCGATCGACCAGCCTCCAACCACACCTTGGCGAAGGCCTTGAGCTCCTTGGGCGGTCGGACCACCTTGGGAGCCACCTCCTCGACGTAGAGCTGGACGACCTCGCCGCCGGAGCGGGGGCCGGTGTTGGTGACCCGGACGCGCACGAGCATCGGATCGCCGTCGACCACCTCCGGCTCGCCCAGCTCGAAGGTCGTGTACGAGAGGCCGTGCCCGAACGGGAAGCGGACCGGCAGGTGTCGCGCCTCGTACCAGCGATAGCCCACGAGGACGCCTTCGCCGTAGCGGACCTCGCCGTGCTCGCCCGGGAAGTTGCCGTACGCCGGCGCGTGCTCGATGCGCTCGGGGAAGGTCATGGGCAGGCGGCCGCTGGGGTCGGCTCGGCCGGTGAGGACGTCGACCAGGCCGTCGGCCATCTCCTGGCCGCCGAACCAGACGTCGAGGAGCGCCGGTGCCTCGTCGGCCCACGGCAGGGTGACGGGCGAGCCGGCGTTGAGCACGACCGCGGTCCTCGGGTTGGCGGCGCACACGGCCCGGACCAGCTCGTCCTGGCCGCCGGGGAGGTCCATGGTCGTGCGGTCGTGGCCCTCGGTCTCCCAGTCGTCGTTGGTGCCGACGATGACCACGACGGCATCGGCGGCGGCCGCGGCGGCGACGGCCCGCTCGAGCAGGTCGGCCGGCGGCTCGGGTCGGACGCCGACCACGGCGGCCACGACGAGCGGCGCGCCCCGGTTCGACAGCTCGATCACCAGCTCGACCGGCTTCCCCGCCACGAGGTCGATGGTGCCGTCGATCTGCTCGCTGCCCATGCCGAAGATGGCCTGGCCCGCCGGCGGCGGGGACGCCACGCCGTCGACCACGACCTGCCCGTCGACGAGCACCCGGCACCGACCGGCCTGGATCAGCGTCACCTGGTACGGCCCCGACACCTCGGGCGTGAACGTGCCGGTCGAGCGCACCGACCAGTGCTTGGGCAGGTCGGGCGACGGAGGGCCGAAGAACAGCAGGCGGGTGCTGTCGCCCGAGCGGCGGAACACCTCGCCGCCGTCGGCGTCGAGGAAGACCTCCTCCATGGGCAGTGACATCGGGGGCACGGTGCGATCGATGTCGCAGCCCTGCTCGTAGGTGATGTCGACCACGCCGCCGATGCGGTTCCGCAGCGCCTCCAGCGGGGTCACGCGGTAGTGCGGTTCGAGCGTTGCGGAACCACCGCCGATGATCTGGGCCCGGTCGGCGTTGGGGCCGATCACGGCGAGCGACCGCAGGGACGGCACGTCGAACGGGAGCACGCCGTCGTTGCGCAGCAGGACGGTCGACTCGATGACCGCCCGCCGGGCCACGCCCCGGTGCTCGGGGCGGTCGATCGACTCCTCCTCGCCGACCGGCGGGTCGTCGAGCGCACCGAGCTGCTCGAACACGCCGAGGATGCGGCGGACGATGGCGTCGAGCACCGACTCGTCGAGGTCGCCGGTCCGCACCGCGTCGGCCAGCTTCGAGCCGAACTGCCGGGCCGGGCCGGGCATCTCGATGTCGAGGCCGGCGCGGGCCGAGCCGATCGTGGAGTCGACGGCGTACCAGTCGGTGACCACGATCCCGTCGAAGCCCCACTCGTCGCGCAGGATGCCGAGCAGCTCGGGGTGCTCGTCGCACCACTCGCCGTTCAGCCGGTTGTAGGCGGTCATGACGCCGAGCGACCCGCCCTCCTTCACGGCCAGCTCGAACGGCAGGAGGTAGAGCTCGCGCAGGGCCCGCTCGTCGATCAGGGTGTCGACGGTGTTGCGCTCGGTCTCCTGCTCGTTGCCGACGAAGTGCTTCACCGTCGTGGCCACGCCCTGGGCCTGGACGCCCCGGATGAAGGCGGCGGCCAGCAGGCCGGCCAGCAGCGGGTCCTCCCCGTACGCCTCGAACGTGCGGCCGTTGAGCGGGTGGCGCACCAGGTTGACGGTGGGGGCGAGCAGCACCCGGGCCTGCTTGGTGCGGGCCTGGTCGCCGAGCACGGCGCCGACCTGCTCGAGCAGCGTCTGGTTCCACGTCGCGGCCAGGGCCGAGCCGCACGGGATGGCGGCCGACGGCGTCATGCGGTCGAACGAGCCGCCCCGGGCGCCGTTGGGCCCGTCGGTCATCTTCCAGCTCGGGATGCCGAGCCGCTCCACCGCCGCGGTGTGCCACATGTCGACGCCGGCGGTCATCGCCGCCTTCTCGTCGAGGGTGAGGGCAGCGACCAGCTCGTCGACCGTCATGTCAGCCAGTCTCGCCCCTCCAGCCGACGCACGCTGCGCCCAGGACCGGGCCGTCGGCCAGCGTGCTCGGCACGATGCGGGCCCCGGCCGAGAACGCCAGCCGGGCCCGCAGGTCGAGCTCGGCCTGGGCCGCGGCGAAGAACACGTCGCCGAACCCCAGCGCCACCGAGCCGGCGACCACGGCGAGCCGGAGGTCGAGCAGGTTGGCCACCGACGCCACGGCCTGGCCGGTCAGCCGGCCGGCCCGCGCCCGCACCTCGGCCGGTGCCTCCAGCGGCGGCCGGCCGGTCACCGCCGTGATCGCCGTGCCCGACACCTCGGCCTCCAGGCAGCCCCGTCCGCCGCAGCCGCACGGCCGTCCGTCGGGTTCGACGATCACGTGGCCGATGTGGCCGGCGTTGCCGAACGCCCCGTCGAGCAGGCGGCCGTCGAGCACGATCCCGCCGCCCACGCCGGTGGACACGACCACGGCCAGGTAGCGGTCGACGCCCTGCGCCGCCCCGAACCGGCCCTCGGCCAGGGCCAGCGCCTTGGCGTCGCCGTCGAGGAACGTGGGCAGGCCGGTCACCTCGGCCACCCGGGACCGGAGCGGGAAGTCGCGCCAGGCCGGCAGGTTCACCGGCGACACCCGCTCGCCCCGCTCGGTCATCGGGCCGGCGCTGCCGATGCCGCACACCACGGCGTCGCCCCGGAGGGCCAGCAGCAGCTCACCGATGCCGGCGAACGGGTCGTCGACGCCGGCCGTCGGCACCGAGTCCCGCTCGAGCACCGTGCCGTCGGGCTCGACCCGCGCCACCGCTGCCTTCGTCGCCCCCACGTCGAGGGCGAGCGCGATCCCTCGAGGTTCGGTCCCCTCAGCCATCGCCGCGCCGGGCAGCGAGCTCGGCGAGGACCTCCTCGGTGTGCTGGCCCAGCTCGGGAGCGATCCACCGCGGCGCCGAGGGGGTGCCGTGGAAGTCGACCGGGGTGTTCACCATCGTCGTGCTGGACGACCCGTCCGGCACCTCGACCAGCCCACCGGCGGCGTGGAACTGCGGGTCGGCGACGAGGTCCTCGATCGTGTTGAGCGGGGCCCAGAAGAAGTCGGGCTCGGTGGCGAACACCTCGGCCCACTCGTCGAGCGACTTGGTGAGGAAGATCTCGTCGAGGGTGGCGATCAGCTCACGGGCGTGCTGGAAGCGCCCGGCCGGGGTCGAGTAGTCGTGGCCCTCGAGCCACTCGGGGTGCCCGACGGCCCGGGCCAGCGGGGGCCAGTGGCGCTCGCCCTCGAGCCCCACGATCCAGAACCGCCGGCCGTCCCCGGTCGGGTAGTTGTTCATCGCCGGGTTGCCCATCGCTTCACGGGTGCCGACGGCGATCCCGTGTCCCCACATGAGGTACACGTTGATGTCGAAGCCCACGGTGTACGCGCCGGCCCGCAGCAGCGACGTGCTAACGAGCTGGCCCTTGCCTGTCGTGCTCCGACCCACGAGGGCGCCGCAGATCATGGCGGCACCGGTCATGCCGGCCGTGTGGTCGCCCATGCCGCCCCGCTGGAAGGGCGGGTCGCCGCCCGGCTTGGTGAGGAGGCTGGCGATGCCGGAGCGGGCCCAGTAGGCGGCGATGTCGTAGGCGGCCCGGTCCTTGTCCGGCCCCTCCATGCCGAAGCCGGTGACGAGGGCGTAGACGAGCCGCTCGTCGCGAGCCATGAGGGTCTCGGGGCCGAGCCCGATCCGCTCGAGGGCATCGACCCGGATGTTGGTGAGGAAGACGTCGGCCGTGGCGATCAGCTCGAGCGCCCTGGCCCGCCCCTCCTCGGTCTGGAGGTCGAGCACGACGCTGCGCTTCGAGCGGTTGTCGAGCTCGAACGGCGGGCTGCTCTCCATGTCGCCGCCGAGCATCTTGTTGAAGCCCCGTGCCGGGTCGCCCGTGGGCGGCTCGATCTTGATCACGTCCGCGCCCCAGTCGGCGAGGATGCCGCCGGCGGCCGGACCGGCCACCCACACCCCCAGCTCGACGATGCGAATCCCCTCCATCGGTCCCGGCATGGCGACAAGGTCTAGCTTCCGAACCATGCAGTACGACGAGTTCTCGATGCTGGCCGACAACGCCAGCGAGGTCGGCCTCGACTTCACCGTGCCGAAGGTCGAGCGCCGCTCGGTCGACGTCGGCGGCGGGCAGCGGGTCAGCGCCCTCGTGTGGGGCGACGCCGAGCCGGAGCTGGTGCTCATCCACGGCGGGGCCCAGAACGCCCACACGTGGGACACGGTGGCCCTCGCCCTCGGCCGCCCGCTGGTGGCCGTCGACCTGCCCGGCCACGGCCACTCCGACTGGCGCGACGACGGGCGCTACGGGCCGGTCGAGAACGCCGAGGCCGTCGCCATCGCCCTCCGGGAGCTGGCCCCGAACGCGGCGGCCGTCCTCGGCATGTCGCTCGGCGGGCTCACCACCACCGTGCTCGCCTCCCGCCACGCCGACCTGGTCCGCAAGGCCGTGATCGTCGACGTCACCCCCGGCACCGACCACCTGAAGGCCGCCCCCATCGTGGCCTTCATCGACGGGCCCGAGGTGTTCGAGTCGTTCGACCAGATCCTCGAGCGGACGATCCAGTACAACCCGACCCGCAGCGAGTCGTCCCTCCGCCGGGGCGTGCTCCACAACGCCAGGCCCAACGACGACGGCACCTGGGTGTGGCGCTACGACCGGCTCAACCGGATGCGGCAGGACGCGGCCGAGGGCGTGGTCGACTTCGCCGAGCTGTGGGACGAGGTCTCGGCCATCACCTCCCCGATCCTCCTCGTGCGGGGTGGCACGTCCGAGGTCGTCGGCGACGAGGACGTGGAGGAGTGGCTGCGGCGCCAGCCCGACACCGAGGTGGTGGTGGTCGAGGGCTCGGGCCACTCGGTCCAGGGCGACAAGCCGCTGGAGCTGGCCGCCCTCATCCAGCGCTGGGTGTTCCAGTCATGAGCGACGACCTGGCCAAGATGGCGCTCGGCGGCTCGGGCGAGGCGCCCAAGAGCGTGCCGGCCGCGACGGTGGTGGTCCTCCGGGACGGTGCCGACGGCATCGAGGTCCTGCTCCTGCGGAAGAACAAGAAGCTGGGCTTCGCCGCCGGGATGTGGGTGTTCCCCGGTGGTCGGGTCGACCCCGAGGACATCGATCCGGCCCGGCCCGACGACGAGGAGGCCGCCGCCCGCAACGCGGCGATCCGCGAGGCGGCCGAGGAGGCGGCGCTGGTCGTCGACCCCGAGCACCTCGTGGCCCTGTCGCACTGGACCCCGCCCCTCGTCGAGATCAAGCGGTACGCCACCTGGTTCTTCCTCGCCGCCGCCACGGGGGAGGTGGTGGAGATCGACGGGGGCGAGATCGTCGACCACGAGTGGCTCCGCCCTGCGGACGCCCTGGCCCGCCACGCCGCCGGGGAGGCCACCCTGCTGCCGCCCACGTGGATCACCCTCGACTTCGTGGCCAGGCACGACGACGTGGCCACCGCCCTGGCCGCGGCCGAGGCGGCCCCGGTGCAGGTGTTCGTCACCAAGTTCGCCTCGCTCGACGGCGAGTCGGTCGGGATGTGGGCGGGCGACGCCGGCTACGAGACGGAGGACCCGACGCTGCCCGGGGGCCGGCATCGCCTCTTCATCTCGTCACTGCCCTGGCGCTACGAGCGGAGCTGAAGCTCAGGCCAGCGCGCAGCGGCCGAACGCCTCGGTGAGGAGGTGGAGGTCGCCGAGCCCGGGGAGGCGGTCGATGCGGCGGTCGATGCGCTCAAGCATCGGCCTCCCCTCGGCACCGGCGAACAACGTCCGGGCCAGGTGGCGGGTGTCGTCCTCCGGCATGAGCGACGAGCCGACCGGCTTCCAGAAGTGCTTCATGACGAAGCGGGTCTGGCGCCGGGCGCCGAGCGGTTCGAGGTGCTCCTTGGCCTTGTCGAGGTAGAAGTCGATGTGGCGGCCCTCCTGCTTCATGATCCGGCGCAGGAGGTCGGCCAGCACCGGGTGGTCGCACACCGAGGCCAGCCGTGAGTACGCCGCCTGCGTGGTCCACTCGTTGACCACGCCGAAGGTCATGTGCACGGCGAGGAAGTGCTTGGTCGCCGCCGAGAACGCCATCCAACCGATGGGGCTGCCGATCTTGCGCCCGAGCCGCTCGCGCATCCTGGCCACCCGCGGCAGGGTGCCGGGCTCGTCGTGGGCGGCGAGCACCTGGCCGATGGCCTCCCCGTGCCACAGCTCCTCGAAGTTCCACATGGTGAGGAACGTCGTGATCTCGGGGTCGTAGTGGGCCCTCGTGTTGAGCAGGTTCCGGAGGTAGCACGACGTGTGCTCCTCGATGTCGTGCATGTACCGGAGGCAGCGCAGGGAGGCCTCGTCGAGGGGCTGGTCGCGGAAGGCGTCGAAGTCGACGTCGTCGTACTCGAGCCGGCCGGTCACCCGCTTGTAGGTGTCGAGGTCGAAGGCCATGTCACCTCTTCGGAGCAGACCGGCCGGCGAGATGGCACCATTGGCCCGTGGAGCAGGGGCAGGTCCACCGCTTGCCGGTGGGACGGGAGCTGTTCGTCGACGAGCGTGGGGTCGGCTTGCGCGCCACCTGGCACCTCGAGCACGGCTTCGTGAACGTCAGCGTCTGGCGAGACGACGTGTGCACGGAGACGTTCCACCTCAGCGTGACCGACGCGGCACGGCTGGTCGGCTTCCTGGCCGAGGGCCTCGGTGAGGCGACGACGGCCTACGTCGGTGACGTCGTCGCCGACGTGAGCTAGCTGCTCCAGCGCACGTCGCAACCGGTGAGCCGGTTGCCGGCGAGCCGGCCCTCGAGCCAGCGCACCACGTCGTCGGTCGAGCGGGCCACGACGTCGCCGTGGCCGGCCGAGGCCAGCGCGTCGAGCCGGACCGGGGAACCGTTGGCGCACAGCCGCTCGTAGGCATCGGCCGTGGCGCCGAACGGGAGCAGGGCGTCCTGCTGGCCGTGGACGAGCAGGGCCGGGATGCGCAGGCGCTTGGTCGTCGGGTCGTTCTGCTGGAGCCGGCGGACCCATGCCCGACCTGGCGCCGTCGTGATCGTGCCGGCGAGCTTCGAGCCGGCCTCGATGGCGCAGTCGTGGCGGACGATCGGCAGCGCGTCGGCGGCGTCGGGCACCACGGCGGTCGGGTCGAGGTCGTCGTAGGTGGACGCGTAGCCGGCGGTGACCAGGGCGACGAAGCCCGGGATCTGCGAGAACGTCGAGGTGCCGTCGACGAGCCCCTGCATGTCGGTGACCGGGGCGATGGCGGCGACGCCGGCGAGGCGGACGTCGGGCGCGTACGACCGGGCCATGCGAGCGGCGAACAGGGCGGCGTGGCCGCCCTGGGACCAGCCGAACACGACCGAGCGCCCTTCGACGTGGGCCACCGAGCGGGCGGCGCGGATGGCGTCGAGCACGCTGCGGGCCTCGCTGGTGCCGATCAGGTACGGGTGGTCGCCGGCCGAGCCCAGGCCCTCGTAGTCCGGCGCGACCACGACGTGCCCGGCGGCGAGGAGCTGGTCGAGCCCGGGCACGACGTCGGTGCCGGTCGAGGGGGCGCACCGGTCGCCGAGACCGGTGGTGGGGTGGCCCCAGGCCACGACGTGGCCCGACCGTGCGCCCGTCGGCAGCCAGACCACCGCCGTTTCGCTCGTGGCGTGGCCGTCGATCCCCGTCGAGCGGTAGCGGAGGTCGAAGGCGCCCCCACCCCGGGGCGTCAGCTCGAGCACCCGCCCGGGGTCGTCAACGTGCACCGGCGCGCCCACGGCGGAGCCGACCGCCAGGCCCAGGACGCCGAGCACGACCACCAGGGCGATGACGAGGGCTCGACGGGTCACTGGACTCCCTTCGGCGGACGGGGGTCCCGGACCTCTACCCCGTCAGGTCGGTTCGTGCCCAGGGCGCCTCACGACGAGGGATGAGCGGACAGGCGCCGTGGCCTGACGAGATCGGACGTTCGCGTCAGGGGTGAAAGACCAAGGACGCCCTGAGACGACGGTGGGCGCGCCCGAGTCCCTGCGCTCGAACTGGCGATGGATTGACAACAGAAACGTTGTCAATCCGTCGCCAGTTCGGGAAGCACCAGGTCC
>JAODBP010000373.1 GCA_025464025.1 Actinomycetes bacterium | reverse complement strand
ACCTGGGAGAAGAAGGTTCTGAGCGCGCCCGGCGCAGCGGACCGGGTGGCCGTCATCGAGGACGAGCTTCGCCTGGCAGCTGGCCTGACCGCCCTTCGTGAGCGTGCCGGCCTGTCCCAGCGCGAGCTCGCCCAGCGGCTCGGGGTCAGCCAGCCACGCGTCGCCGCGATCGAACGCTCCCGAAACGTCACCTTGGACGTCCTCGAGCAATACGTCACTGCCGTGGGTGGGCAGCTCGAGATCACCGTGCGGACCGGCTCCAAGAAGCTGGCCCTCCTCGGACCGGCCAAGACAGCCCCCGTGCCCCGGACTTCAGCTCCGGCGCCAACGTCCAGACGGAAGAGGACCGCGAAGACAGCCTGACCGGGCTCAGGCGGGCAGCCTCAATGTCGAAGCAGCCAGCGGCCTTGGAATCCCGCGATAGTCGCCCCTCGGACACCCGTGCGATGTCTCGGGACACCGTTCACAGGTGTCTTGGGACATCGTTCACGTTTTTTGGTCGCGGTTGGTTGTCCCGGCTCGGGTCGAGTTGTAGGTCGCGCAGGAGTCGTCCGCTGGTCGTGACGATGCGGATGTGCAGGTCGTGGACCAGGAGCAGGACGAGGTTGGCCGGCGTGTCGGCGGCCGATGCCGATGTGATGCAGGCGGCTGTTGTGGCGCAGGGTGACCTTGCCGTTGCCGTCGATCTTGTCGTGGCGGACCCGGAACTGCCTCATGAATGACGGGGATGCCGGTGGCGGCTGCTTTGGGCCGGGCGTCGACCTTGCCGCAGGTCTGCGGGTGAGTCGGCCGGGAGTGGCTGAAGACCACGCCGTGACTGTGCAGCAGGACTTCGAGGGCGACCCGGCCTTCGCCGCGGTAGGCGCCGGTGTAGACGGCGCCGTTGCCGCTCAGGACGGAGGCGGGATGGCCGTGCTGGGCGGCGATCTGGGTGTAGCTGGCGGCGACGTCGGGTGCTTTGAAGATCCGCTTCGCGGTGCTGGCCAGCTGGAGCCGGAAGTGGTCGTCGAGCCAGTGCAGGATCTCCACGTCGGTGCCGTCGGCCCCTGGCCAGTGGGTGATGTCGATCTGCCAGCGTCCGTTGGAGACTAAAGACCCGCCTTGCAGACCTTGGCACCGGGAACTGACAGTGCTAGCTTGCGCAAGTGAAGGCTAACGCAGCAAGTCTGCTTGAGGTGTTAGGCGAGCCGATGCGGGTGACTCTGCTGGATCGGCTCGTGGAGTCGCCCTCGACAGCTACCGAGTTGGCTCGTGCGCTCCCAGTGACTCGTTCAGCGGTGTCGCAGCACCTCCAGGTGATGAAGGCGGCTGGCTTGGTTCATGACAGTCCGGCTGGAACGAGTCGGGTCTACAACGTGGATCCCGATGCGCTGGCGTTGCTCCGCTCCTACTTCGATGCGTTCTGGAACCGCTCGCTCGGGGCGTTCCAACGCGCCGCCGAAGCGCCGCCTGCAAACGACGTCGCCGCGACACCCACCACCCAGCCCCGTCGGAGGAAGCAAAGATCGTGACCACCCGGACCAAGCACACGAGCGTGAGCACACAGGCCGACGTCGACGCATCACGCGAGCACGCCTTCCGGGTCTTCACCGAGGGCATGGCCACCTGGTGGGACAAGGACAAGCACATCCTGGAAGCTCCCCTTGCCGAAATGGTCTTTGAGCCCCATGTCGGGGGCAACATCATCGACCGCGGCACCGACGGCAGCGAGTGCCGTTGGGCCCGAGTCCTGGTCTATGAGCCCCCGGCGCGGGTCTGCTTCAGCTGGGACATCAACGTTCAGTGGCAGATCGAGACAGATCCGAGCCGGGCGAGCGAGGTCGAGATCACTTTCACCGAGCTCAGCCCGACCCGCACCCGTGTGGTGCTGACCCACCGTCACCTGGACCGGCACGGAGAAGGATGGGAACGGATGCGTGACGCCGTCGGGTCCGGCTGGAGCCTTACCGGACTCGCCGAGGCGGCTACCTGGCCGTTCACTGACATGGAGCTCGGCACGCCCCTGCCGGTCGTAACGGATGCGACGATGCGGACACGCTTGTCGGTCGCGAAGCCCTACACGGCGATGGTCTTGCGGACGACCCCATCGTTCGCAAGACCGCAGCACGACGCACTCATCTGGGAGCACGGCCGCAGGAACATGGCGCTCGTCGAGGCGGGACTGCTGGCCGTAGTCCTGCCGGTCACCGACGACAGCAGCATCGCCGGCTATGGCGTCTTCACGACGGACCTCGACACGACGCACCGGATCATCGAGTCGGACCCCGGCGTCCGCGCGGGCATCTTCGACTACGAGCTCCACCCCGTTCGCGGGTTCCCGGGCGCCCAACTTCCCTAACCAACGCGGCTGCCCCCTGACCAAGGAAGAGGCAACCATGCACGCAGCACTTGTCGAAGTCTCCGTCGCCGGAGTCGACCGGGAAGACGGGATCAGCTCGTCTTTCATTAGCCCTGTGCGAGAAGCCCCCGGATTTGCCGGAGGGCGGTGATGAGCTCGGAACGGTCACATGCACTCCAGTCGCGGTCCCGTCCTGCGTGCAGCCGCTCGACGCTCGCCCCGGCCAGGTTCCGCTCCGCTGTGGTGGGCGTTTCGGAAGCTGATACGGCCTCGCGGCCTTCGGCAGCCCGGTCACGCCGCTCGGCAACCTGGTCGCGCTGGTCCGCACCGGCGAGAACGCGGTGAATGATCTCCTCGACCAGATCGGCTGACCCGGCTGGTCGATCGTCTGCCGAGAGTCTCGCCGCGGCCTCGGCGACGGTCGCGGCGACGGCGATGGTTCTCGTCGCCGCGTCTCGAGCTGCTGCCACCATGGCCTGCGCGGTTTCGGCTGCCTCAAGCAACATGCAGGCGGTGGCCTCAGCTGCCTTCTGAGCGACCCGTTCAGCCTGCGCGAGCACGGTCGCTGCCGCGATGGTCGCCGCGTCCACCATGTTGCGAGCGGTGACTGCCGCCTCAGACGCCAGCTCGGCGGCAAGGGCGGCCGGGCTCGAGGCCAATGTGTTGCGGTGCTCCGCAACGCGCGCTGCCGCCCGGTCGGCTGCAGCAGTGGAGGCGGTCACCATCGCTGTGACGGTGGCGGCCGCTTCGGACGCGATGTCAGCGGCGGCCCGGGCGGCGACGTCCGCGGAGGACCTGGCTCGAACTTCGGCGCTGTTCGCTGTGGAGGACGCCGCGAGGACAGCTGTTCCAGCGGTCCGCGCCGCCTCGGCGGCAATGTCGGCTGCGGCCTGCGCCGCGATCTCCTCCGCTGCTGCCATGACGGCCTGCCGGGCCGAGGCATGCGGGCCACCCTCGGCGCGAACATCGGTCGCTGCGGCAAGGACCGCTGCGCTTGGTTCGGACTCGATTGACACGTGTCGTCCTTCTTCAAGGGGTTCGCGTACGTGGGCGTCGGCAGGTGTGACGAGTCTGGGGGCTGCTCGAGCGTGGCAAAAGAGTCGTTAGTCCCGTCTTTGGAGACACGAGACGGCGCGCGGGAGCGCGCGGCGAAGTCGCCAGGCCCCCACGCTGCTGACAGCCCAACGACAAAGCTGCCGAGCAGGCCGTCGCGGATGATCCGCCACCCGGTGACCACCCCGCCAAGCTCATCTGCCGGCCCGCCCAGTCGCTCCCGGCAATCGGCGTTCTCGGACGGTTGACAAGCGGCACCACGGTCGCCGAGCTGTCTGCGTTCAGGTCGCGTCGGGCTGGGCCTTCGCCACGATCGACGCGGCCAAATCGCGCAGTTTGAAGTTCTGCACCTGCGACTGCCGGGTGAGCAGCGCGAAGGCGTGGTCGGTCGATAATCCGTCTCGTGCCATCAGTAGTCCGATGGCCTGCCCGATCAGACCTCGCGTAGTGATCGCCTCTCGGAGCCGGCGCAGTTCTTCTTGTTGATCCGCGGCCTCTGTGGCTGCGGCCTTACGGTCGCTGGTGGCCTGTTCGCGATCGGTCGCGGCCCGCTCTCGGGCCTCCGCGCTGTGGCGGCGGTCATCGAATGAGTCGGAGCGATCTCCACCACTGTCGTCTCGGTTGGCCGCCGAGTGCCAGCGGTTCGCGAAGCCAGTATCGCCGTCGCCGGCAAGGCTGCGGGCGGTGACATCACGATCTGAGGCGACCTTGTCCCGGGCGGTTGCGTTCAGGTCTCGACGCTGCGCCCAGGTGTCGTGGCGGCGGGCGAGGTCGTCCCACTCGGAACTGATCATGTCGCGGGTGGCAGCGACCTCGTCGAACGCGGCTGGAGGGCCGCTTTCGCGTGCCTGCTGTTCCCGCTCGGCGAGCCCCTCATCGGCGCGCAGCAGTCGGGCCCGCGACTCCCTCAACGTGTGGAACGAGTCTTCGTCGGGATGCATGTCGAAACCCTAGGACGGTACGTAGATCGACGAGTGGACGCTTCTTTGCCAACGGTTCTGATGGGTCCTAGGTGCATGTGCGCCGCCGGGTCCGCGCGGCGGGGCAAATGGGCGCGCGGGCCGCGACCAGCAGCGTCCGCGGTCCTGCCTGGTTACGGCCGCGGGTGATGTCGAGCGACCTAGGGGCACCGCTATAGCGCCCCCCTCCCTCGCGTCTGCGGCTGCCGCTTTCCTGGCGGCGGCTGCTTCTTCTCGTCCTTCAGATCGGCTACCGCAGCCAGCGCGTCACGACCACGCAGCACGGCATCTCGCAGGGCCTCCAGCGCGTCCGAGGCCTCGCGTCGAGCCACGTCGAGCCGTGCGTCGATGCTCATCTTGGTCACGGAGACTCCTGCTGTTCCACCGACGTGGCGACGGCCTCGGCGAGGCCGCTGCGGACCCGTGGCGCCATGTTGGGCAGCAGTCGCTGCAGGCGCGTGACGGCTGCCTCGATCAGTTCTTCATGAGTTCGCGTCTCTCCCATGTCAGACCAGGGTGAGCAGGCGAACGACCATGTGGGGCTCGTCGCGGATGAAGCGAGCCATCGTGTCGATGAACGGCTTGCTGGTCGAGTGGCTATCAGTGTTGGCGGCGATCTCCTCGACGGACTGGACGGCGTCAACCCAGTCGGCGGTCTGCTGGTCGTTCAGGCGGATAGACATGCGTCGTACCTCCTGTGCTTGCGTGCTCATGGCCACCGGCTACGTCTCGTCGAACGCCTGCCGGTGAAGGTCGGTGAGCTTTGTGCGCCTCATGTCCGACCTTTCCCAACGTAGCGAGAGGCCAGGCTGGGAAGTCAAACGGAGTGCTGGCTCGTCAGCACTCGTTTCACGTGTGCGAGTCAGGCTCGGCCAATTGGGAGCCGCGTCCATTGCCCTCGGCGACCAACTCCGAGGCCACGTCGCGCATGCGCCGGTTGCTACCCAGCGATTCCTCGAGAAGGAGCTCGAAGGCGCGGTCGACGGTCACCCGCAAGCCGGCCATCAGCAGCCCCTGCGCGATGCCGATCATGCCCCGGTCCTCCAGCGCGCGAAGGAAGCTGGGACCGTCCTGGATGCCCCGGGGCGGGGAGGCGCCGCGGGCCACCAGCTCCTGGAAGTCGCGGCCGGCGGCTCGGCGGTCGGCCAGCGCGTCGGCTCTGTCACCGGCGGCATCGTCGCGGTCACCGGCCGCCATGAAGCGCTCGGCACACGCAGGATCGGCGTCGTGGGTGACCAATCGTGCTCGTTGGTCGCGGTGTGACGCTCGACCGTCGCGCGCCTCGGCTGCGCTGTCGCGGGCCTGAGCCCTTACGTCCCGGGCTGCCGCCAGCACGCCTCGGTTCGCGGCCGGCTGCGGCACGGCTTCGGCCGGCGTCGGTTCACTGGGCATGGCCGTCGTCCTTCTCGGTGTAGGCGACGGGGTGGTCCCGCCCGAGCTCGGTGAATCGCTCGTTCAGGGCGTGCGCGATGCGGTCGTGATCGAGCACGGTTGGTTCGAGCGCGCCGTACACGATCGCCTCGACCTCGAGCTCGGGGCTCATGCCGCCGAGGCCGAAGTAGCGCATCCACAGCTGTCCGTGCGTCAGGCCGGCGTCACGGCGGAAGGCGTCGAGGGACGCAGCGACCGGCTCACGCATCAGGCCCTGCCTGGACTGCTGTGGTCGCCCTGGTCGCACGCGACTGCACCAGATGGTCGCAGATGCGCCGCAGCGGCCGGCCGGTGCGTCGGCTCACGCCGGTGAGAGCGGCATACGCAGTTTCCGGCGTGCCCCCGTGGAGTGCGATAAGAATGCCTTGCGCCACCGCGATCGTGTGCCGCGAGGCCAGCGCGTCGGCGAGGTCGCTCTCGAGGGTTGGGCTGCCCTCGTCGCTTGCGACAAGGACGACGGTCGCAGCCTGGGCGGCGAACTGATCAGCCCACTGCATCTCGTGGGCCGCGAAGGCGCCACGGTTGCGCGAGTAGATGTTGAGCGCACCGAGGGGATGCCCCGCAGTGACCAGAGGTGTGGACAGGATGCTGGCGATCCCGCGTGCCCTAGCACGTGGGACGAAGTCGGGCCAGCGGCTCTCCTCGTCGACGACGTCGATGTGGAACCGCGTGCCCTTCAGTGCCGCGTCCAGGCACGGCCCCTGCCCGGTCAGGTACTGGTCCTGATCCATGTCGAGCACGACGTCATTGCTCGCCGCCACAGTCGCCAGTCGGCCATGTCGTGGCAGGGTGATGCTCACTCCGTCAGCGCCGGCAACGACCGCCTGAGCCATGGTGACCACGAGCTGAAGCGCCCCGTCGAGGACTTGTCGTGCCCGCGGGATGTTGCCCACCGCGAGACGTCGCAGTAGTGCCGACTGGCTGTCGGCGCGCTCGACCTCGATCGTCTCGTTGAGCCCGGCGGCCTGCAGGAGCCGATGCGCCGAGCGAGGGACGCGGAGCAGCACGAGGCGACCGCCACTTCGAGCCAGCCGCTCGGCGCCGCCCTCGATCACGGGCACTGCGCAGGTGCCCAGGTATGTCACGGCGTCGAAGTCGACCGTGACCTGCGCCGGCTTCAGGGCGATGGCAGCGTCAAGCAAGCCGCCGAAACGCGAGATCGTGAATGCGTCTACTTCGCCGCTGAGGGTGATCGAGGCACGCCCGCGCTCGAGCTCCAGCGAGCCGGTGAGGTCTCGCCCGGTGTTCACGGCGGGGCGCATCGGGCAGCAGATCTCGGACAGAGGACGGACATTCCGCGGACCTAACGGGAGCAGCGGGCCGTATCCTCTGTGTTGAAGACAGCGCCACTCTACGCTCGTTGGCCTCGTGTGGATAGGAGAGGCCGTGGCCGAGATCCACACCCGGACCGGGCCGGACGACACCTCCGACGAACTAGCGCGTCTGGTGGCCGAAGTCGCCAGGGTCCTGCTCAGCCCGGCGACGGTCGATCAGATGCTGCAGCGCATCGTCGACCTGTCGGTGCGGGCGCTGGAGAACTGCGACGAAGCCGGTCTCTGCCAGGTCGATGCGCTGCTCGACCAGACCACGCCGACATCGCCGCTCGTGGCGGCGCTGGACGAGCTGCAGAGCGAGCTTGGAGAAGGCCCGTGCGTCGATGCCCTCGGCGGCCAGGACAGCGTCTACGTCCACGACCTGGGTGAAGGCGGCCCGTGGCCGCAGTTCGGGCCCCGGGCGCTGGCCGCGGGGATGCGTAGCGCGCTCGCCTACCGGCTCTTCGCCGGCACCAACACCTTCGGTGCGTTGCAGCTCTATGCGCGCCTGCCGGGCGCGTTCAACGCGACGGACCGAGCTCAGGGCCTGATCTTCGCGGCCAACGCCGGCCTGGCGCTGGGCCTGGCGCAGACCCAGCAGACGGAGCGCGGCCGGGCCGGCAACCTGCGGATCGCGCTGGTGTCCCGAGAGATCATCGGT
Organism: Actinomycetes bacterium; assembly: GCA_025464025.1. The sequence continues at coordinate 1,597 of JAODBP010000373.1, read as the reverse complement.
CAGGCCCAGGGAATCTTGATGGAGCGCGAGCGCATCACCGCGGAACAGGCCTTCGAGCTGCTCCGTCGCGCCTCCCAGCACCTCAACCTCAAACTGCGCGATGTCGCCCAAGGCCTCGTCGACACCGGGCTGGTGCCCGAAGGAGCTGCCCAGCCGGCAGAACCGCAGGCAAGCCCCGAGCCCACAGCAGATCCGTTTCACTGACCATGCCCACGAGATCTCGCTACACGGTGATGACCGGGGCGGCGCAGATCGCGTCGGAGCAGCAGAAGGCGTGCAGCGTCCTACACGTCACTCCTGATGAGGGCTTGCTCCTCACTCAAGCGTCAGCTCAGTCCTCAAGGACTAGGTGCGGATAGGGGCAGTCCCCCTCGGACACGACGCGCCGGATGCTCTATCCGGCTGCTAGGTTAGATAAATGGTCGCATCGCTCGTGGTTGTTGGTGGCACCGGCAACGTCGGGCGAGGCATTGTCGCTGCAGCACTGCAGCGCGGCTGGGACGTGACGGTCGTCGACCAGGACGACTCCCGCTTCGCGGCACTGGGCGAGGAGTTCGGCCCCGCCACCACCGTCGTCGGCAGTGTGGCGGACAGCGACCAGGCCGCCGCGCTCGCCGAGCGACTCAAGCTCGACACGGTCGACGCCGTCGCCGTCGCGGTGAACGTGCCGTGGACGCCGACGCCGGTGCTCTCCACGACGTGGGAGCAGGCGCAGCAGCATCTCGACCCGTATCTGCGACTGCACTTCAGCGCCGCGACGACGTTCGTGCCGGCCATGCGGGCCGGAGCCGTCTTCCTGGGTATGGGCGGCGGCATGGCCGACATCCCCGCCAGTGGCATGGGTGTCGTCTCCATGGCGCAGGCGGCGCAGCGGATGCTGTACCGCCACGTCGAGCGCGAGGCGCGCCGAAGCGAGGTACTGGTCCGCGAGGTCATGATCCGCGCGATGGTGCACGGCTACGGCCAGCCCGGCGAGCCGGGACCGGGCATGCTCGGCGCCGACGTGATCGGTCAGCGGGTGTGCGAGGTCGTCGAGGGCGCGCACGAAGCCGAGGTCGTGACGGTCCTCGAGGTCTGAACGGCGGGGCTAGCCGTCTGGCGAACGACGGCTGGTCTTCCGGGAACCGAACCGGCTCCTGTGGTGTCTTGAGGAGGTGCCCGTCGCCTTCGAGGACTACGTCGCCGCGCGCTTCCCTGCGCTCCGACGCCTCGCGTACTTGCTGACGGGTGACTGGAACGAGGCGGAGGACCTTGTCCAGGAGGCGCTCGTCCGATGTGAGCGCCGATGGCGGCAGATCGCGGCCGACGACCCCCACGCGTACGTGCGCCGGGCTGTCGTGAACGGCGCGGCCAACTGGCGGCGCCGGCGCCGCCTCGAGCTGCCGCTCGCCGAGGACGCGGCGGTGAGCGACCATGCGCCGGCGAGTGACGCGCGGGTCACCCTGCTGGCTGCGTTGCGCCGGCTCCCGGTGGAGCAGCGCCAAGTGCTGGTCCTGCGCTTCTTCGAGCAGCTCAGCGAGGCCGAGACCGCGCACGCGCTCGGCATCCCGGCCGGAACCGTCAAGAGCCGTTCCTCACGCGGGCTCGAGGCGCTGCG
>JAODBP010000345.1 GCA_025464025.1 Actinomycetes bacterium | reverse complement strand
AGCAGCGCCTGCGGCCCCGGCCGGCGGCGACCTGCCCCGCACCGGCGGCAACGCCACGCTGCCCATCATCGGCGGCGCCCTGCTGGTCCTGGCCGTCGCCACCCGTCGCCTGGCCTTCGCTCGCCGTTGACCGGACGCCCGAACCGATGACGACCGGCCCCGGGGTCCTCGACCTCGGGGCCGTCGTTCGCCTCAGTCCACCTCTCGTTAGCCTCCGAGGCATCCCATGATCGAGCTCGTCGCCGCCGTCCTCGTGGTCGTCGTCTTCGGGGCGGCCGTCGTGGCCACCCGCAAGCCGAAGGCCCCCGGGCCCGCACCGGCCCCCACCACCGAGGGGCTTCCGCCCGTCGTCGCCTTCCTCCGCCGCCACCCGTGGGCCCGGCGGGGCCTGTCGGTCACGTCCGTGGGCCTGCTCGTCGCCGCCGTCGGGATGCTCGGCTATCCCTTCTACACGAACCTCTACCAGAGCCGGATCCAGAACCGACTCGACAACCAGCTGGTGAGCCCCGAGCTCCAGCAGGCCTACCGCGATCGCCGGGTCGGCACGGGCGACGCCCTCACCCGCATCCGGATCCCGGCGATCGACGTCGACGTCGTGGTCGTCGAGGGCACGACAGCCAGCGCCCTGCGGGCCGGCGCCGGCCACTACCCGCAGACGCCGCTGCCGTGCGAGCAGGGGAACGTCGCCATCGCCGGCCATCGCACGACGTACGGCAAGCCGTTCCACAACGTCGACCTGCTGAAGCCGGGCGACGACATCATCCTCGAGACGCCGATCGGCGAGTGCACATACAAGGTCGCCAAGGCGCCGTTCGTCGTGTCGCCGTCCGACACGTCGGTGGTGGCGCCGACCCCGGACTCGTCGCTCACGCTGACGACCTGCCACCCGAAGGGCTCGGCGGCCCATCGCCTGGTCATCCGGGCCACCCTCCAGGGCCCGGCGGCGCCGGCGTGAGACCTGGCTGCCGCCGCGGAAGCCCTGGCGGCCGCGGCGGAAACGCGGCGCGAGTCGTGGCCGCCCTCGTGCTGGCCGGCGGCGCCCTCCTGTGCTCGGCACCGGCATCCTCGGCCGCCACGCCCTCCGGGGCCTGGGACGACCCGGCACCGGCGGGCACCGTCGACGACATCCCGGTCGCCTACCTCCAGGCCCCGCAGCGGCTCGGCGGGTGGGCCGAGTTCGACCAAGGCATCGCCGGTGTGGCGTTCACGCTCGTGAAGGACGCCGCCGACCCGGCCGACGCGTGCTCGGCGGCGGCGACGGTGAAGCCGCAGTCGGCGCCCGGCGGTGATGGCCGCGTCGAGTTCGCCTTCGACGCCGCCTTCCCGTGCAACCGCCGCTACCAGGTGCGGGCCACGGTGGCGCCGGCGCAGAAGCCGCTCCGCCGCGACACGCCCCTGGTCCTGAACCTCTGGGTCGCCGTGGCCGTCCCGGCCGCGCCGACCACCGGGTTGTCCGCCGACGTCGGCGGCGATCGCATCGTCGGCCTGCGGTGGGACGGCGGGGCCCACGAGCCCGACTTCGAGGGCTACGAGATCCGGCGGTCGGTGGACGGGCGCGCCTTCACCCCGATCGACGAGGTCGGGCCGGCGCTCACCACCTACGCCGACCACGGCGTCCCGGCCGGTGGCGGCGACGTGCGGTACCAGGTCGTCGGCATGCGCCCCGGCCCCGACGCCGGCACGACCGTCTACGCCGATGCCGGCTCGCCGGCGTCGGTGACCGTGCCCGCGGTGGCCGGCGCCTCGGGCGGGGGCGGGAGCGGCGGGGGCACGGCCCGGGTGCCGACCGTCGCCGGCGGTGGCACGGTCACGCCGACCGGGAGCGGGCAGCAGTCGGCCCACCGGGTGTTCCAGGCACCGACCGGAGCTCGCTCGACGACGCCGACGACGGCCGACACCGGCTTCCAGGAGACGTTGCCGTTCCAGCCGCCCGCCGGCGGTGACGCGGCCGTCGTGGCCCGGCTCGACGACGGCGACGACGGCGGCCAGCGCGAGACCCTCCTCCTGATCGCCGGGGCCAGCACCGCCTTCTCCTGGGCCATGGCCCTGCGGTTCCTCACCCGCCGGGCCGCTGTGGGGTTCTAGGCGGCGGGTGCCGAGGCCAGGATCACGTCGGGCAGCTCCGCGACCCGGTCCTTGGCCAGGCAGGCATAGACGCCCAGCCCCTCGGCCCGGGTCACCGTCCGTTCGTCGAGCGAGGCGCTGAACAGGATCACCCGCTGCGAGGGGCACTCGGCGAGGATCGTCTCGGCCATGGCCAGCCCGGTGCCACCCGGCATCTGGTCGTCGAGGACGATCACCTCGGGCCGCTCCTCGCGCCAGCGGTCGAGGCCCTCGGCAGCCGAGGACGCCTCGGCGACGACCTCGACGCCGTTGTCGGCCATGTCGATGATCAGGTGGACGAGCACTCGGACGTCGTCGTCGTCGTCGACGATCAGCGCGCGCGTGGGCCGGGGGACTGTGGCGGCGGTGTGCGACATGCCCTCGAAAACGTCGGGGCCGTCGGGAAGTTGCGGTGACTAGGCCACGATGGCCCGGAGTAGGGAGGCGGCACCCACCTTGTCGAGGGGTTCGTTGCCGTTCCCGCACTTGGGCGACTGCACGCAGGAGGGGCAGCCCGACGTGCACGTGCACGCGGTGATGACCTCGAGCGTGGTGCGCAGCAACCGGTCGCCGGCCGAGAACCCGAGCTCGGCGATGCCGGCCCCGCCGGGGTAGCCGTCGTAGATGACGATCGTCGGCTTGCCGGTGTCGACCTGGAGGGCGGTCGACACGCCGCCGACGTCCCACCGGTCGCAGATCGTGAACAGCGGGAGCATGCCGATGGCGGCGTGCTCGGCGGCGTGGAGGGTGCCGGGCCAGCGAGGCTCGTCGATGCCGGCGGCGTGGAGCAGGGCCTCGTCGATGGTGAACCAGAACGCCCGGGTGACCAGGCACGACGGCGGGAGGTCGAGCGGCTCGTTGCCCAGCAGTTCGTGGGTGTGCACGTCGCGGCGCTGGTAGCCGACGACTCGCTCGTCGATCTGCACGGCACCGAGGTGGAGCTCGATGGGCCCGATCGAGCGGCGCTGCTCGGCATCGAGGATGCGGATGTCGGTCTCGGAGCGGACCTGGGTGAACTCGCCGCCGTCGGATGGCTCGACCCAGGCGACCCGGTCGTGGAGGTCGAGGTCGCGGACGCGCCACGCCTGGCCCTGGTGGAGGTAGACGGCGCCGGGGTGGACCGACAAGAAGGCCCGGCTCCCGTCGACGGTGCCGATCAAGTGACCACCCTCCGACGCGATGCGGTACTCGTCGGACGAGCCGCTGCGCAGGCCCACCCCCCACGCCGGCGCGCCCCGTCCCGACCAGTAGGCCCGACCGTCGCGCACGACGAGGTGGTCGTCGACGACGAGGTCGCGCACGCCGTCGTCGAGCTCGTCGCCCCACCAGTCGGCGTCGGCCGGTGACAGGGGCAGCTCGTAGGCGGCGCAGGCCAGGTGGGGCAGCAGCACCGACGGGTTCGACGGGTTGATGACGCCCGGCTCGGGCGGCCGGGAGAACAGCTCCTTGGGGTGGGCCATGAGCCACTGGTCGAGCTGGTCCTCGCCGGCCACGAGCACGGCGAGCGACTGCTGCTGGGCCCGCCCCGCCCGCCCGGCCTGCTGCCACATCGACGCGACGGTGCCGGGGAAGCCGTCGAGCACGCAGGCGTCGAGGGTGCCGATGTCGATGCCGAGCTCGAGGGCGCTGGTGGCCACCACGCCGCGCAGCGCTCCGCTGAAGAGCTCGCCCTCGATCTCGCGGCGCTCGGCGGCGAGGTAGCCGCCGCGGTAGGGGCGCACGGTCTCGCGCAGCTTCTCGGGCAGCCGGCGCCGGGTGTCGGCGGCGACGACCTCGGTGCCCTTGCGGCTGCGGCAGAAGGCGATGGCTCGCCGGTCGTCGCCGACCAGCGACGAGAGCAGGGCGGCGGTCTCGACGTTGGCCGAGCCCCGGGCCCCGGTGCCCTCGTCGAGCAGCGGCGGGTTCCAGAGGGCGAAGAGGCGCTCGCCGCGCGGCGAGCCGTCGTCGGTGACGGCCACGACGTCCTTGCCGCAGAGGGCCGAGGCCAGGCCGGCCGGCTCGCCGATGGTGGCCGAGCCGAAGATGAAGGTCGGGTCGGAGCCGTAGGAGTTGCAGATCCGCCGGAGCCGGCGCAGCACGTGGGCGACGTGGGTGCCGAAGATCCCGCGCAGCACGTGCAGCTCGTCGACGACGACGTACTGCAGCCGCATGAGGAAGGTGGCCCAGCGCCCGTGGTGGGGGAGCAGCCCGACGTGGAGCATGTCGGGGTTGGTGAGGAGCACCGAGGCGTGGCGGCGGGCCCAGGTGCGGACCTCGATGCCGGTGTCGCCGTCGTAGCAGGCGGGCACCAGCCCGGGAACGCCGAGGGCCTCGAGCGAGCGGAGCTGGTCCTGGGCCAGGGCCTTGGTCGGGAACAGGAGGAGGGCGGTGCCCGGCACCTCGGCGCTGACGGCCTCGGCGATCGGGACCTGGAAGCACAGCGACTTGCCCGAGGCCGTGCCGGTGGCGATGGCCACCGACGTGCCGGCCCGGGCCAGGTCGATGGCCTCGGCCTGGTGGGTCCAGAACCGCTCGACCGGGAGCCGCTCGGCCACCGCCACGGGCAGGGGCGCGGCCAGCTCGCCGTAGCGGGCGTCGCGGGCCGGGATGCGCTCGAGGTGCACCAGCCGGTCGTCACCGAAGAGCGACGCGACCAGGGGATCCACGCCGCCAGCCTATCGAACGGGTGTTCCGCCCGGGTGGTCCATCGTGCACGGTGGTAGCGGATTCGGGACTGTGGGTACTGTCGGTCGGCGCCGTACTCCGCGGGTCGAGGCGCGGGCCCTTCCGCACGTCTCTAGGAGCACTCGATGGACCTTGGCCTGGACGTCTCTGAGCAGAACGGCTTCGCCGTGCTCGCCGTGTCAGGCGAGGTCGACGTGGCGACCGTTCCCCGGCTCCGTGAGCAGCTCCACGGCCTCGTGGCCCAGGGCAGCAACAAGATCATCGTGAACCTCGATGGCGTCGACTTCCTCGACTCCACCGGGCTCGGCGTGCTGGTCGGTGCGCTGAAGCGGGTGCGCTCCAACGACGGGGACCTGTACCTGGTCTGCACCCAGCCCCGGATCCGCAAGGTGTTCGAGGTCACCGGCCTCACCAAGGTCTTCGCCCTGTTCGACACCGTCGAGGACGCCGTCAACTCGTAGCGGCACCCCGTCTTGGTTTTCGGTGGGCGCGAACCCTAGGTTTGCGCCCGCCGAAACCATGGACGTTTCCCTCACGAAGTCGGAGCGCGAGACGCTCAAGGCGATCTACCGCAGGACCCGTGACCACCACGAGGCCCAGACCGGAGCGCTGGCCGAGGCGCTCGGCGTCGCGCCCGGCACGGTCACCATGACCGTGAAGCGGTTGGCCGAGCGCAAGCTGGTCGACCACCGGCCCTACCACGGGGTGGAGCTGACGCCGGTGGGTCGCCGGGCCGCGGTGGCCGCCATCCGCCGCCACCGCATCGTCGAGCGGTTCCTCGCCGACATGCTCGGCTACGCCTGGAACGAGGCCGACCGGCTGGCCGGCGACTTCGAGCACGACCTGCCCCAGGAGGTCGAGGACCGCATGTTCGTGGCCCTCCACCGCCCGGCGACGTGCCCCCACGGCTTCCCGATCCCCGAGCTCGAGGCCGCGGACATCCCGGCCATGCCGCCGCTCTACGCCCTCGAGCCGGGCGACCGGGCCACGGTGGCGGTCCCGGGGTCGACCGATCCCGAGGTCGTCGCCTTCCTCGACACGCTCGGCCTGCGGCCCGGCGTCACCGTCGAGATCCGGGAGAAGCACCCGTTCGACGGGCCGCTCGTGCTGCGCGTCGACGGCCACGACCGCACGCTGGGCTCGTCAGTGGCCAATCAGGTCTTCGTCACACCCATTTAGCTTTTCGGCATCCAAAAACGTTAGTTTTCGCCGGCTTCGTTTCCGAAGTCGATCCCGTTCGAAAGGACCGCGTCGCATGCTCGACGTACTTGCCGCAGAGGGCGGCTACCAGGCGTTCCACCTCCAGGGTGGCGAATGGGCCTGGTTGCTGTTCTCTGCCGTCACCGCCCTGCTGGCGCTCGCCGTGGGCTTCGGCCTCATGCGCGGCGTGCTCGCCGCCGACCAGGGCACGCCGAAGATGATCGAGATCGCCACGGCGATCCAGGAGGGCGCCATGGCGTACCTCCGGCGTCAGTTCAAGACGATCGCCGTCATCGTGGTCCCGCTCGCCGTCATCGTCTTCCTGACGTCGACGAGCGTGGCCAAGCCCAACGGCGACGAGGCCCTGAGCTTCGTCCAGTCGGGCATCTTCCGCACCGTCGCCTTCCTCGCCGGCTGCCTCATGTCGGGCCTCACCGGCTTCATCGGCATGGGCCTGGCCGTGCGAGGCAACGTCCGCACCGCCGCTGCCGCCAAGACCGGCTCGCTGCCCGCCGCCCTCAAGGTGGCGTTCCGCACCGGCGGCGTGGCCGGCATGTTCACCGTTGGCCTCGGCCTCATCGGGGCCACGATCATCATCATGATCTTCCAGAACACGAGCTCGACGATCCTCGTCGGCTTCGGGTTCGGTGGCTCGCTCCTGGCCCTGTTCCTGCGCGTGGGCGGCGGCATCTTCACCAAGGCGGCCGACGTCGGCGCCGACCTGGTGGGCAAGGTCGAAGCCGGCATCCCCGAGGACGACCCCCGGAACCCGGCCACCATCGCCGACAACGTGGGCGACAACGTCGGCGACTGCGCCGGCATGGCTGCCGACCTGTTCGAGTCCTACGAGGTCACGCTCGTGGCCTCGATCATCCTCGGCGTGGCCGCCTTCCACTCCATCGGCGCCAACCCCGCCCTCGGCCTCATCTTCCCGGTCGTGGCTCGTGCCATCGGCGTGCTGGCCTCGATCGTCGGCGTGTTCGCCGTGCGGGCCACCGACGAGGACAAGACGGCCATGGCACCGATCAACCGCGGCTTCCTCGTCGCCGGCATCCTCACGATCATCGGCACCGGCATCGTGGCCCTCGCCTACGTGGGCAACGACCACGGCAACGAGGGCTGGAAGGTCTTCGGCGCCGTCGTCATCGGGCTGGTGCTGGCCCAGGTGATCAGCCGCCTGACCGAGTACTTCACCTCGACCGAGACCGCTCCCGTGCAGGAGATCGCCATCTCGGCCCGCACCGGCCCGGCCACCACCGTCCTGTCCGGCATCAGCTCGGGCCTCGAGTCGTCCGTGTGGGCCATCATCGCCATCGCCATCGCCCTCGGCGTGGCCTTGGTGCTCGGCGGCGGCAACCTGCAGTTCTCCTTCTACCTGGTGGCGCTGACGGGCATGGGCATGCTGGCCACCACCGGCGTGGTCGTGTCCGAGGACACGTTCGGCCCGGTGGCCGACAACGCCGCCGGCATCGCCGAGATGTCGGGCGAGTTCCACGGCGAGCCCGAGCGGATCATGG
>JAODBP010000017.1 GCA_025464025.1 Actinomycetes bacterium | reverse complement strand
GCATCAGATTTCGACGGGCACGACGACTCCCGGGCGGATTTCATGGTGAGCGCTATTGCTACCCCGGCCATGCACAGGAAGCTGGCAATGTAGTAACCGTTGTAGTACGTCTGGGTCAGCACCATGCCGCAACCAGAACAATCAGTCACGATTGACTTTTTTTACCATGGACGCCACGATGTCGGGATGTCCGCTGACGCACAGCAGCGCCGGGCCGCGACCGGTCTCGCCGCGCTGACCTCCGACCTCCGTGACGAGGGCGACGACCTCGACGCGCTGGTCACCGGCCTGGACGTCGGTGAGTGGTCCCGACCGACACCGTCGCCCCGCTGGACGATCGCACACCAGATCGCCCACCTGGCCTGGACCGATGACCAGTCGATACTCGCCGCCACCGATCCCGACGAGTTCGCCGATCTCGTCGCGCGCACGATCGCGCTGCCGAACCCGCTCGCGGCCGTGGACGCCGCCGCCGAGGCCGGTTCGGGCGTGCCCGCGCCGGAGCTGCTGGCCCGGTGGCGGGCCGGGCGAACCGCACTGATCGAGGCGCTGGTGGCGGTGCCGGCCGGCAGCCGGATCCCCTGGTTCGGCCCGCCGATGAGCGCCGCGTCGATGGCCACGGCGCGGCTGATGGAGACCTGGGCCCACGGCCAGGACGTCGCCGACGCGCTCTCGGTCACGCGCAGGCCCACCCACCGGCTGCGCCACGTCGCCCACATCGGGGTGCGGGCCCGCGACTACGCCTATCTCGTGCGGGGCGCCACGCCACCCACCGGGCCGTTCCGCGTCGAGCTCACCGGACCGGCGGGCGAGAGCTGGACCTGGGGGCCCGAGGACGCGGCACCACGGGTGACCGGCACCGCGCTCGACTTCTGCCTGCTCGCCACCCAGCGCCGCCACCGCGGCGACCTCGACGTCACCGCGGTGGGCCCCGACGCCGACCACTGGCTCGACATCGCCCAGACCTTCGCCGGACCGTCCGGACCCGGCCGCGAGCAAGGACAGTTCGCATGAGCGCACCCATCCGGATCGCCAACACGTCCGGCTTCTACGGCGACCGCTTCTCGGCCATGCGCGAGATGCTCGAGGGCGGCCCGGTCGACGTGCTCACCGGCGACTACCTGGCCGAGCTGACCATGCTCATCCTCTGGAAGGCCAGGCGGAAGGACCCGAGCGCCGGGTACGCCACGACGTTCGTCCGCCAGATGGAGGAGGTGATGGGCGCCTGCCTCGACCGGGGCATCCGCGTCGTCACCAACGCGGGCGGCCTCAACCCCCACGGGCTGGCCGAGAAGCTGCACGAGGTGGCCGGACGGCTCGGCCTCTCGCCCCGGATCGCCGTGGTCGAGGGCGACGACCTCCTCGGCCGGCTCGACGGCCACGACCTCACCCACCTCGACACCGGCCAGAAGCTGGCCGAGGCGGGGGTCGAACCGGTGACGGCGAACGCCTACCTCGGCGGGTGGGGCATCGCCGCCGGGCTCGACGCCGGCGCCGACATCGTGGTGACCCCACGGGTCACCGACGCCGCCCTCGTCGTCGGACCGGCGGCCTGGTGGCACGGCTGGGCCCGGGACGACTGGGACCGGCTGGCCGGCGCCGTCGTCGCCGGGCACGTGATCGAGTGCGGGCCCCAGGCGACCGGCGGCAACTACTCGTTCCTCGACGAGCTGCCCGACGCCCGGTACCCCGGCTTCCCCATCGCCGAGGTGGCCGACGACGGCTCGACGGTGATCACCAAGCAGCCCGGCACCGGCGGCCTGGTGTCGGTCGGGACGGTCACGGCCCAGCTCCTCTACGAGATCGCCGAGCCGGCCTACGCCAACCCCGACGTCGTGGCCCGCTTCGACACCATCGGGCTGACCCAGGAGGCGCCCGACCGGGTGCGCATCGCCGGGGTGCGGGGCGAGCCGCCGTCCGGCCTCGTCAAGGTCGCGCTGAACCACGTCGGAGGCTGGCGCAACACGATGACGATGGGCCTCACCGGGCTCGACGTCGACGCCAAGGCCGAGCGGGCGCTGGCCATGCTCGGCGACCTGGTCGGTGGGTGGGACCAGTTCGCGTCGTGGACGACGGCGCTGGTCAGCACCGACGAGGCCGCCATCAGCCATCTTCGGATCACGGTGAAAGACCCCGATCCCGACAAGGTCGGGCGCCGGTTCTCGAACTCGGTGATGGAGCTGCTGCTGGCGTCGTTCGGCGGGGCGTTCACGACCACACCACCGTCGGCCCCGAGCGAGTACGGCGTCTACTGGCCGGCACTGGTGCCGTCGTCGATCGTCGAGCACGCCGTGGTGCTGCCCGACGGCACCCGGGTCGTCGTGCCCCACACCGACCCCGTCGATGGGCCGTCGATCCCGTCGCCGCCGGCACCGACCTGGACCGAGGACGGCCCGACCCGGCGCCTGCCCCTCGGCGTGGTGTGCGGGGCCCGCTCCGGCGACAAGGGCGGCAACGCCAACATCGGGCTGTGGGCTCGGGACGACCGGGCCCATGCCTGGCTGGCCTCGACCCTGACGCCCGACCTGCTCCGCTCGCTCGTCCCCGAGGCCGTCGACCTCGAGGTCCGCCGCTTCGAGCTCCCCAACCTGCGGGCACTCAACTTCGTCGTCGTCGGCATCCTCGGCGAAGGCGTGGCCTCGTCCGTGCGGGCCGATCCCCAGGCCAAGGGCCTCGGCGAGCTCGTCCGCTCGAAGCTCGTCGACATCCCCGAGTCGCTGCTCCCCTGAGCTGGCGACATCGCCCCTTCTGTTTCCGCGGAAAGACCAAAGACGCAACCAAGGGCAGCCTGGGCGCGCCGGAACCGGCGCCGCTCGTTCTTTGTCGGATCACCCGTCGTGGTGCCGGGTGATCCGACAAAGAACGGCTGGTGGGCCGCACCGACGTGGGCATCGCACCGGTCGCCCCCTTGGTTGCGTCCTTTGCCTTTCACCCCTGACGCGAACGCCGGAGACCCGCATGTCAGTCGAGGACCGGGCCGCCGGTGGTGAGCTCCCG
>JAODBP010000340.1 GCA_025464025.1 Actinomycetes bacterium | reverse complement strand
GCGGGGCCAGGTCAGGCTGCCTCTCGGCACTGTTTCTCTTCAGGGAGCCGAGTAGCCGCCGTCGACGACCATGGCGGAGCCGGTCGTCCAGCGGGAGGCGTCGCTGGCCAGGTAGGAGTAGGCGCCGACGAGGTCGTCGGCCGAGCCCAGCCCGAGCGGGTGCTTGGCCGCGATGGCGTCGAGGGCCTCGTCGGGCAGGCCCTCGTGGATCGCCGAGCGGAACGTGCCCGGGCACACGCAGTTGACCCTGATCCCGTCGCGGGCGTACTCGACGGCGGCGACCTTGGCGAGCTGGATCACGGCGGCCTTGGTGGCGCAGTAGGGGGCGGCGTGCGACCAGGCGGTGAGCCCGGAGACCGACGCGGTGAGGATGATCGACCCGGAGCCCTGCGGCCGCATGACGCCCACCGCGGCGGTGATGCCGTTGACCGCGCCCAGCACGTTGATGCGGAAGGCCCGCTCCCAGTCCTCGGTCGTGAGGTTGTGGATCCGGCCGTTGGGCGAGAGCACGCCGGCGTTGCTGACCAGCACGTCGAGCCGTCCGAAGCGCTCGACGGCGCGGGCGACGACGGCGGCGACCTGCTCGGGATCGCTGACGTCGGCCAGCACCGGCTCGACCGGACCGTCGATGCCGGCCACGGTGGCGTCGAGCGACCGCTCGCTCACGTCGCTCACGACGAGCTCGGTGTCGGGCTCGGAGGCCAGCCGCTTCGAGATGGCTGCGCCCAGCGCACCCCCCGCTCCCGTGATGACGACGACGCGCGTCATGTCAGGAGGTACCCGCCGTCGACGTTGAGGACGGTGCCGGTGACGAACGCCGAGGCGTCGGACGCCAGGAACCGGTAAGCCCCGGGGAGGTCGGCCGGTGCGCCCCACCGGCCCTGTGCCGTGTGCCCGGTGATGGCCTCCGAGAGCGCCCGGTCGCGCATCCACCCGTCGGCCAGCGGCGAGTCGAACCACCCCGGTGCGACCACGTTCACCGTGATGCCGGCCGGGGCCAGGTCGAGGGCCAGGCCCTTGGCCATGCCGACCAGGCCGGCCTTCGACGCGCTGTAGGCAGCCAGCCCGGCCCGGGGCCGCTCGCCGAGGACCGAGCCGGTGAACACGATCCGCCCGCCGGCGCCCATCACCCGGGCCGCGGCGCGGGCGCCGAGGAACGCCCCGGTGAGGTTCACCTCGAGGACCTGGCGCCAGACCGAGGCGCGCGTCTCGCGGGGGCCGGCCACGATGGGGGAGATGCCGGCGTTGCAGATCCAGACGTCGACCCCGCCCCACTCGGCGACGGCGGCGTCGGCCACCGCCTCGTTGAAGTCCTCGTCGGTGACGTCGCCGCTGAGCACGAGGCACGGCCCCGGGAGGGCGCCGGCCACGGCCTTCAGGTCCTTCTCGGTGCGGGCGACGAGGGCGACGGAGGCGCCGGCGCGCGAGAAGGCGTGGGCCAGCAGCTCACCCAGGCCCCGGCTGGCCCCGGTGAGCACGACCCGCTTCCCCGCGACCCCACCGGGGTCGGGGAACGTCTCCGGGATGTCGATCTGGTCCGTCATGCCGTCCCTCGTTGTACCGACCGGTACGGTACACGGTTCGTGACCGCCTTCCCGGTGCCCGACCTCCTCGAGATGCACCGGCGGATGCTCGTGATCCGCGGCTTCGAGCAGCGGGTGTCGGCCCTCTACCGCGACGGCGAGGTGCCCGGCTTCGTGCACCTCTCGATCGGCCAGGAGGCGGCGGCGGTCGGCGCATGCTGGCCCCTGCGCCCGACCGACGTGCTCACGTCGACCCACCGTGGCCACGGCCACTGCCTGGCCAAGGGCCTCGACCCGCTCGGGATGTTCGCCGAGCTGATGGCCAAGGACGAGGGGACGAACCGCGGCCGGGGCGGCTCGATGCACATCGCCGACCCGACGCTCGGCATCTTCGGCGCCAACGGGATCGTCGCCGCCGGCATCCCGATCGCGGTGGGCGCCGCCGCGGCCGCGCAGCTCCGTGCCGTGGGCGGGGTCGCGGTGTCGTTCTTCGGTGACGGTGCCGTGGCCCACGGCGCGTTCCACGAGGCGGTGAACCTCGCCGCCGTGTGGAAGCTGCCGGTGATCTTCTTCTGCGAGAACAACGGCTACGCCGAGTTCTCGGCCGCCGCCGACCAGCACGCCGCGCCGCTCGACCGGCGGGCCGCCGGCTACGGCATCCCCCACGTCGCGGTCGACGGCAACGACGTGGCGGCGACGGCGACCGCCATGGCCGGGGCCGTCGAGGTGGCCCGGTCCGGTGGTGGTCCCGTCGTCGTCGAGGCGGCGACCTACCGGTGGCACGGTCACTACGAGGGCGACCCGCAGCGCTACCGGACGCCCGACGAGCTGGAGGAGTGGCAGGGCCGCGACCCCCTGGTCGTGTCCGGTCGTCGGCTCCGCGAGCTCCGCGTCGGCGACGACGAGCTCAGCGCCCTGGAGGCGGTGGTGGCCGCCGACCTCGACGCCGCGGTGGAGGCGGCCCGGCGGTTGGCGAGCCCGGCCCCGTCGACGTTGCACGACTTCGTCCTCCGGCCCCGGCCGGTGATCGCCGAGCCGCCACCGCCGCCCGACGACGCGCCGGTGTTCCGGACCATGGACGCCGTCCACCACGCCCTCGAGGCCGAGCTGCTGGCCGACGAGCGGGTGTTCGTCGCCGGCATCGACGTCGGCATCGGCGGCAACGTCTTCGGCGTGACCCGAGGGCTCGCCGACCGGTTCGGCGACCGGGTCCGTGACACGCCGATCTCGGAGACCGCCGTCGTCGGCCTCGGCGTCGGTGCCGCCATGGCCGGGATGCGCCCGGTGGTCGAGGTGATGTACCTCGACTTCCTCGGCGTGTGCTTCGACCAGCTCCTCAACCAGGCGGCCAAGCTGCCGTTCATGACCGGCGGGGCGGCCGAGATGGCGCTCGTCGTGCGGACCCAGTTCGGCGCCGGGCGATCGTCGGGCAGCCAGCACTCGCAGAGCCTCGAGGCCCTGCTCGCCCACATCCCGGGGCTGACGGTCGTGATGCCGTCCACGCCGGCCGACACCTACGGCCTGCTGCGCGCCGCCATCCAGGACCCGAACCCCGTCGTGTTCATCGAGAACCGCCTGCTCTACGGCATGAAGGGGCCCCAGCCGCCGGCCGACCACCTCGTCCCGATCGGGCGTTCGGCCGTGGTGCGGGCCGGCACCGACGTGACGGTCGTGTCGGTCTCCCGGATGGTCCACGAGGCGCTCGCCGCCGCCGACGAGCTGGCCGGGGAGGGCGTCTCGGTCGAGGTCATCGACCTGCGGACGGTGGCGCCGCTCGACGTGGTGCCGATCCTCGAGTCGGTGCACAAGACCGGCCGGCTCCTCATCGCCCACGAGGCCGTCGTCCCGTTCGGCATCGGCGCCGAGATCGCCGCCGTCGTCGGGCGCGAGGCGTTCTGGGACCTGGACGCCCCCGTCGAGCGGGTCGG
>JAODBP010000016.1 GCA_025464025.1 Actinomycetes bacterium | reverse complement strand
GGCGACCTCGTCGTGCCGGCCGAGGTGGTCGATGCCGCCACGGGCGAGCGCTTCATCGCGACCCCACCCGCGGGGGTGGCGGCCCGCGGCGTCATCCGGATGGGCGCCGGCGACGACTACACCCTGAGCCCGG
This sequence comes from Actinomycetes bacterium, assembly GCA_025464025.1. The sequence goes on along the minus strand of JAODBP010000016.1, from coordinate 20,767 downwards.
ACGAGCTGGTCGCGCTGCACGCCGCGGGCGTGGTCGCCCTCGACATGGAGACGGCGGCGATCGCCCGGGTGTGCCAGGCCGCCGGCGTGCCCTGGGTGGCGTTCCGCGGGATCAGCGACATGGCGGGGGACGACACCGTCGGGGCCGTCGTCCTGACGCTCGTGCACCCCGACGGACGGCCCAAGGTGGGGGCGTCGCTGCGGTTCCTTCTGGGTCACCCCCGGCGCCTGCCCCGCATGGCGCGGCTGGCTCGCGAGTCGACCGCGGCGGCGCTGGTCGCGGCCGAGGCGAGCGTGCCGGCGTGCGCCCACTGGTGACGCCTCACGGGGTCGGGGTGACCCAGTCGCCCTCGCACTTGAAGTCGGGCCCCGGGGTCGGTGCGAAGTCGTTGCCCTTCCACTGGGAGATCGACCAGCAGTAGGGCGACGCCCGCGGCGGCTTCGGCGCGTTGAACGTGGCCGCCCCCTGGTAGCGGTAGTCGAACGGCGCGGCCAGGCCGTGCGGGTCGTAGTCCTTCAGCGCGTCGAGCCAGCGCACGAGCCCGTCCCGGGTCAGGTCGGCCCCGAGGGCGGTGGCGGCGTCGCCGAAGAGGAGGCCGCCCTCGTAGCCCTCCACGTTCCAGATGTGCTTGCTCTGGCCCTTGAAGTACCGGTTGAACAGCTTCTCGAAGTTGCTGATCGCCGGGTTGCCGGTCGCCGTGTACGACCTCGAGGGCGACAGGGCGAAGAGGATGTTCCGCGACGGACCGGTGACCTGCTTCCCGATCTCCTGGCCGTACGCGGCCGCGGTGGTGACCTTGGCCTTCGGCAGGAAGCCCTGCCGGTCCATGGCCTGCATCAGGCGGATGTTGTTGTTCACCTCCATCGAGTCCCAGATCGCCTCCACCCCGCGGTCGCGCATCTGGAGCACGTGCCCGGTGTAGTCGGGCTCGGCGACCTGGGTCTCGGCGGTGTAGACGACGTCGATCCCGCTCTGGCGGAGGATGCTGGCGAACGTCTTGCCGGCCTGCTTGGAGATGTCGATGTTGTGCCAGAACACCGCGGCCTTCTTCACGCCGAGGGCGTCACGGAAGTAGCGGTAGGCCGAGTTCGACTGCTTGATGTCGGTGAGGCTGCAGCCGCTGGGCCCGTCGTTGCCGTCGCGGGGGCACTGGCGCATCCCCTCGGCGCTGAACCAGTAGGGGAGCTGGGCCACGTAGTTCCCGATCGGGGCCACGCCGACGGCGGGCACCTTCTTGTCGTTGATGTACCGGGCCGACGGCATGGCCGGGCCGTTGGTGCCGACGATGGCGAACACCTTCTGGTTCTCGACCAGGTCGCGGGCGCAGGACCGGTTCCGCTCGGCGTCCATCCCGTCGTCGCACGGCGAGAGCTGGACCTTGCGGCCGTTGATCCCGCCCTTCTCGTTGACCTCGTTCACCCAGGTCCGGATGCCGAGCAGGAACGGCTCGAACTGGCCCGGCATGGGGCCCCCGACGGTGGTGATGTTGCCCAGCTTGATGAGGTTGGCGGTCACGCCGACGTCGCTGGCGTAGTTCGCCTTCTTCGCCTTCCCCGTCCCCGTCCCCGCCGCGGGTGGGCTCCCGGTGGCAGGTGCCGCGCCGGGTGCCGGCGCCGCCCCGGTGGCATCGCCCGTGGGTGACGCCACGTCGCCGGGGCCAGCCACCGCCTCGGCGCCCGCCCCCGAGGCGGCCGCGCCCGAGGGCTGGCCGGACGGCGCGGCCTGGTCCTCGAAGACCGATCGGTCGACCTGGGAGCCGCACGCCGCCGTCAGGAGGGCCAGCGCGATCGAGATGGCGATGGTGGTCCGCCGCATGCGCTCTCTCCCCCCTGCTCGGCGCTGGCTTCGACTGTGGTTCGACGTGGCGGCCCGTGTCTCCTGGGCCAGATCTGACAGTTGGGTCAGGTCGAGGAAGGGTCTGCGCCGCGGCACGGCGAAGTCTCCCGGGCACGAGGGGGCGGACCGATGGGCCGACGTGGGACATCGAGGCGGGGACGGCGGCTGCTCGCCGCGCTCGGGCTCGTCGCCCTGGCGTCCCCGATCGTCGCCGGGGCGGCCCTCGGCGACGAGCCGGCGAACCTGCCCGACGAGTTCACGGCCACCAGCTCGGCGGCGGGGTTCAGCTTCGTGCAGGTCAAGCAGCCGAACCCGTTGCCGGTCGGGCCCGGAGCCTTCCTCACCTTCGAGCTGCCCGAGGTGGCTGGCGGCCTCACGTCGAGCTCCTCGACGGCCCGCACCAGCCTCCTCTACCCGGGCCCGGTCATCGCCGGGCTCCCAGCGCTCCTCTGCACCGCCGGCGCCACCCCGTTCTGCGGCCAGGCGCCCCCACCGGTGGTGGCCGAGGCCGAGAGCCCCCAGAAGCCCGACGCCGCCCTGGTCACCGACGGCCTCTCGTTCCGCCAGCCGGCGGCGCCGATCACGACGGGCGCCGGCAGCGGGGAAGCCCACACCACCGCCACGTCCTCGACGTCGCGGTCGCAGCTCGGCGGCTACGCCGTCGCCGCGCCCGACCCGGCCCGGCAGGCGATCCTCGACGCCCTCCGGGCCACCCTGGGCCGCATCCCGGGGGCCAAGGTCGACCCCGACCCCGCCCTGCTCTCGATCGGTGGGGCCACGTCGGTCCAGACGATCGAGCCGGTCGGGCACGGCGCGCTGCGGACCGAGGCGGTGACCCGCATCAGCGACGTGCACCTGCTCGCCGGTGCCGTGCGGATCGACTCGATCGTGGTGTCCGCCTTCGCCGTCACCGACGGCGACGCCGTGCGCCGGACCGGGAGCGCGACGAAGGCCTCCGGCGTCCTCGTCGGCGGGTTCCCGGCGTCGATCGGGCCCGACGGGTTCGCCATCGCCGGGTCGGGCGACGGCGGCGCCGGGCGGGCCCAGCTCAACGGCATCGCCCAGCAGGTGGGCCAGGCCGTGGCCACCGCCACGGGGAAGCTCCGCCTCGAGGTGCGCGACGGGCGCGCCACCCACGACGACGACGGTGCGGCGGCCGACGGGCTGCGGGTCTCGCTGGCCAACCCGGCGTTGACCGACACCTCACCGCCCCAGGTCTCGGCCCTGTGCACCGTCACCAGCGCCATCCAGGACCCGATGTCGGCGGGCGGGCTGTCGCTGCCGCCGATCTGCGCCGTCCCCGACGTCACCGGCACCGCTGATTCGTACGACTTCCTGCTCGGTCGGGCCTCGGTCACGTCGTCGGCCCAACGGTTCCCGGTCTTCGACGCGGGCGGCATCGGCAGCGTCGTCCCGGGCGTCGGCGGCGACCTCGGTGGTGCCGCCGGGATCGGCGGCACCACCGGCATCGGCACCACCGGGGGCAACGAAGGTGGCGCCGGCACCCGGCGTCCGGGTGCCCTCGTCGACCCCAGGCGGCCCGGCTTCCTCCAGCTCGAGGCGCGGTGGCTCGGTGGCTCCCGGGCCGCCGACCGGTTCGCCGACGTCTACCTCGCCCTCGCCGGCTTCGCGCTGCTCCTGCTCCTGACCTCACGGGTGGTGCCCCGCTTCACCCGCACCCGCTTCCGGAAAGAGGCGCCATGACGTCGATCGACGAGACCACCAGCCGACCCGACCTCCGCGACTGGGAGTCACCCGGCCGGCTCCTGCGCCGCTACCTCGAGGCGGCCGGCACCCAGGTGCTGGGCGTCGCCCTCTGCGGCGCCGGCTTCGCCGTCCTCGTGTTCGGGTGGTGGAAGATCTCCAAGGAGTCGATCGTCGCCCTCCAGATCCCGTACCTGGTGAGCGGCGGCATCGGCGGCGCGCTGCTGCTGGGCATGGGCGGCGTCCTCCTGCTGGCGCATGACCTGCGGCTCGACAACCGCCGGCTGGAGGCCATCGAGGAGTCGATCGACGCCCTCCGGGAGGCGCTGCTCCTCGAGGCGGCCCGGTTCGACGCGTCCTCCCCGCCGGCGACCGCCCCGTCCACGTCGACGACCACCGGCTACGTGCAGGTCGCCGGCGGGACCCGGTACCACCGGGCCGACTGCTCGGCTGCGGCCGGGAAGACCGTGACGGTGCTCGACGACGAGGCGGTGGCGGCCATGGTGCCGTGCCGGCTCTGCGACCCGGCCCGGTGACCACCACCGTCTCCTACGTCCTCGTCGGCATCGCCGTCGGCAGCGTCTACGCCACGGCCGCCCTCGGCCTGGTGCTGACGTACAAGGCCACCGGCATCTTCAACTTCGGGCACGGGCCGGTCGCCATCCTCGTCGCCTACGTGTTCTGGCAGACGCGCGCCGACTGGGGTTGGCCGCTGGTGCCGGCCGCGTTCGTCAGCATCTTCGTGGTCGGCCCGGCCATCGGCCTGCTCCTCGAGCGCCTGGTGTTCCGCCCCCTGGAGCGCAACGGCGCGTCGACGGCCACCAAGCTCGCCGCCACCATGGGCGTGTTCGTCTTCGTGCTCGGCGCGGTGATCGCCCTCTGGGGCGGGACGTCGAAGCCGGCCCCGAGCCTCTTCCCGCTGACGCCGGTGCACGTCACCGACCAACTCGTCCTCGGGCTCGACCAGCTTGCGGTGCTGGGGGTCGGCGCCGTGCTCTCCCTCGCCCTGCTGGTCTTCCTCCGCTTCACCCGGCACGGGGTGGCGACCCGGGCCGTGGTCGACCGGCGGGAGCTGGCCGAGCTGATGGCGATCGACGCCAACCGGGTCTCGGCCCAGTCCTGGGCGCTCGGCACCTTCCTCGCCGGGCTGGCCGGCGTGCTGCTGGCGCCCCGCCTGCTGCTCGACCCGAGCACGCTGCTGCTCGTGGTCCTCGGCTCGTACGCCTGCGCCGTGGGCGGGCGGCTGAGCAGCCTGCCGCTGACGTACGCCACCGCGGTGGGGCTGAGCGTCCTCGACTCGCTGACGACGCGGTTCTTCCCGGACAGCGGGTTCTTCAGCACGGCCCGCCCGCAGTACTTCTTCATCGCCTTCCTGGTGCTCGCCGTCGTGCTCCTGAAGGACATCGACGAGACCGGCGGCGGGATCGTGAAGCGGGGCCGGCGGGCCGTCACCCGCCCGCCGCGGGTGCTGGTGCGGCGGGGCGCGGTCGTGGGGGCCGCGCTCGTCGTCCTGCCGTTCCTCCTCGACGGCCGGCAGATCGGCTACGCCCAGCGGGCCGTCTTCTTCTCGGCGATCTTCCTGTCCCTGGTCGTGCTCACCGGGTTCAGCGGCCAGCTCAACCTCGGCGTGGCCGGCTTCGCCGGGATGGGGGCGTTCGGCGCCGCTCGCCTGGCCAACGACCTCCACGTGCCCGAGCTGCTGGCCATCCCGCTCGCCGCCCTCCTCTTCGCCGTGCCCGTCGGCGTCCTCCTCGGCTTCTTCGCCGTCCGCCGGCGGGGCCTCGTGCTCGGCCTGGTCACCCTGGCCGCCGGCGTCCTCCTGTTCTCCTACGCGTTCCAGAACCTGGCCCTGACCGGCGGGGTCGACGGGTCGCGGCTGGCCCGCCCGGCCGGCTTCGGCGGCGACCGCGCCTACTACCTGTTCGAGCTGGCCGTGCTCGGCCTGCTCCTGCTGTTCGCCCGCAACCTGCGATCGGGCCGGCTGGGGCGGGTGCTCACCGCCATGCGCGACAGCGAGGAGGGGGCGAGCTCGGTCGGGCTGTCGCTGGCCCGCTACAAGCTGCTCATCTTCGCCTGCTCGGCCGCCATCGCCGGCGTCGGGGGTGGGTTGCTCGGCGCTCAGGCCGGCACGTTCTCGTTCGCCAACTTCACCCCGTTCGACTCGCTGCTGTGGTTCACCGTCGTCGCCGTGGCCGGCTTCGGCTACGTCCTCGCCGGGCCGCTCGGTGGGTTCCTCTTCGCCCTCGCCCCGGTGTTCCTGGGCGACCTCACCACGTTGCTGATCGGCCTGGGCGCGCTCACCCTCGGGCGCTCGGGCGACGGCATCCTCGGGCTCCTCGAGGGACGGGCGTGGGCCGCGCCGCGGCGGGCGCCCGACGTCGGCCGGCTCGTGCGGGAGCGGCCCGCCCGCCCCACGGCCGCCGACCTGTCGCCGCTGGCCCGCCACCTGGTGGCGAAGCGCCGTGCCGCGGAGGTCGGGCCGTGAGCTCGCTCGAGGTGGTCGAGGTCACCAAGCGCTTCGGCGGCCTCGTCGCGGTGGACGAGGTGAGCCTCGAGGTGCCGGCCGGCGGGCACGTCATCGGGCTCATGGGCCCCAACGGCGCCGGCAAGACCACCCTGTTCAACTGCATCACCGGCTACCTGCGGCCCGAGCGGGGCGACGTCCGGCTCGACGGCACCTCGATCGTCGGGCAGAAGCCGCACCGGCGGGCCCAGCTCGGCATCGGCCGGACGTTCCAGCGCCTCGCCGTGTTCGACACCATGACCGTGGAGGAGAACATCCAGGTCGCGGTGGAGGCGCGCACGTCCGGCGGGCTGCTGCACAACCTCTTCGGCCTGCGCCACCGGGTCGATCCGGTCGTGGCCGAGGAGACGGCGAGGATCGTCGACGCGATGCGCCTCGGCCACCTCCGCCACGACGTCGTCGGTGGCCTGCCGACCGGGCTTGGCCGCCTCGTCGAGCTGGGCCGGGCCCTGGCCACCGCACCTCGGTTCATCCTCCTCGACGAGCCGGCCTCCGGTCTCGACACCACCGAGACCCGCTTCCTCGAACAGGTGCTCCTCGATGTCGCCGCCGGTGGCGTGAGCCTCCTGCTCGTGGAGCACGACGTCGAGCTGGTCCTGCGGCTGTGCGAGCAGATCCACGTGCTCGACTTCGGCAAGCCCATCGCGTGCGGGACGCCGGAGGAGATCGAGGCCGACGAGCTGGTGCGCGCCGCGTACCTCGGCGACCTGGCGGTGGAGGTGGCCGATGCGCCCGGTCGTTGAGCTCGACGGCGTCCGGGCCGGCTATGGCCGGGTGGAGGTGCTCCGCGACCTCGACCTGGTGGTGCCCGAGGGCGCGCTGGTGAGCCTGGTCGGCCCGAACGGGGCGGGCAAGACGACGACGCTCCGGGTCATCGCCGGCCTGCTCCGGCCGACCGGCGGCGAGGTGCGACTCGACGGCCGCCCGCTGGGGCGGCGCCAGCCGTTCGAGGTGGCCCGGGCCGGCGTCTGCCTCATCCCGGAGGGCCGGGGCGTCTTCCCGGCTCTGACCGTCCGCGAGAACCTGGCCCTGCAGCTCCAGGGTCCTGACCGCGACGGGACTCGCCTCGACCGGGTCTACGAGCACTTCCCCCGGCTCCGGGAGCGGTCGTCGCAGCGGGCCGGCACCCTGTCCGGCGGGGAGCAGCAGATGCTGGCGATGGCGCGCGCCGTCGTCGGCGAACCCCGCGTCCTGCTCCTCGACGAGATCTCGATGGGGCTGGCGCCGCTGGTCGTCGAGCAGCTGATGCACACGGTCGAGTCGCTGGCGGCGACGGGCACGACGATCCTGATGGTCGAGCAGTACATGACGTACGCCCTCCGCCTCTCCGACCTGGTGTACGTGCTGGCCAAGGGCACGGTGGCGTTCGTCGGGGAGCCGGAGGAGCTGGTGGCGTCGGGTGCGGCCGAGCAGCTCGCCTACGGCGCCGTCTGACCGGTGGCCGCGGCCAGGGTCGCTGCGATCCTCGGGAGGACGAGGGCGGTGCGCCCGCCGACATCGACGTAGGCCGCGGTGCCGTCGAAGTTCGGCCCGCCGACGAGCAGCCGGGTCCGCCGGCCCGCCGCGGTGACCGTCACCGTCAGCCGGGGCGGGTCGAGCCCGTAGTCGGGCCGGCGCCGGCCGAGGAGGCGGATGGCGAGGAGCGGCGACAGGTCGGCATCGAGCTGCCGGAGCTGGGCGTCGGTCAGGGCGTCCCCCGCGATCACGACGAGCGAGCCGCCCCGGCGCTCGATCATCGCCGAGCCGGATCCCGGTGCCTGCACCTGGATCCGCTGGATGGTGCCGGCCCGCTGGTCGAGCAGGTGGGTCGGCCGGTCGGCATCCGTGGCGCTGCCGTCGCCGTGGCGCCCGATGGCGAGGGCCGCGACGACGACCACCAGCACGGTGGCGAGGAGGGCGATGCGGCCCCTCGTCACCGGCGGCGCCGGCGCCAGACGACGAGCGACCCCACGACGAGCAGCCCGAGCGGGACGACCACGACGGTGACGACGAAGGCGGTGCGCCGCCGCGAGACGTCGGTGGTGAGCGGGTGGGCGCCCGGTGGGTGGCCCCCGACGGTGAGGAGCACCTCGTCCCGGGCCAGCCACGACAGCCCGTTGGCGAGCAGCGACGCGTTGCCGAGCGCCTGCTGGGTGGCGTTGCCGGCGAACGCGACGTCGGCCACGACGAGGAGCCGAGTGCGGTGGACCGCGGCCGGCACGCCGCGCACGCCGGAGAGGTCGGCGGCGGCGGCCACCGCGATCGGTCCGGCGATGCCGCCCTTGTCCGGGGCCTCGGGGTCGGCGGCGAGGACGGAGTCGCCCGACGACCGGGCGAGGATGCTGACGGTGAGGCCGTCGCGCGGCTGGGGGTCGGGCACGGCGAGACCGGCGGCCGCCGGCAGCAGGAGGCTCGGCACGTCTTCGACGACCTGGTTGGCCGACGGGAAGTCGGTGACCACGGCGGTGGAGGGGTCGTTGTCGAAGTTGCTGGCCCGGTCGAGCAGCACCCCGCCCAGGAAGTCGATGCCCCAGCCCTGGAGGACGGGGTTCACGTCGGCCTCGGAGAAGGCGTCGGCCAGCACGAAGAGCTTCCCGTCGTCGTCGAGGTGGGCCCGCAGGGCGGCGACCTCGTTCGGGGCGAGCGGGACGCGGACGCCGGCGAGGACGACGACGTCGCAGCCGTCGAGCCCGTCGACGCCGACGTTGCGGGCCCGCACCGTGAACCCGTTGCGACCGGCGAGCGTGGCGAACGAGCTGAACCCGTCGGGCCCGTCGTCGTCGACGGCCGGCTCGGCGTGCCCGGTGACGAAGCACGCCGTGGGGACCCGGCCCCGGACGAGGCGGAGCACGGCGGAGGTCAGCTCGATCTCCGAGATGGTCGCGATGTCCACCCGCCGCCCCCGGTAGCGGAGCACGGCGGTGCCGAACTGGGTGACGCCGAGGCGGCGGGCCCGGCCCGGTTCGGCGTCGGGGTCGACGACGTCGGTCCGGATGTGTCCGTTGGCGTGGCCGTACCGGTCGAGCAGCCCGGCCACGTCCCGCCCGGTCGGGCTGTCGCTCCGCACGAACGCGTCGATCGTCATCGGCTCGCGGACCCGGGCGACGATCGCCCGGGTCTCGGACGTGAGCGTGAGGCGGTTGCCCTCGGTGAGGTCGGCGGTGCCACCGGTGCGCTCGGCGAGGACGTTGCCGACGACGACGGCGACCAGGAGGCCGACGGCGGCCACGACGCGGCCCAGCGGTCGCCTCACCGCCACCGCCGCGACTCGAGGACGCCGACCGCGCCGGCGAGGGCGACCACGACCACGCTGGCGAAGTAGACGACGCCGTCGAGCGGCACCAGGCCCCGGTAGAAGGGTTCGAGGTGCGTGGTCGTCCCGAGCTCGAGGAGGACGTGGGAGACCGAGCCGGCGAAGGCGTCGCTGAGGCCGGCCAGCAGCCAGAGGACCAGGAGCAGGACGAACCCGGTGACGGCGGCCACGGCCTGGTGGGGCGAGAGCGCCGAGGCCAGGAGGGCGACGGCCAGGCTGGCCGCGCCCAGCAGGAGGAGCCCGCCGTAGCCGGTGAGCAGCGGCCCGGGGTCGGGGTCGCCCCACGCGCCGACCAGCACCACGGCGGGCAGGGTGGCCACGAGGATGGCGACGTACACGCCGAGAAGCCCCAGGAACTTGCCGACCACCAGGGTGGCGTCCGACACCGGACCGGCGAGGAGGACGTCGATGCTCCCCGAGCGGCGCTCCTCGGCGAGGCTCCGCATGGCGAGCACCGGGGCGAGCACGAGCAGCAGGACGGCGCTGCTCTCGAACCACCCGTCGAGCCGGGCCTGGGTGAGGCCGGACAGGTCCGACGTGAAGAACAGGCCGAAGACGGCGAGGACCACGGCGGCGGTGACGTGGGCGACGGACGACGCGGCGAGCGACCGCGCCTCCCGGCCGGCGACCGTCAGGACCTGGCGCATCAGCGGGTGAGGGCCCATTCAGCGGGTGAGCGCAAGGAAGGCGTCCTCGAGGTCGGCCGGGGCCTGGACGAGCTCGACCAGGTCCCAGCCCCCGGCCACGACCGCGGCGGCGAGGGCAGCCCGGCAGTCGCCCGTGGCGGTGACGGTCGCCCGGCGCTCGTCGTCGCCCCCGGCGTGGAGGCGCACCGAGGTCACGCCCGGTACGGCGCCGAGGCGGGCGGCCAGCTCGTCGCCCGGGGCCCGGGCCACGACCGTCACCGGACGGGCGCCGGCGGAGGGGTCGAGCTCGGCTGGCGGGGCGAGGGCGACCTGCCGGCCCTGGTGGAGCACGAGGACGCGATCGCAGATCTGGGCCGCTTCGGGGAGGAGGTGGGTCGAGAGCACGACCAGCCGGGTGCGGGCCAGGCGCTGGACGAGGGCGCGCACCTCGACGACCTGGCGGGGATCGAGGCTGCTGGTCGGCTCGTCGAGGAGCAGGACGGTCGGGGCGTGGGCGAGGGCGCCGGCGATGGCGACCCGCTGCCGGTAGCCACGCGACAGCGTGCCGATGACGCGCCCGGCGACGTCGTCCACGCCGACCTCGTCCATCGCCCGGTCGACGGCCTCCCGGCACGCCGCGCCCCGGGTGCCCCAGACCCGGACGAGGTACCGCAGGTAGGCGACGACCGTCATCTCCTCGTAGGGCGCCACCTGCTCGGGGAGGTAGGCGAGGGGGCGGCGCACGTCCGGCGCCGCGGTGGCCAGGTCCGTGCCGTCGAGGAGGACCCGACCCGACGTGGGTCGCACCAGGCCGGCCAGCATCCGCATCGTCGTCGTCTTGCCCGCGCCGTTCGGGCCGAGCAGGCCGAGGACCTCGCCGCCGGTGGCGCGGAACGTGACGTCGTCGACAGCGGTGCGGCGCCCAAAGCGACGGCCAACGCCCTCGGCCTCCAGCACGACGCCCCCCTGGGTCACGCCGTCACGGTAGATCGATCAGCAGCCGCTGGAGGCTCCGAACTGCCCGGCGCCGTTGGTCCCCGGCGTGCCGGCCGGCACCGGCCAGGCCGGTCCACCGCCGACCCGCGCCCCGCACGTGCCGACGTAGGCCGCCGGCAGCGGGTAGAGGGTCGGGGCCGGCGTGGCGCCGGCGTCATAGGGCGGGTCGAGCGGCGAACCCTGGGGGTCGGGGTCCTCGTAGACCTGGACGCCCGGTTCGGCGTACACGGTTCCGTCGGTGCGGTTCCACCGGCCCAGCCGCTTGCCCCCGCAGTCGTCCTTGCCGTCGGTCGGTCCGCCACAGGTGTAGGGGTCCCACGCCTTGCCCTCGTAGTCGGAGGCGTCGCGGTGGCCCTTCCCGGTGCCCTGGTAGACGGTGCGACGCTCGGTCTGGGCGCTGGCGCACGCACCGTCGGCGCACCCGCCGGCGCCGGCCTGGAGCAGCGGGACGGGGTGGGTGCGCAGGTACCCGAGGTCGCCGCGCATGAGGGCGGCGATCCAGGTCACGAGCGTCGAGGGTTGCAGGTCGGTGCGGATGCCGCCGCCGTCGCTCGGCCCGTTGCTGGTCTGCTCGGACGAGTCGTGCTCGCCGCTGTCGAGGTTGTCGTCGGCGCCGAAGTACCCGCCCAGGCCCGACGACGGGTCGGGCCCGTCCTGGGTCGAGCCGGCGCACGAAGGTGCCGACGTCGAGGGCGGCGCGCCGTTGGTGACGCCCGCGTCGCCGGAGGCCGTGCACGACTGGCCTCCGGGGTCGACGGTCACGCTCCCGTCGTGGACGTTCGTGCCGTCCGGGGTCTGGCTGGTCCCCACGTCGACGTAGCGGTGGCCGCCGCCGTCCTCGGCCGTCGTCTGGATGCTGTGGCAGCCCGGCTCGGTGCGGTCGGGCGCGTCGGACGCGTCGGCCGAGCCCGAGCAGCCCTGGCGGGCCGGGTCGTAGGTGCCGTCGCTGACGGCGAGGGCGGGCCCGGCGGCGAGGCCGAGGGCCGCGGCCGTGAGCAGGGCGAGGGCGAGGCGCTTCATGGTCATCCTCCGGGGACGTGGAAGGCGAAGATCCCGCTGACGGGCGAGAGCGGGTGGTTGCCGACGGACTGCGTGAACGCGTCCTGGAGCTGCGTGCCGAGCGCCTTGAACTCGGCGTCGGTCTCCCGGACGCCGGCGCACTGGTAGAGGCTGTCGCCGACGACGACGGGCGCGGCGGCGGGTGGCGCGGCGATCGGGGCCGTCCACAGCAGCGCGCCGGTGGCGGCGTCGAGCGCCTGCACCGATGCGGTGAACGTGTCCGGCACGAAGGCGATGCCGTTGGCGATGCTGGTCGAGCCGTACGAGGGGCCGGCGAGGCGGTGCACCCAGCGCAGGTGGCCGTCGGCGGCGTCGAGGGCGCGGACCGCCCACGTGGCACCGTCGACGTCGTCCGGGCCCTGGGGGAACGGGATGGCGGTGGCGCCGACGACGGCCCGTGCCCCCGTCGCGTCGGACCAAACGGCGGTGGTGCCGAGGAAGCCCCCGATGGCGTAGTCGTCCGACACGTTGCCCGGCGTGCCGGCGTCGGCGGTGAAGACGGGCTGGCCCGAGGCCGCGTCGCGGGCGTGGTAGGTGGCGTCCTTGCGGGCCTCGCCGGCCACCAGGCGACCGCCGATCCGGTAGAGGTTCGGTGAGGCGCCGAAGTCGTCGTCGAGGTGGGCATCGGCCGCGGTGGTGCCGGGCTGGTGCTTCCAGCGGAGGGCGCCGGTCGCCAGGTCGAGGCCGAACATGGCCTCGGAGGTGTTGAGCCCCTGGGCGGCGGCGTCCTCCGGGTAGCTGCAGCTGGCGGTCCCGAACGTCACCAACCCGGTGGCCTCGTCGGCCGCCGGCGACGACCACACGCCGCCGCAGCCGAGCCCGGTGCCCGAGCCGGTGGTCAGGCCGGCCGTGCCGCGGTACGTCTGGCCCGCTTCCGGGTCGAACTTCCAGAGGGGGTGGAAGGACCAGCGGCCGTCGTGGCCCTGCTCCAGCGTGAGGGCGATGACGCCCGTGCGGCCGACGTCACGACGGTTGTGCACGTCGATCCCGACCACCACGAGCCGACGCTGCGCCCCTCGGCCGGGCAGGTCGGCGACGACGGGCGACGACTCGATCTCCACCGTCGGCGGGTCGGCCGCCTGGGCCGACCGGAGGGCCGGCGTGCGGGGGTCGAGGTCGATGGATGCCAGCAGGTGGCCGGCGGGATCGAGGGCGTGGAGCGTGGCGCCACCGCCGAAGACGATGGCCCGCTGGGTCGCGCCCCGCGTCCCCGGGAGGTCGGTGACCGCGGCGCTGGAGACGATCCGGCCGAAGGCGACGGTGTGGTCGTCCGCGATCCGGTAGGTCCAGCGCACGGCACCGGTCCTGGTGTCCACCGCGTAGAAGGTTCCGTCCCACGACCCGACGTAGAGGGTGCCGGCGACGACCGCCGGGGACGCCGTCACCGAGTCGGCGGTGTGCACGACCCACTTCGGCACCAGCGCGGCGACGTTGTCCCGATCGATGGTGGCGCAGCCCGGGCCGGTGGCGGACGAGTGGGCGGCGTCGTGGCCGAACGTCGGCCAGTCGGGCTCGGCGCACCGGGCCGCGCTGGCTCGGGCGTCGACCGGCAGCGCGAGGAGGGCGACCGTCGCGGTGCCGAGCAGCAATGAACGCCAGTGGTCCATGCCGCCCCACCCCCCGGTCGTCGGCGCTGTGGTCCTCACGCACCGGTTCGGCCTCGGGGGCGGTACCTCCTGCTCGTTTCTGACAAATGCGTCAGGTCAACACCGCCAATGGTTGTACGAGTACATGCATCGGGCGTACGATGCCGCCCATGGGGCGGTTCGACGACGACGAGCTGCGGGCGATCGACTCGTTCATCGAGTTCATCGAGACCGTGGCCCGCAGCCCGTTCCAGCGGGAGCGGGTGCTCGACGCCGCCGCCACCAAGCTCTCCGGTGCCGGCCTCACCGCCCTGCGCCTGATCAACCGCCACGGGCCGATCGCCGGCACCGAGGTGGCCCGCCGGCTCGGCGTCGACCAGTCGACGGCCAGCCGCCAGATCCGCCCGCTCGAGGAAGGCGGGCTGATCGCCCGCACCACCGACGAGGCGGACCGCCGCGTCGCCTGGCTCGAGGTCACCGACGAGGGTCGGGCCGTGCTCGAGCGCATCCACGGCCAGCGTCGGGCCGACGCCGAGCTCGTCCTGCGTGACTGGTCGGTGAAGGACGTCGGCGAGCTGGCCCGCCTGCTCGCCCGCTTCCAGCAATCGATGACCGACACCTCGGCGACGCCCGCCGAGGTCAACTGAAGGGGAAACCCAATGCGCACGCCCATCTGCGAGAAGCTCGGCATCGAGCTCCCGATCTTCGCCTTCAGCCACTGCCGCGACGTCGTGGCCGAGGTCTCCAAGGCGGGCGGCTTCGGCGTGCTGGGCGCCCTGGCGTTCACGCCCGAAGAGCTCGAGGTCGAGCTCAACTGGATCGACGAGCACTGCGGCGGCAAGCCCTACGGCGTCGACATCGTCATGCCGGCCACCTACGTGGGCAAGGGCGGCGGCGAGGATGCCAGCCTCGAGCACCTCTTCACGCTCATCCCCGACGAGCACAAGCAGTTCGTCGAGTCGCACCTGGCCGCCGCCGACATCGGCCCGATGCCCGCCGACGTCCAGACCCGGATCAAGGCCCCGTCGCTCAACGTCGACAAGGACGGGCCCGGCCAGGTCGCCGTCTCGCTCGAGCACCCGCTGTGCAGGATGCTGGTCAACGCCCTGGGCCCGGCGCCCAAGGAGGTCATCGACCAGGCCCACGAGCACGGCATCCTCGTCGGCGCCCTCGTCGGCGCCCGCCAGCACGCCGAGCGCCAGGTCGACCTCGGCGTCGACGTGGTGGTCGCCCAGGGCACCGAGGCCGGCGGCCACTGCGGCGAGGTCTCGACGATGGTCCTCGTGCCCGAGGTGGTCGACGCCGTGGGCGACCGGGCCCACGTGCTCGCCGCCGGTGGCATCGCCGACGGTCGCCAGATGGCGGCCGGCCTGGCCCTCGGCGCCGAGGGCGTGTGGACCGGCACCATGTGGCTCACCGTCACCGAGTCGGAGACCCCGCCCGACGTGATCGAGAACATCCTCAACGCCTCGTCTCGCGACACGGTGCGCTCGAAGGCCATGACCGGCAAGCCGGCCCGCCAGCTCCGCACCAAGTGGACCGAGATGTGGGAGGAGGAGGGGGCGCCGAAGACCCTCCCCATGCCGCTCCAGGGCCTGATCTTCGCCCCGGCCTCGCAGCGCATCGCCCGGGCCCACAAGCAGGACTGGCATGGCTCGCCCGCCGGTCAGATCGTCGGCCGCCTCAACTCGGTCCGCCCGACCAAGGACGTCATCTTCACCATGGTCGAGGAGTGGCTCGAGGCAACGGAGCGCGTCAACAGCCTCATCCAGGAGGACTGACCCTCATCCGAACTGGCGACGGATTGACAACAGAAACGTTGTCAATCCGTCGCCAGTTCGAGGGCTACCAGCCCTTGTAGGTGGGGTCGCGGCGCTCGACGAAGGCGGCGACGCCTTCGTTGGCGTCGAGGCTGTGCATGGCCAGCTCCTGGGCGTAGGACTCGTCGTAGAACGCGCCGGCCCGGTCGGAGTCGAGGGAGCGGTTCACCAGCCACTTGGTGAGCGAGATGGCGCGTGTGGGGCCGCCGGCCAGGCGGGCGGCCCACTCGGCCGCGGCGGCCTCGAGCTCGGCGCCGGGGACGACCTTGTTCACGATGCCGAGGCGGTGGGCCTCGTCGACCGGCAGCTCGTCGCCGAAGAACATGAGCTCCTTGGCCTTCTGGAGGCCGATGATGCGGGGGAGCAGGTAGGCGCCGCCGCCGTCGGGCACGATGCCGCGGCGCACGAAGACCTCGATGAACTTCGCCGTGTCGGCGGCGATGACGAGGTCGCAGGCCAGCGCGATGTGGGCGCCGATGCCGGCGGCCGTGCCGTTGATGGCGCCGATGACCGGCTTCTCGCAGTCGAGGATGGCGGCCACCAGCTTCTGGGCCCCGAGCCGGATGTTGCGGCTCACGTGGCCGCTCGGGATGTTCGGGGCGTCCTCGGGCTTGGCGATGTCGGGCTGCCCGGCCCGCAGGTCGGCGCCGGTGCAGAAGTGCTTGGCCCCGGCAGCGGTGATGACGACGGCCCGCACGTGGTAGTCGGCGCTGGCGGCGTCGAGGTGCTCGATGACGCGGTTGCGCTGCTGGTACGTGATGGCGTTGGCGGCCTCGGGCCGGTTGAGCGTGATCCAGCACACCCCATCGGTGATCCGGTGCAGCACCTGCTGGTCGAGCTCTTCCGTCATGGCCGCATCCTGGCCGATCAGGTGGGCCGGGGAGAAACCGCCTGGGTCAGCACCTCGACGATGACCCGCTGGGCGTCGGCCAGCTCGTCGACCGGCAGGTCGGGCCGGCGGAACACCGCCTCGACGGCGGTGGACAGGTCCTGGGCGCAGCGGGTGACGACCTCGAGCCCGCGGTCGGTGAGCTCGACGTGCTTGGCCCGCCCGTCGGTCTCGAGCCCGACCCGCCCGACCAGCCCGGCCGACGTGAGCCGCTTCACCGTGTGGGTCATCCCGCTCGGGCTCTGGGCGATGAAGCGGCTGAGCTTGGTGGGCGACAGCCGGTGCGGCGGCCCGTTGAACCACAGCACGAGCAGCACCGAGAGCTGGGCGCCGTCGAGGTCGTGGTGGCGGACGACGTCGGCCAGGAACGCCTCGGCCCGCCGCCCGGCGCCCAGGGCGAACGTGAACAGCGACCACGCCGCCGGGTCGGCGTTCGGGAGGCGGTCGCCGATCAGTGCTTCGTAGGACCGGCGGCCGGCCTCGTCGAGGAGGATGGGGGGCGACGGGTGCTGCGGGACGCTCACGGAGCTCCTTGGACGTCTGTGACTCAGGTCACAGCGGACTGTACGACAGCGCCACGCCCATTTCTACGATGTCGAACCAGTCTCGGCCGCCGCCTCCTCGGCCGCCAGCGTCCGGCGGTCGAGCTTCTGCATGGCGGTGAGCGGGAGCGTGTCGACGTAGCGGATGCGCTCGGGGATCTTCCACGTGGCGATCCGCCCGGCGGCGTACTCGCGGAGGTCGTCGAGCGTGGGCGGGTTGGCCGGGTCGCGGGGCACGACCACGGCGACGCCGATCTCGCCCATCACCGCGTCGGGGCGGGGGGCGACGGCGATGTCGCCGACGGCCGGGTGGGAGGAGAGGACGGCCTCGACCTCCATCGGGAAGATGTTGTAGCCGCCCCGGATGAACATCTCCTTGCGCCGGCCGACGAGTCGCAGGCAGCCGATCTCGTCGATCATCCCGAGGTCGCCGGTCCAGAGCCAGCCGTCGCGCAGCGTCGCCGCCGTGGCCTCCGGGTCGTTCCAGTAGCCGGCCATGACCGCACCCGAGCGGAGGCACACCTCGCCGGCCTCGCCGGGCGGGACGACGTTGCCGTCCTCGTCGCGCACCTCGAGCTCGATGCCGGCCCGCGGCCGCCCGACGGTGTAGAGCGCCTCCTCGTCGGGGGCGTCGAGGGCGGTGAGCGTGCCCAGCCCACCCGACTCGGTCGACGAGTACCGGATGGAGTACGGCGCCCCGAACGCCTCCCGCGCCTCGCGCACGAGGCCGGGGGACGACGGCCCGGCGCCGACGATGATCGAGCGCACGCAGCTGAAGTCGTAGGTGGCGAACTCCGGCACCCGCAGGAGGAGCGCGACCTGGGGGGCCACGGCGGCCACCGCTGGCATCCGGTACCGGTCGATCATCTGGAGGACGTCGGCCGCCCGCCACCGCTGCATCAGGTGGTTGGTCGTGCCGAGCCGCAGGTACCACGGCAGCTTGGTCATCAGCCCGACGTGGGCGAACTGCGTCGACACGAGCTGGTCGGACCCACCGCCCCACGCCTCGCCGGCGTCCATCCGGCTGACGTTGGCCAGGATCTGGTTGGTGAAGACGGCGCCCTTCGGGATGCCGGTCGTGCCCGACGTGAAGACGATCGCCACGGGGCGGTCCGGGTCCTCGGCGAGCGGCGGCGGCGTGCCCTCCTCGCGGAGGCCGCGGAGGATGTCGTCGGGTCGCCCGGCCACCTCGACCACCTCGGCCGGTGCGCCCTTGGGCACGCCGTCGGCCAGCTCGGCCGTGGTGAGCACCAGCTTGGCCTCGGCCAGCTCGACCAGGCGCGATCGCTCCGGCGGTGCGAGGCTCGGGTTGAGCCCGGCGGTGACGGCGCCGACCTTGGCCGCAGCCACGAAGGCGACGATGTAGTCGACGGTCGACGGCAGCGACAGCACGACCACGTCGCGGTCGCCGATGCCCCGTCGGGTCAGCCCGACGGCCACCTCGTCGGACAGGCGGTCGAGGTCGCGGTACGACAGGGCCCACCCGTCGGCCGACACGAAGGCGGCCAGGTCGCCGAACCGGCGCCCGGCCTCGGCCGCGATCTCACCCAGCATCTGTGGTGCGTCTCCCCTTGGATCTTTGACGGTCCGTCAGGGGCGTGTGATGCTCCCCGCCGTGGCGGTACATCTCACGGACCTCGTCGCCCCCGGGCACACCGTACTGGTGACCCAGGAGTGCCAGAACGGCATCATCGGCGCCGACGCGTCGCTGCGGGAGCTGTCGGAGGCCGCCGCCTCCATGCGTGTGGTGGCCGGCGAGCTGACGGCGGCGGCACGCGCTGCCGGCATCCCGGTCGTGCACTGCGTGGCGTGGCGCCGGCCCGACGGCAAGGCGGCCAGCACCAACGCCCGGATGTACGCCGCCGCGGTGAAGTCGGGGCTCCAGCTCACGCCCGGCTCCCACGTGGCCGACGTGATCCCCGAGATCGGGGTCGAGGAGGGTGACATCGTCCTCGGCCGCTACCACGGGCTCGGTCCCATGGGCGGCACCGACCTCGACATGGTGCTGCGCAACCTGGGCGCCACGACGGTGATCGGCGTGGGCGTGTCGGTGAACGTCGGCATGCTCAGCTTCGGGCTCGACGCCGTGAACCACGGCTACCAGTTCGTGCTGCCCCGGGACGCCGTGGCCGGCCTCCCGGCCGAGTACGCCGAGGCCGTGATCGACGGCTCGTTCCGGGTGTTCAGCACCGTGGTCCACGCCGCCGACATCCTGGCCGCCTGGAAGTCGTGATCGAGCACCGATGACCGACAGCGAGCTGCGGGCGGCGGACGGGCGGGTCCCCGGTCGACGGGGGCGGGCCACCCGGACGCGGCTCCTCGAGTGCACGGCCGACATGCTGGCCACCACCTCGCTCCGCGACCTCAAGGTGATCGACATCGCCCGGGAGGCGAGCACCTCGCCGGCGACCTTCTACCAGTACTTCCCCGACGTGGAGTCGGCGATCCTGGTGCTGGCCGAGGAGATGGCGGTCGACACCACGGTCATGGTCGACCACGTCCGCCAAGCCGAGTGGAAGGGCCGGGCCGGCTACGAGTCGGCCCTGGTGCTGACCGACCGGTTCATCGAGTTCTGGGAGCAGTACCGACCGGTGCTGCGCGTGGTCGAGCTGGCCTCGGGGGAGGGCGACCGTCGCTTCGGGAAGATCCGCTCGAAGATGCTCAACTCGGTGACGGTGGCGCTCAGCGACGCCATCAAGGTCGCCCAGCCCAAGCCGAAGGGCGACGACCCGCTCGACCCGACCGCGACGGCCGGCGTGCTCGTCGCCATGCTGGCCAACGTGGCGTCGCACCGGTACGGCTTCGAGTTCTGGGGCATCCGCACCGACGACGCCCGTCGGAGCATGGCCCACCTCATCTACTGGTCGGTGACGGGGCAGCGCCCACCCGCCTGACCGGCCCAGTGCTAACCTGACGGGTCGTCAGGTTTATACGAAGCCGGAGGTCGGTCCCGTGGAGCTGCCCAAGATCATCAGCGTCGACGACCACGTCGTCGAACCGCCCCACGTGTGGCAGACGTGGCTCCCGCCGAAGTACCGGGACCGCGGGCCCAAGGTCGAGCGCCGCGGCATCGCCGGCATGAAGCACATCGGTGGCGGCCAGTACGAGCAGTCCTTCGCCGATGACGCCCCCAAGGCCGACTGCTGGGTGTTCGAGGACCTCGTCTACATCAACAAGCGCCACGTGGCCGCCGTCGGCTTCGACCGCGACGACATGACGATGTCGCCCATCACCTACGACGAGATGCGCCCGGGGTGCTACGACCCCAAGGCCCGCATCGAGGACAACGAGGCCAACTGGGTCGAGGCGTCGCTGTGCTTCCCGTCGTTCCCCCGCTTCTGCGGCCAGGCCTTCACCGAGGCCAAGGACCGCGAGCTCGGTGAGGCCTGCGTCTACGCCTACAACGACTGGATGGTCGAGGAGTGGTGCGGCGACTCGGGCGGCCGCCTCATCCCGCTGATCATCGTCCCGCTGTGGGACGCCGAGCTGGCCGCCGCCGAGGTGCGCCGCAACGCCGAGCGCGGCGTCCGCGCCGTCACCTTCTCGGAGATCCCGCCGCACCTCGGGCTGCCCTCGATCCACTCCGGCTTCTGGGACCCGTTCATCCAGGCGTGCGAGGAGACCAAGACCACGATCTGCATGCACATCGGCTCGTCGTCCCGGATGCCGGCGACGTCGCCCGATGCGCCGGTGGCCGTGGCCGCGTCGCTCTCCTTCAACACCGCCATGGCGTCGCTGATGGACTGGTTGTTCTCGGGTCAGCTCGTGTAGCACCCGAACCTGAAGCTGGCGTACTCCGAGGGCCAGATCGGGTGGCTGCCCTACATCCTCGAGCGCGCCGACGACGTGTGGAAGGAGCACCGGGCCTGGGCCGAGGTGTCCGACATCGTCCC
>JAODBP010000290.1 GCA_025464025.1 Actinomycetes bacterium | reverse complement strand
CCGCCTCCGCCGGGCCGGCCGGGCCACGGCCGACGCCCACGGCGGCCGGCTCGACGTGCTGGCCGCCCAGGTCGGTGCGGCCGACCCGACGCGCCTGCTCGCCCGGGGCTGGACGCTCACCCACACCGCCGACGGGCGGCTGGTCCGCTCCCCCGATGACGCCCCGCCCGGCACCGAGGTGGTCACCACCCTCGCCGCCGGCCGACTCCGGAGCCAGGTGCTCGATGACCACTGACGACCAGATCGCCTACGGCGACGCCATCACCGAGCTCGAGGCCATCGTCGCCGGGTTGGAGGACGCCGACGTCGACGTCGACGTCCTCGCCGGGCGCGTCGCCCGAGCCGCCGAGCTCATCACCCTCTGCCGCGACCGCATCGCCAAGACCCGCATCGAGGTCGAGCGGGTGGTCGCCGACCTCGAACCCGACTGATCGTCAGGACCGGATCCGGGCCAGCAGGGCCATGACCTCGTGCTCGAGCGCCTGGTCGTCGCGCTGGCCCTTGGCCACGAAGACGGTGTCGCCCAGCCGGAGGCGGTCGCGCTGCGCCGGGCTCAGGATCGCCGCGGTGTACACGACCGTCGGCAGCGATCGCAGCCGGTCGTCCTGGCGCAGGGCCTGGACGACGTCGTAGCCGTCGCCCTCGGCCAAGCTGACGTCGAGCACCAGCACGTCGGGGACGGCCGTGCGGCACCGCTCGATGGCCTCCTGGGCCGTCTCGGCCGTGGCCACGTCGATCCCGTGGCGGCCCAGGAGGGCGCCGACGACCAGTCGGAGGTCGGGGTCGTCCTCGACGAGGACGACGACCGCCGCGCCGCCGCGGTCCGCGCGCGCCTCCTCCGTGGGTGCCTGGCTCATGATGGGCAGGACGATCGAGAAGCAGCTGCCCTCGCCCACCGTGCTGGTGACCTCGACGCGACCACCGTGGCGCTGGACGATGGTGCGGACGATGGCCAGGCCGAGGCCGGTGCCGCCCTTCTCGCGGGCATCGGACGCATCGACCTGCTGGAAGCGCTCGAAGACGGCCTCCAGCATGTCGGGCGGGATCCCCCGCCCCTGGTCCCGCACCTGGAGGGCGATCTGATGGCCTCGGACCACGGCGTCGACCACCACGGTCGAGCCGGGCTCGGAGAACTTCACGGCGTTGCCGAGCAGGTTGGTGACCGCCTGGATCATGCGGTCGCCGTCGACCTCGATGGCGATGTCGGGAGCCTCGACCTCGATCGCGACGCCCGCCGTCTGCGCCGCGCCCCGCACCGCGGACGCGGCATCGTCGAGGAGCTCGGCCACGGGCACCATCCGGAGCTCGAGCGCCTCGTGACCGCCTTCGATGCGCTCGAGGTCGAGGATGTCGTTGATCAGCCGCACCAGGCGATCGGTGTTCGAGGTGGCGATGGCCACCATCTCGGACGCGTCCGAGGGCAGCTCGCCCATGGCCCCCGACGACAGCAGCCCGAGCGACCCGCGGATCGACGTGAGCGGGGTTCGGAGCTCGTGGCTCACCACTGAGACGAACTCCGACTTCAGTCGGTCGACGGCCATGAGCTCCACGACCATCGCCTGGGTCCGTTCGGCCATGGCGTTGAACGCCGCCGACACCCGCTGCACCTCGATCACCCCGTCGTCGCCGGCCCGGGCCGTCAGCTCCCCCGAGCCGAACCGGCCGGTGACGTCGGCCAGCTCCTCGAGCGGACCGGCGATGCGACGGTTGAGCCGTCGCCGCAGCTGGCCACCGATGCCCAGGATGAGGACGACGCCGAGCAACGTGCCCGCCACGCTGACCCAGCCGACCTCGTCGGCCGCCCGCTGCCGGTCGTTCTCCTGGTCCCGGAGACGGGCCGAGAGGGCGGCGAGGTCGACCTGGACCTTGTCGATCCGGCGCTTGCCCGCCTGGGTCTCCATGAAGGCCACGGCGGCATCGCGGTGCCCCGAGGCGACGTCGAAGAGGACCGGCGTGGCGAAGTTGACCCGCCAGGCTCGGATGAGCTCCGTGATGGCGGCGAACGCGGCGTCGTCACGCGGCGCCAGCCGCTCCTCCAGCCGCGTGCTGAGCGCCTTGATGTTCGGGGCGGCGGCCTCGTACGGCGCCAGGAACGCGTCGTTCGTGGTGATCACGTAGCCCCGCAGTGCGCTTTCGGCCCCGAGGACCTCGCTCCGCAGGGACTGCAGGTCGACCAACACGGCGCTGGTCTCGCGCACCCGGTCGGCGGCCCACCGGTAGGTCAGCACGCCGGCGGTCGACAGGAGCAGGGCGGCGGCGAGGATGATGCCCTGGATCCGGACGACCCGCCGCAAGAACTGCTGGGCGGTCATCCCCACCCCAACGCGGTCGACAGCTCGGTGGCCAGGGTCATCGGGTCGAACGGCTTGGCCACCACGCCCGCGGCGCCGAGCTCCTCGAGCCGGCGGCGCTCGGCCGCCTGCACCTTGGCCGTGAGGAAGACGACCGGGATCGAGGCGGTGACGGGGTCGGCCCGCAGCTCGGCCAGCGTGGCCGGGCCGTCCATCCCCGGCATCATCACGTCGAGGACCACGGCATCCGGGAGCTCGGCCCGGACCAGCGCCACGCCCTCGGCCCCCGACGAGGCGGGGTACACCTTCCAGCCGGCGATCCGCTCGAGGCTGGCTCGGGCCACGAGCCGGATGTCGTCCTCGTCGTCCACGAGCACGACTCGCCGCGCTGCCACGTCCGTCAACTTGCTGCCTCCCCCGGCACTGCCACCGAGAAGGTGGCACCAACCCCTTCAGTGCTCTCGGCCCAGATCCTGCCGCCGTGCTGCTCGACGATGCTGCGGGCGATGGCCAGGCCGAGGCCGGTGCCGCCCTTCTCGCGGGCATCGGTCGCGTCGACCTGCTGGAAGCGGTCGAAGATCTGCTCCAGCAGCTCGGGAGGGATCCCCCGCCCGTGGTCGGTCACCCGCAGCACCCCCTCGCCGCCCTCGGTCGCGACGTGCACGTCGACCACTCCCTCGGCGTCGGAGAACTTGATGGCGTTGCCGACGAGGTTGGTGATCACCTGCATCATCCGGTCGGCATCGACCCAGACCGGCGCCGGGAAGCCCGACACCCGCACCTGCACCCCGTTGGTGGTGGCGCTGGCCACGGCGGCCACCGCCTTCGCGGCCAGGTCGGTGAGGTCGGCGACCCGGAGGTCGAGCGCCACCTGCCCGGCCCGGAGGCGCTCGAGGTCGAGGATGTCGTTCACCAGCCGCACGAGGCGGTCGGTGTTGTCGACGGCGAGGTCGAGCATCTGGGACGCCTCGTCCGGCAGGGTGCCGAACGCCCCGCCGGCCAGCAGGCCGAGCGAGCCGCGGATCGACGTGAGGGGCGTGCGCAGCTCGTGGCTCACCACCGACACGAACTCGTCCTTCATCCGATCGATGGCGCGCCGCTCGGTGACGTCCCGGAAGGCGACGACGGCGCCGACGACGCGGTCGGGGTCGGCCAGCGGCGTCGTCACGAGCTCGACGAAGAAGCTCGAGCCGTCGGCCCTCCAGAAGAGCTCGTCGTACTCGCGCACCGCCGAGCCGCCGAAGAGGGTGTCGTGCATCGGGCACTCCTCCCACGGATAGGGGCTGCCGTCGGGACGGGAGTGGTGGGCCACCTCGTGGAAGGGCTCGCCGATCAGCTCGGCGGGCCGGCGCAGCAGCATCTCGCCCGCGGCCCGGTTCACGAACGTCACCCGACCGGTGCGGTCGACGCCCACGATGCCGTCGCCCACGCTGTCGAGGATGCGAGCGGTGTACCGCTGGAGGTTGGCCAGCTCCTCCGCGGCCTCCCGGCGTCCGGTGACGTCGCGGGCGATGGCGATGAACAGCTCCCCCTCGTGGTCCACCACCTCGCTCACCGTCGTGTCCATCGGGAACGACGTGCCGTCGGCACGAAGGCCCCGGATCTCCTGCTCGAACAGCGTGCCGACGTCGGACTCGGCCCGCTCGACCAGGGCCGTGATGACGATCGTCCGGTCCTCCGGGTGGACGAGGTCGGACACGAGGTGGCCCACGATCTCGTCCTCGGGCCGGCGGAACATGGCCTCGGCCGCGGCGTTGGCCGACGTGACGATGCCGTTGATGTCGAACGTGGCGATGCCATCGCCCACCGAGGCCAGCAGCGTCATCAGGCGACGCTCGGTGTCGCGGGCCTTGCCCCGCTCGATCGATCCGAGCTCGAGCTCGGCCCAGGCCGCAAGGTCCTCCAGGGCGGCCCGCTCGTCGTCGGTGAGCGTGCGGGGCTCGCGGTCGAGCACGCACAGCGTGCCGATGCGGTGCCCGTCGGGGCCGTGGAGCGGGTGACCGGCGTAGAAGCGGACCCGGGGCTCGCCGACCACCATCGGGTTGTCGGCGAAGCGGGGGTCGGCGAGGGCGTCGGGGACGACGAAGAGGCCCTCCTGGAGGATGGTGTGCCCGCAGAAGGAAGCGCGGCGCGACGTCCCGTCCTGGTCGAGGCCGATGCAGGACTTGAACCACTGCCGATCGGTGTCGATCAGGCTCACGAGCGTGATCGGGACGCCGAGGACCCGAGCGGCCATCCGGGTGATGCGGTCGAAGCGCTCCTCCGACGGCGTGTCGAGGATCTGGAGCGCGTGGAGGGCTTCGATCCGACCTTGCTCGTCTTCCGGCACTGCCGGTTCCTGCACACCACGAGGCTAGGCCTGCGGGTGGGGGGTGCACCGTACGATGGCCCGATGGACGAGCGCCCGCCGCCGAGCACGCTCCTGGCGATCGCGGCGCGCATCGAGGCGCGGGTCGACGCGTTGCTCGCCACCGAGGAGCAGCGGTGGGCCGATGTCGACCCCCACCTGGCCGATCCGATCGCCTGCCTGCGCGGCCTCCTGCGCTCGGGCGGCAAGCGGTTGCGGCCCGCGTTCTGCCACTGGGCCTACGTCGGGGCCGGGGGCGACGACCTCGACCTCGTCACCGATGTCGGCGCCGCCCTCGAGCTGCTCCACGCCTTCGCCCTCGTGCACGACGACGTGATGGACGGGTCCGACCGGCGGCGAGGGGTGGCCACCGCCCACCGGGCGTTCCACGATCGCCACCGCGACGAAGGCTGGCGAGGCGAGTCGCGCCGGTTCGGCGAGGGGGTCGCGATCCTCATCGGCGACCTCGCGTTCGTCTACGCCGACATGCTCCTGGCCCCGCTCACCCCCGATGCCCGCCAGGTGTGGGACGAGCTGCGGGTCGAGCTCAACATCGGCCAGTACCTCGACATGCTGGGCACGGCGCGCGGCGACACCGACGTCGCCGCCGCCCGCCGGATCGCCACCTACAAGTCGGGCAAGTACACGGTCGAGCGCCCCCTCCACCTCGGCGCCGCGATGGCCGGCCGGCTCGACGAGCTCGCCCCGCCGCTCACCGCCTACGGCATCCCGTTGGGCGAGGCGTTCCAGCTGCGCGACGACCTGCTCGGTGCGTTCGGCGACAGCGAGACGATGGGCAAGCCGGTCGGCGACGACCTCCTCGAGGGCAAGCCCACGCCGCTGCTCGCCATCGCCCGCGAACGGGCCACCGGGGCGGGGGCCACCGTGCTCGCCCGGGTCGGCGACCCTGCGCTCGGCGCCGACGGCGTGGCCGCCGTGCAGGAGGTGCTGGTCGCCACCGGCGCGGCGGCCGAGGTCGAGCGCCGGATCGCCGAGCTCACCGACGAGGCGATCCAGGCGGCCAAGGAGCTGGCCGTCACCGAGGAGGCCCAGGTGGCCCTCGTCGACCTGGCCGCCTACGTGGCCTGGCGCGACCACTAGAGGCCTGATCGCGCGACCCGGGGGCCGCGGTGCCATGGTTGGGAACCGTGACCACCCGGTTCTGGCTGCGCCCCAAGTGGATCTTCGGGCACCTGCTCTGCCTGCTCCTCGTGGTGGTGTTCATCAACTGCGGTTTCTGGCAGCTGCGACGCCTCCACCAGAAGCAGCACCGCAACGCGCTGATCCACGCCCGTGAGGAGGCCGCGCCCGCCTCGCTCGACGACGCCCTGCACGCCGGGCCGGACGGCGCCGTCTACCGGCGGGTCGAGGTGCAGGGCCGCTGGGACGCGGCCGACACCGTCCTCGTCCGCTCCCGGTCGCTGAACGAGCAGCCTGGCTTCCACGTCCTCACCCCGCTCCTGGTGGGCGACGAGGCCGTCATCGTGAACCGGGGGTTCGCCCCGCTCGGTGGCGGCACCGACGAGGACATCCTCTCGAACGTGCGGCCGAAGGGCGCCGGCACCGTGACCGTCGAGGGCATCCTGCGGGCCAGCGAGACGCGGGGGTCGATCGGCCCCCAGGACCGCACCGGTCGCCAGCTCGTGGTGAACCGGGTCGACGTCCCCCGGCTCCAGCAGCAGGTCGATGCCCGGCTCGTCCCCGTCTACCTCCAGCTCACCGGGCCGGCGCCGAAGGACGGCACGTTCCCCGAGCTGCTCCCGCTGCCGGCCACCGACGAGGGCCCGCACCGGTCCTACGCCGTGCAGTGGTTCATCTTCGCCACCGTCGGCATCGTGGGCTGGCCCCTCCTCCTCCGGAAGCAGGCCAAGGACCTGGCCCGGGAGGGCGACCCGGACGACGACGAGGACGAGTGAGCGCGGGTTGAACACGCGCGGCTGAGGCGTGCGATATCGCCCCTCCTGTTTCCGCGGAAAGACGAAGGACGCTCCGAGGGGACGACCTGGGCGCGCCGGACCTGATGCTCCCCGAACCGGCGACGGATTGACATCAAAAATGGTGTCAATCCGTCGCCGGT
>JAODBP010000249.1 GCA_025464025.1 Actinomycetes bacterium | reverse complement strand
CGCCTTGGCCGCCGTGCGCGACGCCTGCCGTCCCGGCGCCACCGGCGCCGACCTCGTGGCTGCCTGGCGCGCCACCGGAGCGCCGGTGCCGGCCGCCCCGATCGCCTACGGCGTCGGCCTCGGCATGGAGCGGCCCGTCATCGGCGACGACGTCGGGGCCGACGAGGTGCTGGCGGCCGGGATGGTGCTGGCCCTGACCAGCTGGGTGGTGGCCGACGGCGTCGGCGGCCACCTCGAACGTGACCTGGTCCTCGTGACCGACCGCGGACCGGAGCTGCTCACCCGCTCCGGCCGCGGGCCCGCCGGAGGAGGCAACCGATGAGCACCCCGCCCACCGTCGACTTCGACCACCACGACCCGGCGTTCCACGAGCGACGCCACGAGGCGTGGGCCGAGCTGCGGCAGTGCCCGGTCGCCTTCAACCCCCGGTACGGGGGCTTCTGGACGGTCGCCGGCTACGACGAGGTGTCTGCGGTGTCGCGGGACGAGGAGGCCTTCTCCAGCCGCTACGTGCCGGGCGGCGAGGACGGCATCGACTACCTCGGCATCACCGGCATCCCGCGCGGGAAGTTCGTGCCGCCGATCGGCATCGCCGAGGCCGGTGACGAGATCCACCACGCCCTCCGCCGGGTGCTCAACCCGTTCATGACGCCGACGGCCGTGCAGGCCCTCCGCCCGCTGATGGAGCGGACGGCGACGTGGTTCCTCGACCAGCGGATCGAGACCGGTTCGATGGACCTCGTCCTCGACTTCACCAACCCGGTGCCCTCGATCGTCACCATGGAGCTCGTCGGGCTGCCCCGCGAGGCCTGGCCCCACTACGCCGAGCTGTTCCACGGAACGGTGGCCTACCGCCAGGGATCGCCCGAGCACAGGAAGGCGGTCGCCAACGTCCCCGACATGCTCGCCGGGCTGGTGGCCGAGGCCGCCACCCGACGGGCGACTCCTCGCGACGACCTGCTCACCGCCCTCGTGCACCTCCGGGTGGAGGACGACCGGCTGCTGACCGACGACGAGATCGCCGCCGTGCTCTGGAACCTCGTCGGTGGCGGGCTCGACACGACCACGTCGCTGACCTCGCTCGCCCTGCACCACCTCGACGCCCACCACGACCTCCGCCACCGTCTGGTCGACGAGCCGGCCCTCCTCCCCTCGGCCACCGAGGAGTTCCTGCGGTTCTTCTCGGTGAACGAGACGCTGACCCGCACCGTCACCCGCGACGTCGAGCTGGGCGGGCAGGAGCTGCACCGGGGCGACCACGTCGTGCTGAGCTGGCTGTCGGCCAACCGCGACGAGCGGGTGTTCGACGACGCCGACGCCGTGGTGCTCGACCGGGCGCCGAACCCCCACGTGGCCTTCGGGCTCGGCCCCCGCCGCTGCATCGGCATGCACCTGGCCCGCACCATGTTCCAGGTGCTCCTGGCCGAGGTCCTGACCCGGATCCCCGACTACGTGGTCGACCGCGAGGCGACCCGCTTCTACGACGGGAACCCGGAGCTGAACGGCGTGGTGCGGATGCCGGCCACCTTCACCCCCGGCCCCCGCACCGGTCCCCCCGCCCAGCCCTTCTGATCGCGCGGCCAAAGACCAAGACGCAACCAAGGGGGCGGCCCACCGCGCGCCGGACCTGCTGCGGCGACCTTCCGGAACCGGGTTGTGTGCACTTCGCCTCGACATGCGAGGTCAACTGCACACAACGCTTGGACTTGCCGGCCGCACGACGGGCGCGCCGCAGCCATCGCCCCTTGGTTGCGTCTTTGGTTCTTCGACCGCCGCCTACATGGGGTGCTGGCGGAGGTAGCCGTAGATGTCGGCGAAGCGGCGGTTCACGTCGTCGGGCAGCGGGTGGAGCGGGCCGAGCTGCTGGGCCCCCCACACGATCTGGGCGCTGCGCTCGACCAGGCCGGTGATGTGCAGCGCCTTCGCCGGGCTCGGACCGACGGCCACCATGCCGTGGTTGGCGATCAGCGCCGCCCCCCGGCCCTGGAGCGCCTCGACGACGGCGACGCCCATCTCCTCCGAACCGCTCGGGGCGTACTCGGCGCACCGGACGTCACCCCCGACGTAGATGGCGAACTCGTCGATGCAGGCCGTGATCGGGAGCCGGGTCACGGCGAACATCGTGGCGTGGACCGGGTGGGAGTGGATCACCGCGCCGACGTCGTCAATGCCCTTGTAGCAGGCCAGGTGGAGCGCCTTCTCCGACGACGGCGAGCGCCCCTCCTTGGCCGAGAGCACCTGGCCGTCGAGGTCGACGACGACGAGGTCGTCGAGCGCCATGTCCTCGTAGTCGACCGACGACGGCGTGATGACGATCGCGCCGTCCTCCCGGCGGGCGGAGAGGTTGCCGGCCGTCCCCTCGACCAGGCCCTTGCGCAGCATCGCCTTGGCCGCGTCGAGCACGGCCCGCTCGGCGTCGTCCACGAACCTCATGCGACCAACCTCATGCCAGGACCTCCGGGTTCACGATGTGGGCCGGCCGGCGCCCGTCGAGCAGCGCCTCGATGCCGTCGGCGACCATGGCCGACTGGCGGGTCTCCGTGTCGTAGGTGGCGCCGCCGATGTGGGGCGCGAGCACGACGTTGGCCATGCCCACCAGCGGGTGGTCGGTCGGCAGCGACTCGCCCACGAAGTGGTCGAGCCCGGCGCCGGCGAGCTTCCCGTCGCGCAGTGCGCCGACGAGGGCGTCGGTGTCGTGCAGGTGGGCGCGGGCCGTGTTGAGGAACACCGCACCGTCCTTCATCGCCGCGAACTGCTCGGCGCCGATCATGCCGGTCGTCTCCGGCGTGACCGGGGCGTGCATCGAGACGATGTCGGCCTCGGCCAGCAGCGACGGGAGGTCGTGGGTGGCATCGGGGCTGTACGGGTCGTGGCTGATGACCCGGAGGCCCAGCCCCTCGAGCCGCCAGGCCAGCGCCCGGCCGACGGCGCCGTAGCCGACGATGCCGGCCGTCTGGCCCCGCAGCTCCCAGGCCCGGAACCGCTGGTACGGGATCGTCCCATCGGCGTAGACCCGCCCGGCGCGCACGTCGGCGTCGGCGGCGAGGACGTGGCGGTTGAGGGCGAACAGCAGGGCCACCGCCATCTCGGCGACGGCGTCGGCGTTGCGGCCCGGCGCGTGCAGCACGGGGATCCCGGCCGCGGTGGCGCCGGCGACGTCGACGTTGTTGGGATCGCCCCGGGTCGAGGCGATGGCCAGCAGCGGCAGCTCGAGGACCGGGCCCTTCACGCTGTCGGCCTCGACCACGAGGATCGAGGCACCGAGCTCCGATGCCCGGGCCGCGAGCGCGTCGGCGTCGTAGAGGCGCAGGGGCTGGTGATCGATCCAGGCGTCGTAGGTCACGTCGGCCAGCTCCCGGAGCCGATCGAGCCCTGGGCCGCGCAGCGGCGCGGTGACGAAGGCTCTCGGTCGGTCGGCGTCCGGCATGGTGGCTTAATGTAACGGCCGTGTCACCTCCTGGGCCGGTGACCGTGGGGGTCGACATCGGCACCACCTCGGTCAAGGCCGTCGCCGTCGATGCCCACGGCGTCATCGTCGACCGCGTGCGGGTGCCGCACCCGGTCGTCGTGCCGGCGCCCGACCGGCTCGAGCACGACGCCGATCGGGCCTGGCGGCGGGGGCCGCGACGGGCGCTGCGGCGCCTCGCGGGCACGGCCCCGGCAGCAGTCGCCGTGTCGTCGATGGTCCCCTCGCTCACCGCGGTCGACCGGCGGGGCCGCCCGGTGGCGCCCGGCCTGCTCTACGGCGACGTCCGCGGCGCGGGCGACGGCGGCGAGGCGGCCGGCTTCCTCCGGTGGCTCGCCGACGAGGTGCCCGACGCCGCC
>JAODBP010000218.1 GCA_025464025.1 Actinomycetes bacterium | reverse complement strand
CGACCGGGTGCCGGTGCTCGAGCTGAGCGTCGAGCAGTGGCGCACGGTCCTGTC
The DNA here is from genome assembly GCA_025464025.1 of Actinomycetes bacterium. Next base: position 5,181 of record JAODBP010000218.1, on the reverse strand, counting down.
GGTCAACCTCGACGGCGCGTTCTACATGTCGAAGGCGTTCGCCGCCCGCATGACCGCCGGCAGCTCGATCGTGAACATCTCGTCGGTGGGCGGGAAGATCGGCGGGCCCCGGACGGCCGCCTACTCGGCGTCGAAGGCCGGGCTGCACGCCCTGACCCAGGCCATGTCGGCCGAGCTGGGCCCGGCGGGCATCCGGGTCAACGCCGTCTGCCCCGGCATCATCGACACCAGCCGGCTCGATGACATCCGCGCCGCCGGCGCGTGGGAGCGCACCATCGAGCGGAACATCCCGCTCGGGCGCGCCGGCACGGGCGAGGACATCGCCCACACCACGGTCTTCCTGTGCTCCGACCAAGGCGCGTGGGTCACGGGCCAGCAGTGGAACGTCGACGGCGGTCAGCTCACCATTCGTTGAGCTGACCCACCCCCGCTACTTGTAGCGGTAGGTGATGCGGCCCTTGGCCAGGTCGTAGGCCGACAGCTCGACCTGCACGCGGTCACCCGGGAGGATGCGGATGTGGTTCCGACGCATCTTGCCGCTGAGGTGACCGAGCACGGTGTGCCCGTTCTCGAGGGCGATGCGGAACCGCCCGCCCTTCAGCGCCTCTTCGGTCGTACCTTCGACCACGAACGCATCTTCCTTGGCCTTCGTCACACGCACATCCTGGGTTTTGAGGGACCGTCCACCTTAGGCCGGTGGCGGGGAAAACCGACAGATGGCTATCGCGCCAGCTCGGCGGCGAGCAGGTCGAGCACCGGGTTGTTGCTCTCCATCGGCACCTCCGACGGCAGGAGCCCGAACGTCTTGAACAACGTCCCGAGCCGCATCATCACGATGCCGAAGCGGATGCCGGCCCACACGACGTAGTAGCGCAGCACCTCGGGATCGGCGGTCCGGCTGGTCAGGACCTCCCAGCGGGCGACGGCGGCGGCCTCGTCGAGGAAGCCCTCGGGGAGCGGCTGGTTCGAGCCGACCGTGTGGTAGCGCTGGAGGAAGAGCCACCAGGCCAGGTCCATGATCGGGTCGCCGATCTCGACCATCTCCCAGTCGAGGACGGCGACGACCTCGAAGTCGCGGAACAGGAGGTTGCCGGGCCGGCTGTCGCCCCAGCACAGGGCCGGTTCGGCCGGCGGGACCGGGCGGTTGGCCCGGATCCACGCCATGGCCCGCTCCATGATCGGGTTGTCGAGGCCCGACTCCTCCAGCGCCCAGGCGTAGTACTGCTCGACGTAGTCGAACTCGTCGCGGTCGACCCGCTCGAGCCCGAGCGCCTTCCAGTCGGTGGCGTGGACCTGGGCCATGGCCCGGAGCCCGCTGTCGTACATGCGGGCCCGCTGCTCGGCGGTGGCGTCCATGACCCAGCCCGACTCGGTGTAGGGCGGCGAGTCCGGTGCGGCCTCGCCCTCCACCCGGCGCATGAGCGAGAACGCCGAGCCCAGCCACGACGGGTCGGCCTCGAAGGCCAGCATCTCCGGCATCGGCACGTCGGTGTGCTCGGCCAAGGCCCGCATGACCTCGTACTGGGCCTCGAAGTCGGCGTCGAGGAACACGGTGTAGGTGGTCGGCGAGACGCGGACGACGAGGTCGCGGCGCTCGCCGGCCCAGTCTGCGTCGACCAGGAGCGTCTCGCCGGAGAAGCCGCTGGACTCCGGGATCGCCACGCCGGTCACCGTGATCAGCCCCTCGGCGGGGAACGTCTTGGCCAGCCACTCGGTGAGCAGCCGGCAGGTCTCGGCTGGGTCGCGCTGGATCGGTGACGGCATCTCTCCCCCTTCAGACTTTGTTGTATGTTGCCAACATTCCGGAAGACATGGGGAGAGTGCCTTGACCAAGACAGTCGAGAGCGTGATCAAGTTCCCCTACAAGCGGTCCCTCGGGCCCGTCTTGGGGGCGTTCATGACAGGTCTCACCGAGCAGAAGCTGCTCGGCATCCGCAACGGCAGCGAGGTCATGTGCCCGCCGCTCGAGTGGGATCCGAAGACCGGCAAGGAGCTGGCCCACGACTTCGTCGAGGTCGGCCCGGCCGGCACCGTCCAGTCGTGGAACTGGGTGGCGAAGCCGAGCGAGCAGCACCCGCTGTCGAAGCCGTTCGCCTTCGCCCTCATCAAGCTCGACGGCGCCGACACCGCGATCATGCACGCGGTCGACGCCGGCTCGATCGACGCCATGTCGACGGGCATGCGCGTCGCCCCGCGCTGGCGGGCCGAGCGCAAGGGCCACATCACCGACATCGAGGCCTTCGTGCCCGGTGAGGAGCCCCAGGGCGGCGGCGGCGCCGGCGCCTCGGAGCCGGTGACGATGATGGACTACAACGCGTCCATCACCTACAACACGCCGATCCCGGCGAACGTGGTCCGGGGCGAGCAGGCCAACGACGAGGGCCGCTTCCTCGGCTTCAAGTGCCCCGAGTGCGGCCGCCTCTACACGAGCCAGAAGAGCTTCTGCCCGATCGACGCCGTCGAGCTCACCCAGGCGCACGAGATCGACCTGCCCCAGCGCGGCGTGGTGTCGAACTACACGATCATCGAGCCGGTCCAGTACCCCGGCCAGACCGAGACCGAGCGGTTCTCGCGGGTCCACATCAAGCTCGACGACGTCGACGTCGTCCTCGGCTTCCAGGTCCTGCTCGACACCCCGGTGGACGACGTCCACATCGGCATGAAGGTGTCGGCCGTCTGGGCCTCGGAGGGCGAGGCCAACGACTACGACCCCCGCCGGGAAGGCCGCCTCATCGGGTGGATGCCCACCGGTGAGGCCGATGTCGACGACCCGAACCTCGTGAACAGGATGCCGTGATGACTGCTTCTACTTCTCGCCCAGGAGACAACGCTGATGACATCGCGATCATCGGCTGGAGCATCTCGCCGATGGAGCGCCACACCGGCAAGACCGAGGCCCAGCTCCTGAACGAGGTGATCACCGGCGCCGTCACCGACGCCGGCATCACCCGCAAGGAGGTCGACTTCACCTGCGCCGGTTCGTGCGACTACGTCGCCGGCCAGGCCTTCTCGTTCGTGCAGAACATCGACGCTGTCGGCGCATGGCCGCCGAAGCGCGACAGCCACGTCGAGATGGACGGCGCCTGGGCCCTCTACGAGGCCTACCTGCGCCTGCTGCTGGGCGACATCGACGTCGCGTGCGCCATGGGCTCGGGTCGGTCGTCGACCGCCGACCCGGCGCTCATCTACCCGATGGAGATGGACCCGTACTACCTGGCCCCGCTCGGTGCCGACGCCGTGTCGTTCGCCGCCCTCCAGGCCCGGGCGCTCATCGACGCCGGCAAGGTCACCGAGCAGCAGATGGCCGAGACCGCCGCCGCCCGCCGCGGTGACGCCAAGGGCTCGTCCTACGCGCAGGTCAGCGGCGACTTCGATGCCGCCGAGCTGCTGAAGGGCGACTACGTGAACGCCCCGCTGCGCCGGCACGACCTCCCGCCGATCACCGACGGTGCTTCCGCCGTCGTGATCGCCCGAGCCGAGAAGGCCAAGCAGCTGAGCAAGAACCCGGTGTGGATCACCGGCTTCGCCCACTGCTCCGAGTCGCACTACCCCGGCTCGCGCGACCTGCTGACGTCGAGGTCGACGTCGCTGGCGGCCAAGGCCGCCGGTGTGGGCGAGGGCGCCATCGACGTGGCGGAGATCCAGGCGGCCTTCACCCACGAGGAGCCGCTGCTGGTCGAGGCCCTCGGCCTCGACGCCTCCAAGACCGCGATCAACCCGTCCGGCGGCCCGCTGGCCACCAACCCGATCATGGCCACCGGCCTGATCCGCATCATCGAGGCGGCTCGCCAGATCCGCGACAACGGCAAGCACCGCACGCTCGGGCACTCCACGTCCGGCCCGTGCCTGCAGCAGAACCTGGTCTGCGTCCTCGAGGGAGATGCGCGATGAGCCACCAGCCCTGCGCCGTCGTGGGCGTCGGTCAGACCCACCACAAGACCCGCCGCTGGGACGTGTCCCTCGGCGGCCTGGTGCGCGAGGCCGCGACCCGCGCCCTCGAGGACGCCCAGATGGACTGGTCGGACATCGACGCCGTCGTCCTCGGCAAGGCACCCGACCTGTTCGAGGGCGTCATGAAGCCCGAGCTCTACCTGACCGACGCCCTGGGTGCGCACGGCAAGCCGATGTTCCGCGTCCACACCGCGGGCTCCGTCGGCGCGACCACCGGCATCGTCGCGGCGCACCACGTCGAGACCGGCCGGCACAAGCGCGTCCTCGCGGTCGCCTACCAGAAGCAGTCCGAGGGCAACGCGCAGTTCGCGCTCGGCTCCGGCCGCGGCGGCTCCCTCGGCGCGGGCGGTGCGTTCGCGCCCTACATGCGCTCCTACATCGCCCGCAGCGGCTCGCCCCTGGACATCGGCCCGATGGTCGCGGTGAAGGACCGGCTCAACGCGCTGAAGAACCCGTACGCCCACCTGAAGCTCACCGACATCTCCCTGGAGAAGGTCAAGGAGTCGCCGATGATGTGGGAGCCGGTGCGGTACCTCGAGTCCTGCCCGTCGTCCGACGGCGCGTGCGCGGTCGTGCTCACCGATGAGGAGGGCGGCAAGGCCGCCGCGGCAGCCGGCCGCGCTCCGGCGTGGATCCTCGGCACCGCGGTCCGGTCCGAGCCGTCGACGTTCCCCGGTCGCGACCCGGTGACGCCGCAGGGCGCCTTCGACTGCGCCGACGACCTGTACCGGCAGGCCGGCATCACGAACCCGCGCGAGCAGCTCGACTGCGCCGAGCTCTACGTGCCGTTCAGCTGGTACGAGCCGATGTGGCTCGAGGCGCACCGGATCGCCGAGAAGGGCCAGGGCTGGAAGATGGTCGAGAGCGGCGAGACCGCCCTCGACGGGGACTTCCCGGTCAACATGTCCGGCGGCGTGCTCTCCTCGAACCCGATCGGTGCCTCCGGCCTGCTGCGTCTGGCCGAGGCCGCGCTCCAGGTCCGCGGCATGGCCGGCCAGCACCAGGTGGACGGTGCGAAGGTCGCCCTCGGACAGGCCTACGGCGCGGCAGCGCAGTACTTCTCGATGTGGGTCGTCGCGAGCAGCCTGGACCCCTTCGGCCGCTGAGGGGCGGCGGGCGGCCGCGCGACGTAGCGTGGCCGCCGTGGAGGAGACCTGGCTCGACGTCGGAGGTGCCGCGCTCGCAGCGCGGTCGTGGCCCGGCCCCGGGCGTCCGGTGCTGGCGGTACAC
>JAODBP010000194.1 GCA_025464025.1 Actinomycetes bacterium | reverse complement strand
TCTTGGCCCGCTTGAAGTAGAGGTGGGCCGGGTGCTCCCACGTGAAGCCGATGCCGCCGTGGATCTGGATGTTCTCGGCGGTGGCGTGGAAGTAGGCCTCGGAGCAGTAGGCCTTGGCCAGGGCGGCGACCGACGGCAGCTCGTCGTTCAGCTCGGCGGCGCACCAGCCGGCGTAGTAGGCGGCCGACTTGGCCGACTCGACCTCGAGCAGCATGTCGGCGCACTTGTGCTTGATGGCCTGGAACGAGCCGATCGGGCGGCCGAACTGGATGCGGTCCTTGGCGTACTGGACGGCCATGTCGAGGACGAACTGGGCGCCACCGACCTGCTCGGCGGCCAGGGCCACGGCGGCCAGGTCGAGGACCTGCTCGATGGTCGACCAGCCGGCGCCGTCGGTGCCCACGAGCGTGGCCGGCACGTCGGCGAAGTCGAGCTTCGCCTGCTTGCGGGTCTGGTCCATGGTGGTGAGCAGCGTGCGCGTGAGGCCGGCGGCGTCGCCCGGCACGGCGAAGATCGACACGCCGGCACCGGTGCGGGCGGCGACGAGGACCAGGTCGGCCACGTGGCCGTCGAGCACGTAGGACTTGGTGCCGCTGATCGTCCAGCCGTCGCCCGACTGCGTGGCCGTGGCGGTGATGCCGCCCTCGTCCCAGCGGCCGGACTCCTCGGTGAAGGCCAGGGTGGCGATGGTCTCGCCGGTGGCGATGCCGGGGAGGTGCTCCTTCTTGGCCGCGTCGTCACCCGAGTGGATGAGCGTGTTGGCCGCCAGCACGACGGTGGAGAAGTACGGCGCGCACAGCAGGCGGCGACCCATCTCCTCGAGGATGACGATGAGCTCGATGTAGCCGTAGCCCGAGCCGCCGAACTCCTCCGGGATGGCCAGGCCCTGGAGGCCGAGCTGCTCGCCCATCTGCTTCCAGACGGCGGTGTCGTAGCCCTCGTCGGTCTCCATCAGGCGCCGGACCTCGGTCTCGGGCGACTTCTGGTCGAGGAACTGGCGGACGGTGCGGCGGAGCTCTTCCTGCTCCTCGGAGAAGGCGAAGTTCATGGCTCGGACCGTAGGGCGCATCGCTTGCCCGTGCACGCCAGCGCGTGTACACCTGTGTACACCATGCGGGTCGGGATCCGGGAGCTGCGGCGGGACGTGGCCGCCCTCGTGCGGCGGGCGTCGTCGGGCGAGCAGGTGGTGGTGCTGGTCAACGGGGAGCCGATGGCCCGCCTCGTGCCGCTCGCTCCCACCGGTGGGCCGACCCTCGACGACCTGGTCGCCGTGCGCGCCGTCCTCCCGCCCCGCCGCCGGGACCGCCCACCGGCGCCCGAACCGCTCGACGTGCCGGTCGACGCCCGCACCGACCGCGCCCTGCGCGAGGTCCGGTAGTGCTGTTCATCGACACTGAGCTGATGGTCTCGCTCCGCAGGTTCCGCTCGACTGCCCCCTGCTCGCTGGCGCTCCTGACGGGGGCCTGACCGTGCTCTTCGTCGACACCTCCGCCCTGGTCAAGCGGTACGTGGACGAGCCGGAGCGGGACGCGGTGAACGAAGCGATGGCGGCCGACGACGTGTGGGTCGCATCGGAGCTGGCCCGGACCGAGGCCGCCCTCACGCTGGCCCGCGTCGCCGCCACGCCCCGCCAGGTCGACCGCCTCCACCGGATGCTGGCCGACGACTGGGACGCCTTCCACGTGGTGCCGGTCGACGACCGCTGCCTCGCCGTGGCCGCCGAGCTCGGCGCCAGCTACGGGCTGGCCGTGACCCACGCCATCCACCTGGCGGCGGCCAGCCGGCTCCCCAAGCCGCTGCGCTACCTCACCCTCGACCCCCGCCAGGTCAGCGCGGCCGTCGCTTTGGACCTCGATCTCGTAGCCTCGGAGGCATGAGTCTGCACTGGTCAGACGAGCGGTCCGAGATCCACCGCGTCGTCGTGGGCCCCTACGAGAACAACGTGTTCGTGCTCCGCTGCAAGGAGACGGGCAACGCCGTGCTGCTCGACGCGGCCAACGAGCACGAGCTGCTGCTCGAGCTGTGCCGGTCGCTGGGCGTGCGCCAGGTGCTCGAGACCCACGGCCACTGGGACCACATCCAGGCCGTGCCCGCCGTGCGCGACGCCGGCTACCGCGTCGCCGTCACGGCCGAGGACGCCGCCATGCTCCCGTCCTACGACGACATCCTCGAGGACGAGTCGGTGCTCGAGGTCGGCCGGCTGCGGCTGCACACGATCGCCACCCCGGGCCACACGCCCGGGTCGATGTGCTTCAAGCTCGAGGGCGCGCCGATCCTCTTCAGCGGCGACACCCTGTTCCCCGGTGGTCCGGGCAACACCGAGGGCGACGCCTCCCGCTTCGCCACGATCATCGAGCAGGTCGACCGCAAGCTCTTCACGCTCCCGCCTGACACGATCGTGCTGCCCGGCCACGGGCTCGACACCACCGTGGCCGCCGAGCGCCCCCATCTGGACGAGTGGATCGAACGAGGTTGGTAGCCATGGACGCACTGGAGGCCATCCGCACCCGCCGGTCGTACGGCCGGCTCACCGAGCCGGCCCCGACCGAGGAGCACCTGCGCCTGATCCTGGAGGCCGGCGCCATGGCGCCCGACCACGGCGAGCTGCGGCCGTTCCGCTTCACCGTCATCCGGGGCGCCGGCATCGACGCCTTCGGCGAGGTGCTCGAGGAGGCCTACTTCCGGCGCTGCACCGACACCGGCAAGGCCCCGGTGCCGGCCAAGGCCCAGAAGGAGCGCACCAAGCTCGGGCGGGCCCCGCTGGTCCTCGTGGTCTCGGCCGTGCGCCAGCCCAGCGAGAAGATCCCGTGGGTCGACCAGCGCGACGCCGCCTCGGCCGCCACCCAGAACATCCTCATCGCCGCCCATGCCCTGGGCTACGGCGCCATGTGGCGAACGGGCGACCCGTGCGAGGACGAGTACGTGAAGAAGGCGCTCGGGTTGAACGTCGAGGACTCGGTCCTCGGGTTCGTCTACGTCGGCACGCCCTACGTGGGCAAGGAGCTGCCGCCGAAGGAGCCGAACCTCGACGGCCTCGTCTCCGAGT